>CAFBRK010000168.1 GCA_903231505.1 Olavius algarvensis associated proteobacterium Delta 3 | reverse complement strand
GACTCAGATCGCAATTAAATCATGCTCCCATGTTGGTTGAAAGAGCATGCGTCATGGAGCTAAAGACGGCTCGATAAAACCGGTTCGGGCAACAGCCCGACAAGGTTTGACCCCTATTTATTTTGAGGCGGCTTTAAGAGGTGGCGGGGGGACATGAGGGATCGGGTCAGAACGAAAGCGGCTTGCAGTGCCTCCGTGGGGCATAGCGGGAAACATTCTTTGCAGTCCCAGCATTCCTTGGCGGCTATTTCCGGAATAAATGATATCTCCTTTAGTATTCCTCTATCAACAAATCCCACAGCGTCCTTTTTCTTGACTTCAGCACAGTACCGTACACACAGACCACAATGAATGCAGAATGAGGCCTCCTTTTCAAAACGGTCCTTGTCTGCTCCATACTCATCGGCCAGTTCCATCAGTTGCGGTGAATCCGGTGCGTGACAAAGCTGCAGTTCCAATATCATTTTACGAATGTTATCTATTTTCGCAGATCTGGTTGTTACAATCAGGTTCTTTTCCACCGTGTAAACGCACGAAACGACATGCTTTTTCCAGTCGCCCACCTGTACTTCCACGATACATAGACGGCAGCCGCCAAACGGCTCCAATTTTTCGTGATGGCATAATGTGGGTATCGAAATGCCGGCACTTTGGGCGGCCTCAAGGACAGTCATTCCTTCCCTGGCGTTGACCTCTTTTCCATCTATTTTTAATACGATCTCATTCATCTTCGTTGCTCTTTCTGGCAATAATTCTTTCCTCTTCAGGGATAGGGGGCGGAACAGGACTACCTGATATTTTCTCCACCGCATCAAAGCGAGATGGGCAGACATCAAAGCAGGTGCCGCACTTTGTACATTTCTGCTGTACAATTACATGGATTTTCTTCTTGCCGCCGTCAACCGCGTCGGCAGGACACTTCCTCAGGCAGATCATGCAGGCTTTACACTTTTGCGGGTCAATATGGTACGCGATCAGTTCCTTGCAGGACAAGGCCGAGCAACGTTTTTCCCTGATGTGTGCATCGTATTCATCTCTGAAGTAGCGCACCGTGCTGAGGAACGGGTTCGGGGCACTTGTTCCCAGCGCACAAAGGGAGGCTTCTTTAGCAACTTCGCTAAGTTCCTCTAAAAGCTCGATGTCACCCTCTTCCCCTTTTCCTTCGGTGATGTTCGCGAGAACTTTCAGCATCTGCCTCAGGCCTTCACGGCAGGGGACGCATTTACCACAGGATTCATCGGTAAGAAAGTCAATGAAGTACCTGGCCACATCAACCATACAGGTATCTTCATCCATTACGATCATCCCGCCCGATCCCATCATGGAACCGGCCTTGGTGAGTTCATCAAAGCCGACTTCCAGATCTAACAGTTCCTCAGGGACGCATCCTCCAGACGGTCCCCCGGTCTGCACTGCTTTAAACCTCTTACCGCCAGGGATTCCACCGCCTATTTTGTAAATAATATCTTTCAGGCCCATGCCCATGGGCACTTCCACAAGGCCGGTATTGGTAATCTTTCCAACCAGGGAGAAAATTTTCGTACCTTTGCTTCCGTCGGTGTCAAATTGAGTAAACCAATCAGCGCCGTTATTGATAATAAGTGGCACATTGGCCCATGTCTCAACATTATTCAACACGCTGGGCTTACCCCAAAGGCCCTTGATGTTGGAGCGGATATACTTCGGTCTGGGCTCCCCCACCTTGCCCTCGAGTGCCGTCATAAGTGCAGTCGATTCACCACAGACGAAAGCGCCGGCCCCTTGGTGCACTGTAATCGTGAAATCAAAGCCTGAGTCCAGGATGTTTTTCCCAATAAAACCATACGCCTCAGCCTGTTTAATCGCGAGGGTCACATTCTCCACCGCCAGGGGGTATTCCTGTCGAACATAAATATAGCCCTCGTAAGAGCCGATGGCATAACCACCGATGATCAACCCTTCGAGGATTGAATGAGGGTTACCTTCAAGGAGAGCTCTATCCATAAATGCCCCTGGGTCCCCCTCGTCGGCATTGACGATCACATATTTTATTTCGTCAGGGGCATTGCGGGATCCTTCCCACTTTCGCCCTGCGGGAAAGCCGCCGCCGCCTCTGCCTCTCAGGTTGGATTTTTTGACCTCCTCCACTACCTCCTCGGAGGTCATGCCCGAAAGAACTTTGGCTAACGCGGAGTACCCGCCAATTGCCAGATAGTCATCGATGTTCTTCGGATCAATCTTAATATTACTGCCGATGATGTTTCGTTCTTGATTTTTATAAAAGGGAATGTCGGATTCATAGGTTGCTTTTTCGCCTGTGGTTGGGTCAACATAGAGTAGACGATCGACGATCTTCCTCTCCTTTATGGTCTGAGAGACAATCTCTGGAACGTCTTCAGGTCTTACCTGGAGATAGCATATCTCCTCTGGAAAAATGACCACAACGGGTCCTCTCTCACAAAATCCAGGGCACCCGGTTCCCTTGGTATCCACATCAGCCTGCAAGCCCTGTTTTTTAATCTCTGCTTTAAAGGCGGCTATGACGTCACTTGCACCGAAGGCAATACAACCAGCGCCGGCACATATTGAAATGCGAGGCGTGTTTGGGTCTCTTCGGGATAAAATCTCCTGTCTGACTTTTTCTAATTCTTCAGGCGAGTTTAACCGCGCCATAATTTTCACCTACTCATAGTTGTTTAGCACATCTGCAGTCTCACCCGGCACCATCTTCCCGTGGGTCTTACCATCGATTTCCACCACCGGCCCCAGGGCACAGCATCCGAGACAATTCACCGTCTCCAGGCTGAATTTCAGATCCAGATCTGTTTCACCGGGTCTAATACCGGTCAGATCCTGCATGGTGTCAAGGACCCGTGTCGCGCCCCGTACATGGCAGGCAGTACCCATGCATACATGAATTTCATGCTGCCCCTTGGGCACGAGACTGAAGGCTTTATAAAAGGTGGCGACATGTTGTATCCGGCTTAACGGAACCTTTAATCTGTCGCTGACTCTCTGAATCGCTTCCTTGGATAGCCAGCGGTTTTCGCTCTGAATTTCCAGCAGTACTTGAATCAGTGAACTGGCTTCGCCCTGATGCGCGTCAATAATCTGATCGACTCTTTCGATATCCATATCCGTTATCCTAAGCCAGGTCCGCTTGAGGCGGAGAATTGACAAGAAGCTATCCCAAAAACGCATCTAAGGGCCCATGGCGGCGTTGCAGGCCGGCGGGCATAGGTGTGGGGCCCTTTACCCGCACCTATGCGTACATACTACCGTGTATGCTCCGCTTTTTCACCGCCCTGCGCCTTGCCCTGAACCCTGATCTACATTTTTGAGATCGCTTCAAATGTAAAAAAGTTCCAGGTCAGCCGGGAAACGCCCTGTTTCCGATACTCAGGACAGCGCATAGCACTTGCGCTGTGCGTCATACCTGACCAATCCGTGCCTCGATGAGCTGTTTATGTGCCTTGCGACGTCTGATGGATTTAATCCCAGCGCCATGGCCATTTCTCCGGTTGAGAGGGGTTTTTCACGCAATAGCAGCAAAATTTGGCTTATTGCCAGTTTATCTAAGATGAGTTCGTTGAATAACCGGTCTACCGCTTCACTCTTAAAAAATTGGTGATAGGCCTCTTCCGATTTAACCGGAACTCTCAGTTTCTCTCGTTCCACAAGCTTGAGGTATGGAATCAATTGAGTGACGGCTTCAAGTTTTAAGGATAATTCTTTTCCTTCCATTCCTTCGCTCGTGCCAAGCGGTCCTATCTCTGTGACCTTCTCGCAATAATTATTAATCATATCGACCAGAAGGATGCCATCACCGGATGACATAAATTCGATGTTCAGCCGTTCCGGATTCAACCCGATGTGTTCCAGAATTTTTTTGCAGAGAAGCACATTGCTCAGTGCATCGTAATTCCCATGGGTGATATAATTACATTCATCAAGACGGCAACCCCCAATAAATACCCCGTCTACTCCGTTTGAAAAGGCGCGGAGGATAAATTCAAGGTCGACCCTGCCGGAACACATGACACGGATTAGCCTGATTTCAGTTGAATATTGCAGCCTGGAAACTCCAGCCATGTCAGCGGCACCGTATGCTCACCAATGGCAGACAAACCCCAGTACTTTCGGTTTGAATGGTTGTCCTGAACTCATTCGTGTTCGTCTCCTTTTACATGACCTCTTCCTCATGAAACGCAGTATCGATCTGGCTCAAGAGGTCCTCATCGGTAAAGTGTTTCAGGAATATGGCATTTGTCGGACACTTCGCGCAGCACAGTCCATCGCCTTTGCAGAGAACCGGATTAACCCAGGCTTTTTTGCCATGGGGCGTCTCGTGAAACTCTATGGCATTATACACACAAACAGTGATACATGCCCCGCACGATACGCAATCATTCTCTTTTACCTCGCAGACGGAACCCGAAACGGTGACGATGTCATTTGAAAGCAGAGTCAGCGCCCGACTTGCGGCGCCATGGGCCTGGCTGATCGCTTCAGGTATATGCTTGGGATAGTGCGCCATTCCGCAAAGATAGACGCCCTCGGTACCGAACTCGACAGGCCGCAACTTGACATGGGCTTCCTTGAAAAAATCATCCGGTCCCAGAGAGACTTTAAAAAGATTGGATATATCTCTGTTTCCGGCGGGAGGGATAACGGCCGCCGACAAGACAAGTGTGTCGGCATCCACCGCCAGCTTTCGCCCTAGAATATAGTCCGGCAGGGTAACCCTTAAAACAGGCCGGCCTTCTGCCACCACCGCTACCACCCGGGGTTTCTCGTCCGGCTCATAGCGGATGAACTTCACATCGTTGTCGGATGCCTGCCGGTAATAATCCTCGGTGAACCCATAGGTTCTCATATCCCTGAAGATAATGGTAATATCGATATCGGGATTTATTTTCTTCAAATTCAAGGCGTTCTTGATCGCATGGCTGCAGCATACTCGGGCGCAATAATTGCGGTCTTCCTGTCTGCAGCCGACACATTGAATCATGACCAGGCTCTCGGAGTTGATCAGCCGTTCTTCTCTGCTGGCGATCTGCGCCCCCAGCTCCAACTGGGTCAATACCCTGTCATCTTCTCCATACAGGTATTCGACGGGTTTATATTCTTGAGCACCGGTAGCGATAACTGCCGCGCCGTGTTTTATTTCGGTGATCCCAATGTCTGACGTCACACTGGTGATAAAATTCCCGACATAACCGGTCGCCTCTGTAATGACGGCACCGGTATACACATGGATTAACCGGTGCTGATAAACCGTGCGCACCAGGTCGGACAAGTAAGCCTGAACATCCACGCCATCCAGGGTAGAATGGATTTTCCGGCTCATTCCACCGAGCTCTGTTTCTTTTTCCAGCAGATACACCTCATGGCCCTGGTTGGCGATGGAAAGCGCACAGGTCATGCCGGCGATACCGCCGCCGACCACAAGCGCCTTCTTGTTGACGGGCAGATCGATCTCCTGCAGCGGTTCCAAATGACAGGCGCGGGCCACCGACATCCGGGTGATGTCCATTGCCTTTTCGGTGGCCTTTTCCTTTTCGCGTGCGTGAACCCAGGAGCAATGCTCCCTGATATTGGCCATATCCAGGTAGTATTGATTGATGCCCGCCTCGCGCAGTGTGTCCCGGAACAGTGGTTCCAGGGTTCGGGGGGAGCATGCCGCGACAACCACTCGATTGAGCCCCTTTTCCCGGACCGTTTCGGTTATCGACTCCGCGGAATCGGTTGCGCATGAAAACAGCTGTTCCTCGGCATGGACCACATTGGGCAAAGTCTTGACATAGTCCACGGTGGAAGGGACGTCGACCACTCTTCCGATGTTGGCGCCGCAGTGACACACAAAAACACCGACCCTGGGCTCTTCTCGGGAGACATTCTTCTCTTCTGGATATATCCTTTCTTTGGACAGCCGCCCTCGTCTGTGGTTAAGTAATTCACCGCATTGTGAGCCTGCTCCGCTGGCGGAGAACACCGACTCGGGAATGTCCAAAGGACCCTGAAATGCTCCGCTGACGAAAATCCCGGGGCGAGAGGTCTCGATGGGATTAACGGGGTTGGTTTTGCAGAATCCGTGGGAATCCAGCTCGATGTCATAGAGTTCGGCCATTTTTTCCGTTTCATCCGGCGGGTTCAACCCCACGGACAACACCACCAGATCAAACTCTTCTTCCTTTACGCCGTCTTCGTCAGTAGCATATCGGATGGTGACGTTTTTGCTTTCGGGGATTTCTTTCCCGATGGATACGTAGCTTCGTATGAATCGAGTCCCGGGAAGGTTTGCCGCTCTCTGGTAGAACTTTTCGAAATCTTTGCTGTAGGAACGGATATCGTTATGGAATACCGTACACTCAGTCTCTGGGTCATGATCTTTTGCCAGAATCACCTGTTTTTGCGTATACGTGCAGCACACGGATGAGCAATAGCTGTTACCTCCGGGGACGACCTGTCTGGATCCGACACATTGGATCCATGCGATGTTATGGGGGTGCTTTTTGTCCGAAGGGCGCAATATCTCACCTTCGTGAGGCCCGGTCGCACACAGGAGCCGTTCAAAGTCAAGACTGGTTACGACATTCTCCATTTTGCCGTATCCATAGTCGCCCCTCAATTCAGGATCAAATGGTTCATAACCCGGACACAGAACGATCGCCCCAACTTTCACCTTCAGCTCTTCGGCCTCCTGATGAAGACAGATGGCCTCATTCTGACAGGCGCCTTCGCAGATGGCACATTTCTTCTCTTCAAGATAAAGGCAGCTTTCATCTATATACGTGACAAGCGGAACGGCTTGGGAAAAGTATATATGGACGGCTTTATTCGATGATAAGTCCTGGTTGTATGGATCGGGGATTTCGAGCGGGCAATACTCTACGCAGGTGCCGCACCCTGTGCATTTCACCTCGTCGATGTATCTGGGTCTTTTGTTCAGGGTGACCGTGAAGTCCCCCGCCTTCTTATCCACACGCTCAACATCCGTGTAGGTCAGAACCTCTATGTTGGGATGCCGGCCGACCTCGACCAGTTTGGGCGCGAGAATTCACATGGAACAGTCATTCGTCGGGTAGGTTTTGTCAAGCTGGGCCATATGGCCGCCGATGGCCGGCGATTTTTCGACCAGATAAACCTTATACCCCGACGCGGCAAGATCGAGGGACGCTTGAATTCCGCTGATGCCGCCACCGACAACCATCACGTCTGCAAAATCGCTGTCTGCGAAACTGTTACCGAGCTGTTGCATGGGTTCACTTTCCATTTATCGACATCCTTAATAAGGTTATGTTGAGGCTTGCTTCCCAAAGTCTGGATGATACGCGGCCCGGTGATGATTCAGGGACGATTGAAGCCCGCCTTGCAGCGGCTTGCCCGATCACGTCAACGTCAAACTGCGTGGGGAATGAGCCCGCTATACCAATTCAGCCAATAGCTTCCTGGACAATCTCCGTGATATCCTTGATCTGGGCGGCGTCACTATTCTCCAGGCCCAGCAAACTTTCCTCAAAATGGCTGATGCAATAGGGACAGGACGTCGCCAGCACCTCGGCTCCGGCACCGAGCGCCTGCTCCACTCTGAGGTCTGAGAATCGTTCACCCTTCGGCGTTTCCATCCAGATGCGGCCGCCGCCGCCCCCGCAGCAAAGGCTGTTTTCCATCGCATCCGGCATCTCAATCAGTTCCAGGCCCTGTATTTTCTTTAGTAGTTTCCGGGGTTCGTCAATAACGCCGTTATGCCGCCCCAGGTAACAGGGATCATGATAGGTCACTTTCTTCCCATACGCCTGGGGGAGATCGAGTCGTCCCTCGGATACGAGCTCGAATAAATACTGGGAGATGTGAACCACCTCGAAATTTACGCGGAAATCAGGGTACTCGTTTTTGAACGTGTGGTAGCAATGTGGTGAGGAAACCAGGATTTTCTTCACGCCGTTGTCGATAAACGTTTTGATGTTTTCCCTGGCCAGGCGCTTGAACAATTCCTCATCGCCCGTCTTGCGGATGCTTTCACCGCAGCAATTTTCCTTTGAACCCAGGATGCCGTAGTCTACCCCAGCCCTGTTGAGGATTTTGGCGGTGTCACGGGCGACTTTTTTCAACCTCGGGTCATAGCACAGGTAGCAGCCGGGGAAATACAAGATTTCTGTCCCCTCGGTAAACGTCTTTACGGACAGGCCTTCCGCCCAATCGGCCCTCTTTTTCCGTTCCTCACTCAGGGGGTTGCCTTCCCCGGTGAGACTGGCGCTGATGGCGCGCACGGGGTTGACGGAAGTGGGAAAGATCCCATATTCGGTCGAAATCCGGCGCAGGGATACCCCGCATTCAATTATTTTCACACCCCTCGGGCATTGCCGGGGACAGTTCCCGCAGGTGGTGCAACGCCACATCTCTTCACTTTCGATGTCGGTCAAACCAAAGGTGGCTTCCCGGATCAGCTTGCGCATGCTGAAGTCCCTGACCCTGCTCCAGGGGCAAACCGTATCGCACAGCCCGCACTGATAGCATAATTTGAACGCATCACCACCGGATTCTTTTATGATATCGATGATCTCTTTTAATGGAGCTACAGTTTCCACAGGTTCAATTAATCCTTATTTGACAGGGTCATTCTAGCAACAACATCCGCTACATTCTGAAGGCCAAATTTTTTTGCCAGGGATTTCAAACCGATCTCCAACTCCTCCTGCGCTTCCTCTTCTTCGATTTCTTCTTCCCTTTCTTCTAAAACCAGGGCATCCGTAATGCACCATTTCACACACAGGGGCTCTTCCTCGCCTTCGCACATATCGCATTTGAGAGGAAGACCGGAATCGGGCTCTTTGAAATCGCCTCTGGAAGGGCAGGAGGCACGGCAGAAGGCGCACTCTTCGTATTCCTTGCCGTCAATCATGTATTTATCCCGGCCGGCACATTCGGCCGGCGTATAGTCACCCGCGTACACCGGAACATATATGTCCTTGAGCGGTTCACTGATCACGCGGATTCGAGCCCTGGCCGGATTATTGCTGCTGTATTTCGGCGCCGCATGAAAGGCCGAGCAGATCATCTCACAGGCCCGGCATCCATTGCATTTATCGACATCGATTCTGATGGTTTTAACTGTTTTCTTTTTTTTCTCACCCGTCACGGCTGTACTCCCTTCACTTTATTCCTGCGCCACTTCCGTCGTGGCGGCCTCTTCGGCAGGCCCATCTTCCCCGTCTTTCAGGATCCCCCTTTCGATGAATTCTTCTGCCACGTAATCCAATCCCAACTCCTCTAAAGACTCCCTGGTCGGTATGCCATCGCTGTTCCAACCCTTGAATCTATAATACGTATCGAGCAGTTCCTTTTCGAGTTCAGGGAATCTTTTTTTCCAATGGTTCTTAGGCGGCTTTTCGTCTTTTCTGCGCATGCCTCTTCTTATATTGATGGCTCTGACTAAGGTGCGGTACCGTTTGGCTGCCTGGGACAATTTATCTTCATCCATGGCGATCCCGGCACCGGCTGAAATGAATTTCGGGTAATTGTGAATATGATATGGGGGCTTTAAGGGGAATGATGACAGACCGGCACACATCCCGAGGGCATCGTCGAGATAGTGCATTTTTTCCTGCCAGTCGACGATGTCACAGCACATCTGAACCGTCGGGTAATATGGAATCGAATTTTCTCCGCGAAGTTCCCAGTCCAAAAAATACTGCTTGAACTTTTCATCGGGAACCTGAAACCAGTCCTTTACGAACTCTTCCCGCTGCTCTCTCTTGGGGTAAGGTGCCTGGGGGAACTGTCCTTCAATCTGGGTAATGTTTATCTTCTCACCGGTGGAATACATCAGGAAATAAATCGGATTCAGCATGGACAGCTTGAGCGGCAGCTGCTCATGTTTCTTGATATTGTTATGGGCATAATCTTCTGCGCCGTTTCCGATCTCTTTGGCGGCCCAGTACGTGCCATTGGCCAGAACATCCCCGATCCCTTCGCGCCGGACAATTTTGTCAAGCAGCCAATAAAATCGCCCCTCGTTGTCGGAGGGCAGTCCCGGCATATCATTGTCCGTTAATATGCCGTTTTCGTACAGTTCGAGGGCGAAGGCCATTACCTGCGGGGTCGAAAATCCGTCCACACCGTATTCCGTGGCATGCTGGGCGATTTTCAATCCAAAATCCAGGTCTGACATGGCCGCCATGGTGTAGGTCAATTTCGAGAAGCATTTCATCATGTAGGTAGGTTTGCCCGGCGGGGAAATGGTTGCCCCGCATTTCATGGGGCAGTTGTAGCAACTGATCAGCCGTGTCCGCATGCTGTCCATGGACTGCGTCCACGCGGCTTTGACCTCGTCGGTCCAGAAACCTTTTCGGCGCACACGCGAGTTTCCCCACATGAAATTTTCGGTGTGCCACTTCTCATCATGGATTGCCATTTCCTGCGGTGACCCGAGCCCCTGCAATATGGCCATTACGCCGGGAATCGGATTTTCATTACGGAATTTTATATATTCCAGCACTTCGCGGCATAGTTCCAGGTATTCGGCCGGCTGCGCAACATTGATGTCCCCTGTCCCGCGAACCGCGATCGCTTTTACCCTTTTGTCACCCATTACGGCGCCGATGCCAAGCCGGCTGGCACTGGACCGCCCCTGCTCGATGGAAGCAAAATACACACGGTTTTCACCGGCCAGACCGATAGCCGCCACCTGGGCTTTGGGCTCATTCAACTCCTGCCTGATTTGATCTGCAGTTTCGGTCGCTCCCATGCCTTGCAGATGTGAGGCATCCCGTAATTCGACCTTGTCGTCATTTATCCACAAATAAACCAGATCCGGTGACTTGCCGCGCAATATCACCTTGTCATAGCCGGCATACTTCAATTCCGGAGCCCAAAATCCTCCCATCATGGAAAATGCCATCAACTTTGTCTGGGGTGAAATGGTTGAAACAATGGTACGATTGCACCCGGTAGCCGGTGTACCGCATAATAGACCGGCGCCGAATATTAATAGATTCTCGGAAGAAAACGGCTCCACTTCAGGGGGAACCCTGTCCCACAATATCTTGGCGTTTGTCCCCAGCCCCCCAAGATACAGCTCGGTGTCTCTTGGATCAGATTCGACCCGATCAATGCTTCCCCGGGACAGATCGATTTCTAGATTAAACCCCGTCTCTGCGTACCTCATCTTTTTCTCCTTTGCCGGCTATCATTTTCTCCTCAAGCGGGCGAATCGATACGGGAATTAAAGAATGACACCGACCAGATTCCGATGGCGCAATGTTTTCTGATAAATGATTGGGTTTGTAAGGAGTTTTGGGATGATCCGCACCAATCCGAGGTCAAGGCGGAGCATCTCAACCCGAAAGTTGCATAGAATCTTTTCAAGCGTGTCTAAAGATAAACCACATTCTGGTTTTGAAAGTTACTTAGGTCCGACCAGCTACAATACAATTCACTACGTTCAAAAACGGAAGATCGAGCTCAAAACATCGCTCGCATCTCCCGTGCAAAGCTACAATTTAACTATAAATTAGCTACAAAATAGTTGTATGGTTTTCCTTGAAATCTGTCAAGGTTAAAACTCATTGAACTATTCCGAACATTGCATGAAATCTTTTCAGCCAGAGGCTAAAAAGAAACAATGCCGGAGCGATCAAGTGGATTCTGAGACGATCCCATAGAATGCAATATGCAACACACAATAATTAAGAAACGACCTGAAAAGATTTCACCCTTCAGGCCACACGGAGACTTCCATGCCCCGCGTTATTCGAGACTCGCGGTAGATGGACTACAGCTTCGCCTCGTAGTAAGCAGCGAATCGCGAAGCGAGGCGCCTTGTCGTCTCCGCGTAGCGGAAGGACGGCAAGGGGTACGTAAGTACCTGTGTAACCCCGCCAGGAACTGCCTTGGTCATGAAAGCCTCCGTGTGGTGCAATGTCCGGACTACAGTTGTGGAATAGGATGATCGATAGGGGGCTTTTCGGGGGCTGGAATCAAAATCTCCGAAGATCATTCACCCTATCATCAACACTATCGGGGCTTTCCGGTTTTTCCTTGTGTTGTGCCAGGTGTCGGCGTAAAAGAGGAGACGAACCAACCAATATTTTCTCAATTCGATGGGCCCATTACTCTGAATAGTACCTATCCATTTGTTGAGAGGCTTGTAGGACACGTCTCTGGCGAGAAAGGAGTCCCCATGGACGAGAGCACCATCAACATCAGACTTATGAAGGCTGAGGATTTTGACGCTGTGGTTGGTATTGATGAGAAGGTACTCAAGAATTCCCGCGCGGAGTACTATGAAAACAAGTTCGAAAAGCTTTTTAAATCCAAAGATTTTGTACCGACGTCGCTTGTGGCCGAAGACAAGGATGGTAAGGTGGTGGGATTTGTGATGGGTGTCCTCTATATGGGTGAATATGGTATTCACCGCGAGGAAGCAACCCTGGATACCATCGGTATCGATCCCGATTACCAGCGCATGGGTATCGGGAAGAAGATGATTAATGAATTTTTGGATCATCTAAAATCACTGGGTGTTAATAAAATAAGCACCCTGGTCGACTGGAATGACTCCAAACTGATACATTTCTTCAGCGCGAACCAATTCAGCCCTTCCCAATCGATTAACCTGGAACGAACCTTCTGATATCCATGAAGGACGGCGAAGGTTCGGGAACACTATGTAGAACCCATCTCAAAAACCCGACTAGAGCCCCACTGCTTGTGTCGCGGTGCAACTGGCATGGGTGCGGGGCCCTTCACCCGCACAAACGCAAAGACAATCAATATCGGAAACGTCATGGATATGTCACCGTATTTGTAACGATTGGAAAACGCCTTGAAACGCCTACCGGTAAGTAAAAAATCCTTTGCGATTGAAACCGCATCTGAAGGAAGCCCCGTGTGGCAGACAAGTCCTTGTCACAACTTTTTTAAGTTATTGAATAACAATGGGAATTTACCTGCTTGACAGAATATCACTTGTGGATCATAAAATTCCGGCAGAGGATTGCCGCATGACTGTAATAGGGTGGACAAAACGGGATGATGTCGGGATAATGGCCCGAATACCGTCGATATCGGATCCGAAGTCTTCAGAATTGTATAATTTTCTGGAGCATCAGGGCTCTGTCCCGCTCAAGATGCGGCCAGTACGCCAGAAATCATGATAACAGAGCCACCTATCGCCATGGAAACGTCACCATCAGAACAGGCGGATCAAGATCGGCCCAGACCCGTAAAGGTGTGGGACCTGCCGACTCGATTGTTTCACTGGAGCCTTGTCGTACTTGTCACTGTCTCCTTTGTCAGTGGCAATATCGGCGGTAATATGATGACCTACCACATGCGGAGCGGCTACGGCATCCTTGTGCTGTTACTGTTCCGATTTGCATGGGGGTTTGCCGGCGGGTACCAGTCCCGGTTTGGCGCTTTCGTACGTGGGCCGGGTACCGTGATTCGCTATGCCGTAAAATTTTTGAAAAGTGATTCGAAACCGCATCTGGGACACAATCCATTAGGCGGGTGGTCTATCCTTGCAATACTATCGGCCCTTATGGTGCAGGCGGGGACCGGACTGTTTGCGAATGACGACATTTTCACCGAAGGGCCCCTTTATCCGCTGGTGAGCAAGGATTTCAGCGATTGGCTCACCGACATCCACCTGTTAAATCGCTATATATTGATTGGTCTGGTGGCAATTCATCTTTTTGCAGTGTTCTATCACCTTTTCGTCAAGCACGAAAACCTGATCAAACCGATGATTACCGGTATTAAACAGTGGAATGGACCGGCTGAAGCGACAACCGGCAGTCTGTGGCTGGCCGCCGTATTTGCCGTGCTGGCCGGCGGTGCGGTCTTTTTTTTAGTGGGCTGGGCCGGTTGAGCCGGGTGGGGTGCTCTGTTTGCAGGACCGCACGAATCCACCCACCCCGAACATGGGAATGACAGGGCCAATCATTAGAAACAAAGCTCCGTGTACCTGATCTGCCTACTTCCGGAACCGACTGTGACACGCCTTACAGCTCTGGGCTGTGGTGCCGAACTCGGTCTTAATGCTGCCCAGGTTACCGCTTGCGGCTGCCAGGTCGAGGTTTTTTGTGGCATTTTCGAAGTCCTTGGCAGCTCTCATGAATTCATCTTTGTTTTTTAGGGCTGATGGCTCCAAATCGGTTTTACCCGTGTCGCTGTCAGGGGTCATGAACGCCTCCCACGGCATGGTGGAAAGAGTGTGCACCAGCTTGGTATGATCTTCGAACGAAGCCTTGTCATAATTGGCCTTTCCCTGGACCACGGCACCCATCTGTTTGAAATGGTGGACGATCAATACCATAACCGATTGGCGGTAACGGATGGCATCCTCGGGTTTGGAAAACTGGGCATGGGCGATACCGGCGACAATCGCAACTGCCAGGACAACCAGTGCTGATTTGAGTGCGAATTTCATTTGATCTCCTCTTAAAAAGTACAAGATTCGGGCAGTTTGTCTGCTCCATTGTATTAAGGCACAGGGGCAGAAAAACACACCGGCCTCTCAAAATGGTTCGGCCCTTAACTATACTGGATACAACTATCAATTTGTCAGCAATAGTCAGAATGGCTATTGGCGTCAAGCAAAACCGGCATATGGTGCTTAGCATTCCGGATGCTGCATCAAACTCGCCGCCTCAGCTCAATCTTTAAAAAATCTGAAAAACTACTTGACATATACGAACGGTCGGTCTATTTTAGTGTTTAATAAGTACGAACGTTCGTTTTTATGTGTTCATTTATACTCAATCAAGACATGGACGCAAACAACCAAGGAGGCATTATGAAAGACGTCACTGATATCGTCGATGAATACCGGAACAGCGATTTCGAACGTAGATTGTCCTTGTTTCTCTGTCACCGATCCCTGCGGGATGAATTTATGAGCATCGATCAAGAGGAATCCAGGAAACCGGAAATCTGCAATGAATCTACTTCATGGCTGGGTAAGCCGGTTCATCGACCCTTTCGTCGTCTGGTGAACTGGTGTTGTGGTGCAATCGTATAACCCTGGTATGGTTCATCCGAACATACCATTTGTAATTGCGGCACGTGGTTTGTTAGGTTGGCCACGATGCGAATCCACCCGGAATTCAAAGCGGAAGTTTTAACGCTCATAAAAACTTGGAAGACCCAGGGACTTCCTTCCAGGGAAGGACTGATCGTTGCGACCGACGATCTGCTTCGGTGGAGAGAGGACGCAGGCATTTCCGGTCTTTGGCCAGATCGGCCACTGATGGCGACGGCCACCATCGACGACGGGTTCGGGCAGGGCCTGGTCATTATTCAAAAGTTTGCTGAAGCGGTCGGTTTGTCCGTGCACCCCATTGGTCTCATGCAGAAGCCAAACGTGATTATCGAGGTATGCCGATCGCTTTGTCCGGCGATTCTGGGGATGACCATACTTCAGTTTGATTCCGAGGAGACAATCGCGTACATTGCAAGCCATCTGCCGGCAGAAACGATAGTTGTCGCCGGCGGACCGATATTTTCCGCTGATCCGGATTTTGCTGACCGGGCCGGTCTTCATTTTGTAGCGGCCCATGCCGGTGATTTCTTAGATTTCCTGCTGAACGAATTCCGACCCATGGGATACCAGTGACGGCCCAAAGTCCAGTCATCAGAGATCTGCCCGTAATGGGCTTTTTTTTTAGCGCGTTCCTGAGTTTTCTTTTTGGAGCCAATACCATCGCCATTAAAATCAGTCTGACCGGACTCGGTGTATTTTCAACCGCCGCGATCCGATTCAGCCTTGCCGCAGTTACCATTCTGGCCTGGGCTCTGGCAACCCATCAGCCCATCGCAATTCGAAAGGGCCAAATACATCAATTGGCGATCCTTTCGGTTATCTTTTCTGTACAACTGGCCCTGTTCTACTTTGGCCTCAGCAAAACGTATGCCTCCAGAGGCACGCTTCTGGCCAATATGCAGCCGTTTTTTGTTCTGATTTTGGCCCACATTTTTATTCCGGGGGATAGGATCACCGGCAAAAAGCTGATAGGGATGCTGCTGGCGTTCACCGGTGTGGCCTTTGTGCTTCTCCAGCGACAGGGCGTCTCATCTGACTTGAAGACCGGTGACATGATTGTGCTGTGTGCGGCCTTCTTGTGGGCCTGTAACGGCGTCTATACAAAAAAAGTCCTGGTAAGCCTCCAGCCCTATCAGGTAGTCTTGTATCCGATGCTGATTGCATCGCCCTTATTGTTTGCCGGGGCATGGCTGGCCGGGGAAGCGATACCTGCCCGATTAGACAGGGACGTGATCCTGGCCGTAATGTATCAGGCATTTGTTACGGCGTCGTTTGGATTTGTGGCCTGGAACACCATGTTGAAAAAATATGGGGCCGTTGCCATGCACTCATTCATTTTTGTCATGCCCGTGGCCGGGGTGCTGCTGGGGAATCTCATACTGGGTGAACCGATAACGTCAAACCTTTTGGCGGCATTGGTTTTAATTGTCTCAGGGATCGTGATCGTCAATGTCCGGACAAAAAAGGAGGTCGTGATTGTTCATCCCGGGAGGAATGTGTAATGAGATAGGGTCCGAGGGGTCAAGGATTCGAGGATTCGAGTGAAAGGCTGATTAGAGGATCCAAGGATTCAAGGATCCAAGTGACATGCTAAGTTCAGGATTCAAGGGGCCAAGGATTCTAGGATCCTTTTTAATTTGCGATGCGCGAATTTTTTCGAAAATACTGGTTTATGGTGGGGCTGGTCATTGTTGCCGGGGCGGCGTTGGCCGATGTCACCGGCAAAACAGTTTCCGTGGGACGCTGGCTCAAGGCCAATGGCGGGCCGGATGTGGTGATCGTCTCGATCTTTTTCCTGTCCGGTCTGGTCCTCGATTCAAAGCAGATCCGATCAGGACTTGGTGATGTCAAAGGAACTCTGACATCGCTGTTGATCATCTTTATTGCTTCTCCGTTGCTTGCCGCAGTATACAGTTTTCTGCCGCTCGTGACAGGCATCCTCATTGGACTGTTTCTCGTGGCATCCATGCCCACCACGTTGAGCAGCGGGGTGGTCATGACCGGTGCGGCCGGTGGTAACATGGCCCATGCTTTGCTGATTACCATTTGTGCTAACTCACTGGCGGTATTCACGATCCCTCTGGCCCTGGAACTTCTACTGCCATTGGCAGGCTCCAGTCAGGAGATAGAAATCGACAGTCTTGGGATCATGATAAAGATCGCCACCCGTGTGCTCGTTCCCCTGACGGCGGGGTTGCTGGTGCGAAACCGTTTGCCTGTGGTTACCGTGAACATGTTGAAACGGGCTAATCTCGCAAACCAATGCCTGATTCTGTCCATTGTGTGGATGGCCATGTGCCATAGCCGGGGAGCTATTCTTGAGGGGGCCGGCACCATACTGCCTGTCGCAGCGGTGACGTTTACATTTCATCTTGGTCTGGTGCTGGTAGGCCTGGGACTGACCCGGAGCCTGGGTATCGGGCCAGGCCGCCGCGAAAGCGTAATCTTTATGGGTGGCCAGAAAACGCTGCCTCTGTCGATTATTCTTCAGGTGGCCCTGTTTCCCCAATATGGCCTGGCTCTGGTGGTGTGCGTGTTGCACCATATTATCCATCTGATCATGGATGCCTATCTGGTTCAGAAACTCCGTCGCTGAATTGCATGAAAACTTTTCAACGGCACGACCATTTCCCGGATGCAGCTTTGTCATGACATCATCAACGTTTTCCGCACCCATCGAGAATCGCTACTTCGAAGATTACAAGGCCGGTTCGGTTCACGAGTTTGGTGAACTCACGGTGACTCAAGATGAGATCATCGCATTCGCCAAGGAATTCGATCCCCAACTGTTTCACACCGATCCGGAAGCCGCCAAGGAAACTATTTACGGCGGGTTGATTGCGAGTGGATGGCACACCTCCGGAATGATGATGCGTCTTTATTCGGACCATTATCTTTCTAAAAACGCGAGCTTAGGGTCTCCCGGGGTCGACGCGCTGCGATGGCTCAAACCCGTGCGGGCCGGGGATCGGCTTTCCATCCGCGTAACCATCAGCGAGACCCGACGATCCACCTCCAAGCCGGATCGCGGCCTGGTTCATTCGTTCATCGAAGTGTTGAACCAGGACCGCCAGGTGGTCATGAGCATGAAAGCGGTCAATTTTCTGCTGTGCCGGCAGAATCTATGATTCGGGCATAAATTCAGTTCGAATGCATCAGGGCACGACGAGACCCAATTGAAATAAATAGATCTTTACCGCACCGCAGAGACGTAGCGCGCGCAGAGGGTGTCTCTGTTTTCCAGAATCCCTGAGAGGGGGATTCCGGCTAAGGGCTGCCTCAGAAAGATATCGCATCCAAATCAATATAGGCAGACGATGTTTTTGTTTTTCGTCCTTTCTGTCCTGAACATGTCGAAGGGTCAGCGGAAAGCAAAATAAATAATCGACTCTGTGATCTTGGCGCCTTTGCGGTGAAATTATGACCCCAATAAGAACTGGAGAGGAGCATTCCATGAAGGTATTTCAAATTCAGGATGACTGGTCTATGGAGCATCTGACCATAGCCGAACGGGACAAGCCGGAGCCCGGGCGCGGTGAAGTGTTGCTTCGGATGAAAGCGGCGTCTCTTAACTTTCGGGATCTCGTCGTACCGATGCGGGGGTATGGATCCTTTACGGGAACGCTTCCGCTGATTCCCATTTCGGATGGAGTCGGTGAAGTGGTTCAGGTTGGCGCCGGTGTCACTCGCGTAGCAGCGGGCGATCGGGTTTGCCCAATGTTCATGCAGAATTGGATTGCCGGTGAACCCGATATGACACGGATTACGTCGACCCTCGGCGCACCGATCGACGGCGTTATGCAGGAGTACATGGTCCTCAGTGAGGAGGGTGTGGCAAAAGTTCCAAGCTACCTGTCGGACGAAGAGGCAGCCACACTGCCCTGCGCCGCGCTGACGGCATGGAGTGCACTGGTTGCCGAGGGGGATGTGAAAGCGGGCGATCGGGTTTTGGTTCAGGGTACCGGTGGGGTCTCGCTATTTGCCCTGCAGTTTGCCAAATTGTTTGGGGCTCTTGTGATCATCACATCGAGCAGCGATGAGAAACTGGAACGCGCGATGGCGTTGGGTGCCGATGAAAGCATCAACTACATCACGATTCCGGAGTGGGGCAAAGCGGTGAAAGAACTCACCAGGGGAGATGGTGTCGATCACATCGTCGAGGTGGGCGGGGAGAAGACATTGCCCCAATCCCTGAGGGCTATTCGACCGGGAGGGACCGTCAGCATGATCGGTGTTCTTTCCGGGGTGAACATGGGCGTGGGCCTCGGGCTGATTGTCACCCGCAAGATACGCCTGCAGGGAATCACCGTGGGGCATCGGGACTCTTTTGAAGCCATGACCCGGGCACTGACACAGCATCAGCTAAAGCCCGTGATTGATCGGGTATTTGCTTTTGAAGAACTCAAGGAAGCGATGGAATATCTTCGAGAGGGAAAGCATTTCGGGAAGATCTGCATTCGCTTTTAACGGGATGACTATCAGGATCCGCTCCACACGGCTCCACTGAGGTGCGATCAACTAAGTCTATCGAATCAGGCCACCGCAAATATTTTCACAGTAAGTCATAGTGTGAGATCAGTGAAAACTAAAATGGCAAAAGACTCCAAGTTTCAAACTTACTTTGATGAACTTAATTCACAATTCAAGGTTTGGCACCTTTTTGCTGAATAAAGAAATGTTATGAATTCAATTTGTGTCTTTCTTGGGTCAAGCACCGGTAATCATCCGGCATATATGGAGGCAGCTGCAGCGATGGGGCGCGAACTTGCTGTGCGTGGACTGACCTGTATTTATGGCGGCTCGTCTACCGGGCTTATGAAGCAGCTCGCCGACAGCGCTTTAGCCGAGGGTGGCAGAGTTCTGGGTGTGACCGTTCAAGCATTAAAAGATAAGGAAAATTTCCATCAAGGTTTGACGGAACTGCACGTTTTACCCACTATGCATGAAAGAAAACATCTCATGATCCAGCTTGCGGATGCGTTCGTCGCATTGCCGGGTGGGATTGGTACGTTCGAGGAGTTTTTTGAAGTATTCACCCTACAGCAGATGGGATTTCACTCCAAGCCGTGCGGGTTGCTGAATGTCAACGGCTTCTATGCGCCGCTTGAACTCATGTTGACCACCGCCGAAAAGGAAGGGTTTTTAAAAACTCCACACCAGAAATCGATATTCCGTGCGGAGAGCCCTGGTGAGGTGATCGATCTTCTACTTAAAGAAAGAATGCGCTCATGAAATTACTGCATATAGTGCTTCGCTTTGCTCTGAAGCCACCACAAACGAACTATTTACATCGAGCCGGCACAACTTGCCCATTCTTTTCTTCGTACACCTGAACGAGGCTGACACCACCGCCTGCACCAACGCCTCGGGTGCCGCTCTGGGCGGCCCATTTATAGGCATAGACGAACTTCAGACCGTCAATACACAGCGTTGTCACCCCTGCCTGCCTGTTTTGGTCTGTACCCCCGAGATCCATACTGTCCATAACGACAATTCCAGCCGATGCTTTGGTTGCCGTTGCCAACAGGATTACCAGTACGATCGATATCGTTTTAATAAAGAGCTCCCTTCACAATATTAATTTTAAAATCGTAACGTCGATAAGTTCGAATCCCATAAGTACTAATTGATCAAATTTATCCGAAACCAGAAATCGAACCGGAATACGCTACCGCCGGTAGATATCCTCAACCGAATCTTTGAACCATCCCGGCTTCTGGAAAACGACCATAATCAAGAGCATCGCCGTGATCGGTATGGGGATAGCCGTATCAAGGAGGGCGAGCAGGGCCAGGTATATCAGGATTTGCGTTTTGGTCGACAAGTTCAGTCCCTCCTTTAGTATGGCCTCTTTCGACGGAATTCGGCCGGGGGGGTCAGTCAAGCAAATTTGTTCAAATTCATATGTTGTGCCGGCGCTGTTTTCCCGGAAACCAACAGGCGCTACTTTTTCAGGATCACCGGGTCCGGAAGGTAGCTTCCACTCTGCACCTTCTCCCAGAATGACCGTTCATCCTCCATCCACTTGGAACCGAACTTCTTGTTGAAGAACCCGCCCAGGCGCTGAAACGTCTGTTTCACGCTGCCGCCATGCTCCAGGGACAGCACGTCCTCGAGAAAATCGGGGATGTCCATCATCTTTTCCTTGGGGACGTAGGCGCGCGCACCCATTTCGAAGGACTGCTTCAGCGCCTCTGACGAGAGTGCGTGCGCGGTGAGCATGACTGTTGGAAATCCCAGGTGAACCGAGGCGCTGAGCAGATCGAAGCCGCGCACCCCCATAATATCTAAAATGACTGCATCATAGGTCCAGGATCGGAGCAGGTGGTAGCCGGTCTCATAGTCCGTCGCCTGGTCGAGAATCAGGCCCTCGTAATCTTCCAGCAGGTCTTCCAGGGTCTCCAGAACATCCGGCTCGTCATCCACGGCAAGGATGCGTTTCCCGTTTAGTATGCTGTTTACCATAATCATTTCCTCAGAAGATGCTTAAACCTATAACCGCGGAGACGCAGAGCACGCAACGGATTTTCATGTTTTTCAGAATCCCTGGGAGAGGGCTTTTGAAAAAGACTGCCTCTCGGAAATGGCCGGTACGGTGCCCGGCCCTACGTTGGACATCCCTTCTGTGGTTGTCGGGCCGGGCACTGTACCCGCCCAAATAACGGGAACGGTTTAAGATGATAACATTCTCTGTTCATAATATTTCTACCGGATATAGCGGACAACCTTCTCAAGGCTTTTTCGCGGCACCGGTTGAACGTCTCCTGCGGGTTTTCCGATGCACACCAGGGCGATGGGGGTTTTCTCGTCCGGAATATCCAGGATTTTTCTCATGGGTGCCTTGTCGAACAGCGTAAACCAGAGGCTGCCCAACCCCAGTGCATGAGCGGATAACAGCATGTTCTGAATTGCCGCCGCACACGCATGCTGGTATCCAACGGTTCCCTCTTCCTGGAACATATCCATACCGGTCTTTTCGGGGTTTCCGGTCACCGCAATGATAACGGGAGCCTGGGAGAGGAAATCGAGGCTATATTTCTCCAGCCATTTCCACCCGCTGGCGCCGATGGCCCACTGGCGGCACCGTTCTCCCTCCGCATGGATCTCTTTCCGTTTCTCCGGCGATGTGACCACCGTGAACTCCCAGGGCTGCGCGTTCGCCGGAGACGGAGCCCACACGGCAGATTCGAGGATCTGGCCGATAATGTCCTCGGCGACCGGTTCGTCGATGAACGCCCGGCAGCTTCGTCTTTCCTGAATCGCCACAAACAGATCCATTCCAGCTCTCCTTTCCTTTGTAAAATGTTTCTGCTTCTCTTTGGCCATCCGCCGCTTCTCATCATCACGCACTTCTCTTCGCAGCAGCTTTCCCACTTTCGATTTCGGCAGCATATCCCTGAACTCGATGTATCCGGGTACCTTGTACGGGGCCAGGCGTTCCCTGCAGAAATTGATCAGTTCCGCGCCGCCGACGCCCCGGGCATCTTCCTTGAGCACCACGATGGCTTTGATCCGCTCTCCGACACGCCTGTCCGGAATGCCGACCACACAGGCTCCGATAACCGTTGGGTGGTCCTGGAGGATAGCCTCCACCTCCGAGGCGGAAACACGATAACCTTTATGTTTGATAATGTCCGCAGAACGTTCCACGTAAATCAATTCACCGGAATCCTCCCGGCTGACAAAATCTCCCATTCGGCACCAGGTTTTGCCGTGCAGTTCCACGTAAGCTTTCCGGGTCTCTTCCGGTTTATTGTAATATTCCTTGAGTGTGTAAGGGGAGGTCACCAGGAGCTCTCCGCTCTCATTTTGCGGGACCGGCTGAAGTGTGGCAGGATCCACGATAAGACACTCACGGCTGTTGAGGGGGAACCCGATGGCTCTGGGGCTCGGCTCAATCCCGATTTTACTGTAGGAGACATGCCCGACTTCGGTGGATCCATATACCTGGTAGATCGGAAGGCCGCATCGTTCCCGCCACCGTTCCTTGACTTCTTCCGGAAGTACATCCCCGCCGCAATAGCAGTATTTCAAAGAGGTGAGGTCGTAGCGGTCGAGTCGATCATTCTCCAGGATCATCCGGTAGAGGGCCGGTACACCAAGAATCCAGCGGACGCCGTAACGCTGGATGGTTTCCAGAATGGCGTCCACCTGGGGAAACGGCATCAGCATGGTGGTGTTCCCCTTGTTGAGCCCGAGGGACATGAACAACCCCAGGGCCATAATGTGAAACAGGGGATTGATGGCGATGTAGGTATCCTTGCCCTCCAATATATGGTCGCCGGCAACATCTTCGGTCACGTCGTTGACGTAGGACGTCATGCCGATATGGGTACCGGGGACCCCCTTGGGAAATCCTGTGGTACCCCCGGTGTAAAGGATGTAAGACAGATCTTCGGCCGGATCGATGTGGACGGTGTTCTGCAACGGCGGGTGCTGGAGCATCGAGCGGAAAGAAACCACCCGGCTGTCCCGGTCCACCTTGCCGGAGGGCAGAATATCAAAAAGAAATCCGAGCACCCGTTTCCAGGCCGGCAGCAGGTCGACCAGGTTGGTGACGATGGCCCGTTTGAGTCCGGTGGCTCCGAAGGTCTCCTGCACATAGCAGAAATTGGTGTCCATGCAGACCACGGTTTCCGCCCCGGCATCGTTCATCATGTATTCGATTTCCTGGGACGTATAGATGGGCGACACCGGCACGGCGACCGCACCGAGTTTCTGGATACCGAGAAAGGCCACGACCCACTGGATGGAGTTGGCCAGATAGAGCATCACACGGTCGCCCTTGCCGATGCCCATATCCGAAAGACCACCCGCAAAACGTTCACTCATATCCCGGAGATCCCGGTAGGCGTAAGATTTACCAAGATACACCACGGCAGCGTTCTCCGGATACATCTCACTCATCCGGTCAAACCGGGTAAAGGTGGTTTCCGTCTCCAATGTGGTCAAGTCGCTCTTCATTATTTAGAATTTGATAAGTCTATCACCCCCACCAAACCTCCCCCCTCAAGGGGGAGGTTTCTCCTTCCCTCCCCTGGTGGGAGGGAGTCAGAGGGAGGGGGGCTTTTTCCATTTCATGCCATGCAATTTTTACGGCGCCCATTTTCAAGTTCTGTACTCTACACAGCGGCGCTGTTAGAATTCCAAGATCGCCGCGTGCGAGCTTTGTGGCACGAGGCGTACTGATAGTACGTCGCAGTGCCGGCGAACCGTTGCACAACAAAAATATTGGGATTCTGTTGGCGTCGCTCTCACCTAAACGCCGAAATAGGCCGCCTTAACATCCGGATTATCCATCAACGCCTTCCGCGTTCCTTCCAGTACCGCCGATCCGTTTTCCAGGATAAAGGCATAATCGACGATCGGCATCACCGGCCGGGCATACTGCTCGGTGACGATGATGGCGATTTTCCGCTGGCGCCGAATCTCCAGGGTCGCCCGCATTAGGATAGTCTGCATGAGCGGGCTGAGACCCATCAGGGGTTCGTCCAGAAGCAGGATTTTCGGTTGTGCCATGAGGGCCCGGCCGATGGCCAGCATCTGCTGTTCGCCGCCGCTCAGAAAGCCGCCGAGACGGTTTCTCAGCTTGGCCAGGGCCGGAAAGATGGTGAAAATATAATCAAGAGTATCCTTCTTCTGGGTCGCGCTCGCCAGGTAGCCCCCGATTTTCAGATTTTCGAGCACCGTGCTTTCGTTGAAAATACGCCGACGTTCCGGGCAGAGGACAATCCCCATTTTTGCCCGGCGACTCGGCTTGAGGTCCATGATGTCGCGATCCATGAAACGGATCGAGCCCGCGATGGTGATCCGCTCTCCACCGGCCATGACCTCTTTCTTCTGGATATCGAGCAGGATGCCCGAAAGCGCATACATGAGGGTGGATTTACCGGCGCTGTTCGCCCCGAACACACCGACGATCCGTTGCTCACCGCAACGGATCGTCACGTTGTTGAGCGCGAGCATGTTTTCATAAAAGACCATGAGCTCCGAGGCTTCAAGCATGGTCCATCACCTCCTGGACCTCCTCGGAACCAAAGTAGGCTTCCCGGACTCGTGCATCGGCCATGACCTCGTCCGGGCTCCCTTCCATGATCTTTTCGCCGAAGTTGAGTACCATGACCCGGGTTGCCACCTGAAACAGTTCCCGCAGGCGGTGTTCGATCATGATCAGTGTGATGCCGTCCATCTGGATCCGTTCGATCAACGGCACCATGCTGGCGATTTCACTCATACTGAGCCCCGAAAAGACTTCGTCACAGAGAATCAGCTCCGGTTTCAGGGCCAGGCACCGGGCGAGTTCCAACCGTTTCAGGTAGCCAGTGGGAAGGGTCGATGTCATTTTGTAGGGCACGTAGGAATCTCTTTCGAATCCGATTTCTTCGAGGATGTCGATGCCTACCGTGTTTCTATCCCCCAGCCGGCCGCCACCCCGCCATCCCCCGGTACGGCGTGCCCGGGGCGAAAACAATGGAATGACAAGATTTTTATACGCCGGCAGGCTGTAGTATGGACGCATGATCTGAAAGGTTCGTGCCACGCCCATGTCGGCGATTTTGTGGGGTGCTTTGCCGGTGATGTTCTTTCCCCGGAACCGAACATGTCCCGAAGTGGCTTTGATAAACCCGGTGATGCAATTGACGATAGTGGTCTTGCCCGAGCCGTTGGGGCCGATGACTCCGAGGATCTCGCCCTCGTGAACCTCAAAGCTGACCCGATTCAGCGCAATAATCCCCCCGAATGTCTTGGTGACGTTTTCCACCTGAAGGATGGGTTCGGTTGTCATATTTCCGTCCACCTTTGGAACTGATGGTATTTTCGCTGCCCGTAAACCATCAACCCCTCGCTTCGAAATACGATAAAGGTCACGAGGATCAGAGAGTAGAAAACGATCCGGAGCGTTCCGAAATCCCGCAGCAGCTCCGAGGCCGGCACCAGGATCAGGCAGCCGAGGACCGGGCCGACCAGTGTGCCGCTGCCGCCGATGACTGTCGCAGCGATGGGAAGTACGGAAAAATCCAGGGCGAACTGGGAGATACCGGCCCACATATAGGTATGCACCAGACATGCGCCGGAGAGGCATCCCATCCCCGCGGCAATAAAGACCGCCAGGGCCTTGTACCGGGTAACGTTCATCCCTGAGGCCCGCACGGCCTGATCGTTGTCCTTTACCGCCCGGAGCACCAGCCCCAGATCGGTGTTGACCAGTCGGCGCAGACCGAACAGCAACACCAGGACCATGACCACGACAAAGTACTGCTCCACCCACGGGTTGGTGAAACTGTCGATTCCGAGAATACCGTCGGTACCGCCAAAGATGTCCAGGGCTTCGATGAGACGGGCCATAAAGAGCGGATACATGAGGGTAACAATGGCAAAGTAGACCCCCCGGAGGGGAAGACAGGGAATCAGAAGCAGCGTGCAGACGGCCGCTCCCAAGATCAAGGCGGCAGGGATGGTGACCAGGGGCGGGAGGCCGAACGTGGTGTTCAGAAGGGCAGCGATATACCCGCCGGTGCCGACAAAAAAAGCTCCCCCAAGGGATACCAGGCCCACGTAATGGGCGAGAAAATCAAAGCTCATGGCCAGAAAGGCATAGATGCAGACGATGGAAATCACACGCTGCCAGTACATGCCGGGCATGAGCAACGGTAACGCCAGAATACCCAGGATCAGCACCAGCCGCGGCACGGAAAGGTACGCCAGTTCCCGCCAGGACAACAGAGCATAGATCCCGTCGGACCGCACCTTGATCCCCCGATCGATCCGTTCCTTCCGGCGTTGTGCGGTATCCGTTGTCACACCCGTTCCTCCAGTTCTTTTTGCTGACCGAACAACCCGGATGGCTTGATGATCAAGGTCAGGATGATCGCCAGGAGGGCGACCACCATCTGGTAGTGGGAGCCAAGGTAGACCGCCGTCAGGATTTGAGCGAACCCGATGAGAAACGCGGCCAACACGGCGCCGGCCCAGCTGCCGAGACCACCGACAATACATACTGAGATCGCGAGGATCAGGACATTATAGCCAGATTCCACGACAATATTTCCAAGGGGCATCAGCAGTACGGCGGCAAAGGCCGCAAGGGAGGAACCGAGGGCCATGGCCACCAGCGCCATCATGTCCGAATCGATACCCAGCATCAGGGCCGCCCGCTCGTCCTGGGCCATGCCTCGCAGTGCAAGGCCGATACGGGTGTGGTGGGTAAACAGCCACAGACAGGCCACCATGGCGGCGCCGATGATCACCACCAGCAGCCGTTGGTAATCCACGGATACCCCGGCGATGCTGGTGCTACCCTCGATGAAGGCCGGCAACGTGTAGGTCATGCCTTTAAAACCGCCCCACCGCAAGCCTTCCAGGATGGCCAGGGCAATGGCATAGGTGGCGATAATCTCGGAAATTTCCATGCCCCGGACACGGATGAGCACGAACTGGTAAATGATCGCCCCGATGATTGCCGTTACGATCAAGGTCAGTAGAATGCTCGCCAGGTAGGGCAGCCCCAGCGTATTGAGCGCGCTCCAGGCAATGAAGCCGCTAAGCACGTACAGGGCCCCGTGGGCAAAGTTCGGCAGGCGGCTGGTGCCGTAGACCAGCGCGAAGCCGAGGGCGTACAGCGCCAGTGCGACACTGTTAATGGTGCCGTAGACGAGGATTTCCATGGGTGAACGAGGTTGTCCGGTTTACCAGTTAGCCAGTTTGCCAGTAAGATCCTGGATCCCACTGGGATCCAGAAACCGGTTAAACCGGCCAACCGGCCAACCGGCTAACCCATCTTATTTATTCATCCAGGGCGGCAGCAGGATTTTCCCAGTGGCGATGCTTTTGGGATAGACCACAATCCGCTTTCCGTCCTGCCACTGGAGGATACTGCCCACAGCGCCTTCCTTTGGATCGGTAGACGGGATGACCTGGTGGCTTTTGGGATCAAAGCGGAGACGGCCATACACGCCCATCATATCGGTTTTTTCCAACGCTGTGATTACCTTGTCCGGGTCGAGAGAGCCGGCACGTTCGATGGCGTCCTTGAGCACATAGACGGCCATGTAACTGCTGGAGGTTCCCAGTCCTTCCGGCTCGACCTTCCATCGTTCTGCGTAGGCATTGTAGAACTTCATCGTCCACGGAGTGGCGGTCGACGGAGCGTTTCCGGCGTTGACGACGTTACACAGGGTGTATTCGCCCTTGCCCCCGGTGGCTTTCCAGAAACCCGGCTGCTCGGCCGCGGCCAGGGTGGATCCGAAGGGAAGGGCCGGGATTTTCATTTCGTACCACTGTTTCAGGAGGATCGCACTTTCGGGCATGTCCATCCAGATGTTGATGATTTCGGTGTTCGAATTCTTTGCCTTGAGCAGACCCATGGAAAAATCGGTGGCACCGGTGGGATATATCTCCAGCCCGGTCACGTTCCAGCCCTTCTTTTCTGCGATTTTTTTGATGATGTTGGCCGCTCCCCGGGCGTGGGACACATCCTGGGCGATGATGAACAGGTTGTTGAAACCGTATTTTGCCTTTAGTTCGCCGAAGTTGGCGAAGATTTCGCCCACGAGGTTCTTGGCCTCTCCGTGGATGCGGAAGCAGTATTTGAATTTGTCATACTGCTCGGCCACCAGGGCGTGGTACTTGGGGGTCAAGACGCCGGTGGTCAGAATGGAGACTTTCTTGTATCTGGATAACAGTGGCATGGCCGCCAGGGCCGCTTCGGACCGGACCGCCCAGAATAAAATCGGCCCGTTTGTTTAAAATGAGCTTTTCCACGGCCAGCAGGGCTTCGCTGACCGGGACACCGGGCTCCAGGTCGCGGGTGTCAATCACCTCCACTTTAAATGGACGCTTCTTGTTTCCAACTTTGACACCGCCGGCGGCATTGATCTCTTCCACGGCCAGGGTAATGGCGCGCTCAGCGTCCCAGCCATACAGGTATGCCGTAGACAGGGGACAGCCGAGAACGATCGGTTTGGCAGCAGCAATGGGGTTGACGGAAAAGACCAGAACGATAGCCAGGACCAGAAGAAACAGCAGATTGGACCTTCTGACGATCATCTTGCACCTCCTTTTGCACTGAAGGAAAGGTTGTCAGATTCCGGATCGCGGGGAAGCCGGTGTCGAAGACCATATCACCGGTCGGGGACCGGTGGCGTGTGCGCACTCGTGAGGTAGATGTTGCTATTTTACAATGGATAGCGGCCCGAATCCCGGGGATGGTCCTGAAACGAACGGAGATCCGCGGTCATAAAACTGAAATATGTGAAAAATGACGCAATTTCAAGCCCGATGATTATACTTGGTGTAAGTTATCAATCGCAACAGTCGACAAACAGTCACCTTCATCCAAACTGAATTGTAATATTTCCGGTATATGATGTTTCCGCAATGGGCAGAAAACCATACATAAAGAAACGACGAAAGAAGGGTGCGGTGCGGTCTTGCCGTATGTGCGGCAGGGATCCCTATCCGAACTATTTTTATTGCCGTTCCTGCCATCTGAAGATCAGTGCCTCCAGACGGAACCGGTTGGAAGAGCATGCCATCGGGGAACACTCCTAGCTCAATCCAACATGAGTTCTATCATCCTGTTTTTATTCCAAGTGCTTGAATATTACAGGTAGGGTTTGATGGCCTCATGGAAGTGGCGGGCCATTATCTTGTAGCCCTTGCCGTTGGGATGGATTGGATCGCTCATGAGGTCCCGGTGTCCCATGACATCCTCGAAAACGTTTGGAACCAAAATGGCGCCGGTCTGTTTGGCAAGCTCCCTGTAGGCCTTGCCGAATCCCCTGCCGTAAAACGGAATATCGATGCCGCCGATGACCACCAGCGCGCCCGTTGCCTGAAAGGTTTCGATAATCGTTTTAAGGTTGTCGAAGGCGGTTTGCTTTGAAACGCGGTTTTTCAGATCGTTTCCGCCCAGGGTCAGTAATACGATGCGGGGCTTTTGGGCCAGGACACGATCGACACGGGCCAGGGCGCTGGTTGTGGTATCGCCGGGGACCCCGGCATTGATGACGGGCAGGCCGATCATGCCGGCCAACTGGGTTGGGTAATCCATACCTGGAGTAGCGCCGGTTCCGTATGTGAGACTGTCCCCGAAGCAGACGATGGTTTCCCCGATGGGCTTAAATTGTTTGGTGTGGGCGGGAATAAAATAGAACTTGAAAACAAGGAGGCCAATAACGGCAATTGCGAATCCGATAAAGTATTTTTTCATCGTCTTAGAAATCTGTACTGTTTAGCTACTCTTAGATCTTCCCACACAAAAAGCGAAATCTATACAGCCTCTTAAGGGGGATAGCTTTTATCCCTCCCCTGGTGGCCCGTGGTGAGCGGAGTCGAACCAGAGGGAATGAAAGGGAGGGGAATAACGATACGGATACCTACCTCAAGTATATCCTGTTTTGCTAGTGGCCTGTTACCTCAATCCATATTGCCATCGCGTATCCGCAGAGTTCTCCGGAGCCTGAAAACAATGCGGTGCCGATATTGTGCTTACGCCCGTCTTTTCGGATCCGCCAACCAGTCACCACACACCTTTCTCCGGGTGTCAACGGGCGATCGATCCTGGCGGTCAATCTGCCGAGCAGCATGGGTACATAGTGGTCATCAATGGCGGCAAAATAACCGGGACAATCAAGGGCAGACCATAGAAATTCGGATCTGATGTGCCCTTTGTCATCAGAAAGGTCTGCATCCGGCACCCAGGGAGCAGATACCATGTTGTTTTCGGGTACTCTTCCGGCGAAAATACGAAGGCCATCTATTTCAGTACGATCCGGTCCGCAAACAAAGCAAGTTGGAAACGGATGGTATTCGAAACCGAGATAGGTTCTTGACGCCTCTGTTGCCTCACGGAAAGACGGTGGGTTCGGAACATTCAATTCAAAGGTTACCGGCTTTGCCTCCGCTATAATATCTTCGCCATCTCTGAGAAGGACCCGGCCGGCATTCGCATGTTCCAAAACCATGGGTTTGTCCAGGGGAGGCGGCTGCCGGAGGGTCACCTCGGCGACGCCGTCTATATACCCGGCCATCAACCCACAGACATACCCGCCATTGCCCGAGCTCGGGGGACCGCAAAAACGATGTTGAATTATGACGCTTGTGTTTGTGTGCATTTCAAGTAGGGTATAAATTCTTGCCTAACCCCAAATAACCTGAGGATAGGATCCAAGGGGACAAGGTTTACCCGCCTTCGGCGTGGATTCAAGTGGCTTCTTTTGAATCTCTCCCAAAGCACTTCTACATTTTCCAGACTCTGATGCATTTAACTTCGAACATATGTATTGATGTTTCGAGTGCAAACTAAAAGAGCAATAGGGAGTTCTAAGCACCAACACTTGTCGTTCCGGACTTGATCCGTGGTTCGACGGATTCGATTAACCCACCGCATGCAGGCTCATCATCCTGAGTCCCGCCAAGGCGGGATCGAAGGAGAATCCAGATCTTTAAAATGGTACACTTCTGGATGCCGGCCTTCTCCGGCATGACGAATTAAACACCCCGATCTCTGAACTAAATTCCTCCTTTCTCTGTTAGATCTTGTAAGATCGCTATTACCGGTTACCTTTTTACCATAACTTTGATGCATTATGGCAACTGGAAGGGAAAAACCGAATGCCGGAACGGATTGGAAAAATTTTGCGTGTTAACACCGACCGTACCGCAGAGGTGGTTACGGACAGAACCGGCGCGTGCGGTGGCTGTCAGGATACCCACGGTTGCCGGTCCTGCCTATCCGACTCCGGCAACAAGATGGTGTCCACTGTTCTAAACCATCCCGGGGCTGATCCGGGAGACGTTGTTGTGATACATCAGAAAGCGTCCTCGCTCTGGACCGGCGCGTTTCTTCTCTACTTGGTTCCGGTATTCGGATTAATCATCGGAGCCGCCATAGGGTCCGATATGACTGCCGGCGATGGGGTGGATGATTCGACGTGGGCGGTGATTTTCGGTTTCTGCGGATTGGCACTCGGATTTCTGATCACCTTTTTGATTGCCCGATCTCCAGGGGGTCGTGAGCGGTTCATGCCCCAAATTATCCGGATTGTCGAACACGCCGAAAGTCCGGTTCAGTCTTCACAAATTCCCGAATCCACAGGGCGGGCTGCCTGCTGCGGACCATGACCTCTCGATATCCATACGAATCAATTTGAAGCTTTGGAGAATATATCTTGACCGACATCCTATCCAACAGCATCGGTATGGAACTCGTTTTAATACCCGCCGGCACATTCACCATGGGCGGTGATTGGGACAAGGAGCAGGCAGACGAAAATGAACTGCCAAAACACGCTGTCACCTTCGTGACACCGTTTTATATGGGCCGTGTGACAGTGTCCCAGTCCCAGTGGTCGAGCCTTATGGATTCCAATCCCAGTCATTTTGTCGGAGATGACCACCCGGTGGAGATGGTGTCCCATAACGATGCCTGCGAATTTATCCGCCGATTGAACGAAACAGAACAGACAGACACATATCGCCTGCCGACCGAAGCGGAATGGGAGTATACCGCACGGGCCGGATCCGAGAGCACCTATTGCTTTGGCCCCGAACGGATGAAACTCACCGATTATGCCTGGTACAAGAACAACAGTAGCAAAGAGACTCACCCGGTCGGCCTGTTGCTTCCCAATGCCTGGGGATTATTCGACATGCACGGGAATGTTCACGAGTGGTGTTCGGACTGGTTCGATCGAAATTACTATGCCGCCAGTCCCGGAACATCTCCGGAAGGGCCGCCGATGGGTCTGGCGCGTGTCCTCAGGGGCGGGGATTGGGGTTCGGGAGACTGGTATTGTCGATGTGCTATCCGCAGCCTCAGCTCTCCGAATCGCAGAAGCCCGCGGGTCGGCTTCAGGGTCGTAAAAGTAATCTCGTCCTAATCCGAACATTTCCACTATTTGTATTTATGGGCGTCCCTAATATTTCCTTAATGTTTCCGCGTCGTGATAATGCAACGGGCTGTTGCCCGAACCGGTTTTATCGAGCCGTCTTTAGCTCCATGACGCATGCTCTTTCAACCAACATGGGAGCATGATTTAATT
>CAFBRK010000167.1 GCA_903231505.1 Olavius algarvensis associated proteobacterium Delta 3 | reverse complement strand
TTGGAAGGCGTTGGTTCCCCATCTGGCCCGTGCTTTGCTCAGGACACTGTGGTCAGGGATGTCATCATCCAGGTCATATCCCAGGAACCATAACCAGTCGAGTCGCTCCGGGATGGTGTCCATTAGTTCCCGCTCGGAACGA
>CAFBRK010000166.1 GCA_903231505.1 Olavius algarvensis associated proteobacterium Delta 3 | reverse complement strand
TGAAGCGCTGGCATACACGTAGTAGTTGCCAGCCGGCACCAGGCTCTCGGTCCACAACTGCGTCATATAGGCGAGCCCAGTGGACGTGAGGTCGATCGGATAGTTGCCGCCCGCAGGGATCGACAACGTAAACCCGGTATCGCCGATTTTGCGGTCATCGGCGTCGCCGAACGTCGTGTCATCCGATAGATAGTAATCCACCATCACCCATTCGTAAGACAGCGCCACCGGACCATTGTTGTTGAGGATAAAACTGGCGCTGTCAAACTGC
>CAFBRK010000165.1 GCA_903231505.1 Olavius algarvensis associated proteobacterium Delta 3 | reverse complement strand
CGGTTGGGTCAAGATACAAGTTTCAAGATTCAGGATACATGATTAAGGGGACTGCTAGCGATCAATGAGCTCTCGATCTCTTTTGGGTGCATCTTGTATACTGCAGCTTGCATCTGTTCTTTTCATCTTTCAGCCTTCAGCTTTCAGCTCCAATCCCTGTCCCCT
>CAFBRK010000164.1 GCA_903231505.1 Olavius algarvensis associated proteobacterium Delta 3 | reverse complement strand
CTTTTACGATCAACGGTTCACCGCAAAGTTAATCCGTTGAAAGTCAAGAAAGAATTTTGGGTTAGGTCATGCCCACAGCCAATGTCAGATTCGAGTACGGATTAACTTGATTGAT
>CAFBRK010000163.1 GCA_903231505.1 Olavius algarvensis associated proteobacterium Delta 3 | reverse complement strand
CGGCTCCTACGATCTTTGGCATACCGAACATAGACCAGTATATTTTGAACCGTGGCCGTTAACAGCTCTTGGATCTTAACGCGCCAAAGCCGTCGCCACCGGGCCCGCTTAAACCCATACCGGCTGCCTCTGGCAAAAGAGCGTTCCATCAGATGCTGGCGTTTACGGATATCTTTTTGGGACTGTTTCGACCCGGCGTGCTCGAGCATG
>CAFBRK010000162.1 GCA_903231505.1 Olavius algarvensis associated proteobacterium Delta 3 | reverse complement strand
GGCGAAATGCAAACCGATCATCTTGAAAATTTTCAGAAATTCAATATGTTGCTGGGGCCCTTTCCCAGAATCCCCCTCTCAGGGATTCTGGGAAAAATACAGTCTCTTTGCGTTCTCTGCGACTCTGCGGTCATCATTTCCATATTTCTGCAAACGGAACATATTTATGGCAACGGCTATAACGCTGAAATCCCGGTCCTGAGGGCCAGTCGTTGATCCCGTCGTCAGGGGTCAGAGACACCCGCTCCGCCATAGACCAAGTCTGTGATTGGTTTCAGGTGTCAATAGAAGGTTTCAGGTGTCGGGTGTCAGGGTTCAGGATTTAAGGTGAGCTGAGGTTTCCGTTGTCAAGTTCAGTTTTTTCCGACTGTCCTCACACCTCTTATGAAATTTCTATAACGTTTCTAAGACTAGAGTTCCGATCGCTGTGGTTGTTTTCGTGCCGCTGGGGTGGTCGCTAACGTCAAATTTTACCTGATCCAAATGCTGTTATTTCAATGAAACCTGGATCCTGCCATTCGACAGGCTCATGAGGCACCAATCAAGTCGCAGGATGACGGAGATAGAAAAAATCCGCACGCAGCGTCCTCTTTTGTCATTCTTCGGCTTGACCGCTTTGTCCTGCCTGTCCTGAGCGGAGCCGAAGGGAGCGAAGTCGAAGGGAAGAATCCACTGGCTTATCGAAAACAAAGGCCTCCAGTTAACCCGGACATTGCACCAAACGGAGACATTCAAGGGCAAGGCACTTCGAGGCGAAGCTGTAGTGAACCTACCGCGAGTCTCGAATAACGCGGCCATTGGATGTCTCGGTTTGGCCCGCAGGGTGAAATCTTTTCAGCTCGTTGATCAGTTTCCTTGCGTGACAAATTGTATCGCGACCCAATGTATCAGTATTCACGTTAAGGCACCGATATTGTAACTATTTAAACATTTGCTGAAAAAATTTCATGCAATGTTCGGGTTAATCCTGTGCGGATCCAGCGCAAGGAAACTGAAAAGGGGCAAGGCACAGCCTACCAGGGGAGGAGTATTGCCAGTCGATAACGTATTTGTGAAAACGGCTATAGATGTTACAAAGGATGAATTGGGTCAAAATACTATGCCTTCCGGGGATCGAAATACCAATGCGGAACGATAGAGACGGGGATATCATTTATTCTGACGTTATCGACCATTTGCTGTGAAGAAATATAGCCCCGGGGTGGTTCATATTTTTCAAGGAAGCTTCTGAAAGATCTTGAAACCGACCGTTTTTCAGGGGTAGTTTTGACTTCTAAAGGAATTATTTCCCCCCCTTCTTCTATAATAAAGTCGACCTCGGCTTTCGACTTGGTGCGCCAGTAGCGCAATGTATAGCCCTTTTTAACAAGTTCCGTGGCAATAAAATTTTCGTTCAGGGCTCCTGCATCAGTCCGGCTGGAGGTCGGCAGGAAATTCTTAATGGCCATATTTCGGAAACCGTTGTCGACGAAATAAAACTTTGGGGATTTGACAAGTTCCAATCTCTTGTTTTTATAGAAAGGTATACATCTCTGGATAACAAACGTTTTTTCAAGAATATCGATCGCCTCGAGCAGTTCCTTGTGTTTAAATCCCGTGACCGATGAAAGTTCGTTGTAGTTTATACCGCTACCAACCTGTAGGGCGAGTGCGTTGATCAGCCGGGTTAGTTTGAATTCATCCCGATAATTGAGTATCTGGTTGATTTCCCGGAGCAAGTATGTGTTGAAAATGTTCTTTATTACGATTTCTTTTTCATCATTCGTTGAAGAGAGCACGACTCTTGGATATCCGCCGTAAATCTGAAAATCGGCATAGTGGCGATTGACCCTTTTTATGATCTCGGGACCAATTTCTAATCGGTCATCTATCAGCTGCCCAAGTCTGGGTTCTTTGAAACCCAAATATTCCTCGAATGAAAATGGATAGAGGTTAAGCACAAAGATCCGTCCGACAAGATATTGGATGCTCTGTATGGACAGCTCTGTTGATGACGAACCGGTAATGAAAATTTTAATTGGGAAATGGTCGAAAAGATATTTCAGATTTTTGCCACCACCCGCTGCGTATTGAAACTCATCGATAAAAAGAAAAGCCTGCCCTTTCACGTGAAGCTCGGCAAAGGATTTTATATCATGCATGAACAGATTGAGTTCATCCCGGTCTTCAAAATCAATGATACCTGTCTTTTCTGATTTCAGGCTGGAGACAATATGTTTTAGAAGCGTTGTTTTACCGCACTGCCTAGGGCCTATAATGGCAATAATTTCGGGAGATTTCGAATAGGCGCGGATACTTTTTTCGAGAATGCGGTGAACATAGCCCTCGTTCATGATCATTTTAACCCTGCTAAAATTAATGAAATAAAATTTTAAGCAGGGTTAAATTACCTGGGCTGAGGGGTAGCTGTCAAGCAATATCTACAGCCTTTGCTCTTTGCAATTTAATTTCACGGTTCCAATTCCACCTTCATCCTTTCCCATTCGATGGTCGATCTGCCTTCGCTTAAAGCTACGGCAGACAGGTGTTGGACGTTCGATGTTGAGCGTTGAGCGTTCATTTATCCATCCCCTCCTTTTCCAGTCCTTTTTGCATTATCCATTCAAAAAAAACCCCTTTTCCGGTCCTTTTTCAGTCCTTTTTGGAGGTTTTTTTGTGCCACCGGAAACACGTAGGGTCGACCTGCACGCGACATCTCTTTCACAGTGCAGCCCGGAGCCAATGAAACGACGCTTGTGCAGAGCAGGCTGAAACGTTCCATCTTCTACCCGCGTCGTCTGAAACCGGACGTACCTCCAGCTTTCAACTCTTCAGCCGCGTGCGACATCATTCAAACCTGAAACATCGAAACCAGGTCGAACCCGTAAAACCAGGGAAAATCATTTTACGAGTTTTATACGCTTCGAACAGCGCCAATGGCTCGTGAAGTAGAATGGATGGTGCCTATGTCCAATCCGAATGAAAGTGCAACATGCGCTTTCGACAGACCGGGAACCTATCGAATCCGGGTAATCGGCAGTTTAGATCCCGATTGGTCAGACAGGTTAGGTGGGATGTACATCTCGACACGCAATGAAGAAGACCAGGGGGCAGTTACTTCTCTGGTTGGAACGCTAAGTGACCAGGCGGCCCTTTCCGGGATTCTCAACACGCTATACGAAATGCACTACACGCTGCTGTCTGTGAAGTTCCTGGGAGAAGAAGAATCCATTCACCGAAGGGAGCAAATATAGTGAAACGGCACGTCTAGTGCAGTGTCCCGGAATTATGTACCATAAAGATAACTGAACTTAAACACAGTAGGAGATTCATAAATAGGCTGAAAATTCTTTCATGAGTCATTCCGGCGAAGGCCGAAATCCAGTCTATTCCAACCCTCATGAAGAAAGAACCTTATGGCAACCGTCATTGAACGAATTATCGAACCGGTCATTGAAGATCCGGTTGTCGATATTCTTGCCGATTCGACCGAGACCGGCGGGCCCGCTGCCGCGAGCCTGGTACCGGCGCTGAAGTTAGGGCCGGTCAGCCTTCGCGGACGGGTTGATCCGTCGGGTATCGGGCTGCTGCCGGAAGATGAGCTCTCAGGGGTTTCGGATCCGGGAACAGGCGTCACCGATCCCGGCAGTGACACCCTGCCGGAACCGGGCAATTTCAAGACCCAGCCAGGATCCGGAATCCTTGACGAGACAAGCCCCGACACAGGTCCCTTCGGGTCGCCCGCCTCCAGGTCTTCGCCCCCTTCCAGTACCGGGAATTCATCATCGAACTCGGCTGCAAAGGACAGTGACGGATCTGCTCCGGACACATCAAAAAACAGCGATGATGAACCGCCGGCCAATGACGTTCCGGACGGGTCAGGAGATGCGCACGACGGCAGCCAGCCAGTCCAAACCGGCACCCCGCCCGGTGCGACCGTGTTTGGCACCGAGGGCGACGACATCATCGATGTTTCGTTTGTATTTCCTTCTGACGTCCGAACCGAGCCCGGCACCCTGAACGGGACCACTCACAAGGCTGATGTGGTATTCGGCAACGCCGGGGATGACACCGTCAACGGCGGCGGCGGTGACGATGTCATCGACGGTGGCAGAGGCGACGATACGCTCAAAGGAAAGGCCGGCGACGACTTCCTTGCCGGCGGCGGCGGCACCGACCAGCTCATCGGCGGCCGCGGCGCGGACCGCTTTGTATTCGAGGATGCTTCCGAATCGCCCGCACAAGCACCGGATCTCGTGTTCGATTTCGATTCGGTGCAGGGCGACCAAATCGACGTTTCCGGTATCGACGCTGTCAGCGGCACCATGGAAAATGAAGAATTCATCTTCATCCACGACGAGGCGTTCAGCGGCAGCGCCGGCGAATTGCGCTTTGTCCAGGATTTTGAAGGCGGCCTGCTGGAAGGCGATGTCAACGGTGATGGCACGGCAGATTTTACCATCGATCTGCTGGGAGTCACGTCCCTTGCGGGAGATGACATCATGGGGCTGGGATGAGGTTAGGAATAATGGCCTGGATTTCGATTTGTGTGGTTCCAGATTTTTCCAACAATTGGGAGAGAAAATCTGGTTTCGGGTTTCAGTGTTCAGGATGTACCTATCGCATGTGCCTGAAAACTGACACCCGACACCTGACACCTGACACCTAATAACTTTGCTGGCCCGGGTAAATGACGGTGCGGCATTTCTCGACGATGATCGAGACACCCGCCGCCGCCCGGTGAACCGGCAACCAAAAGGAGGAGTATCATGGCAACAATTATAGGCAACGACATTGAATTATCCGTAGTGCTTCTGCAATCGGAGCTGCCCGAGGGCAACCCCGGCGACACGGAAACCCAGTTCGTTTTCGAGATCACGCGCACCGGCAACACCGATGAGGCGCTTGATGTGCAGTGGGAGCTGCTGGGGAAGCTGCCGGACCCCTTGGCGGCCAGTGATTTGATTGGGAAGCAGCCGTTCTCGGGGACGGTGAGCTTTGCCTCCGGCGATTCCGTTCAGAAAGTGACGGTCACCATTGCCGGGGACACCCAGGTGGAAGCCGATGAGGGCTTTGAATTTAGACTCAAGCCCGACGGCCTGCCCGGGGGCACCACCATAGCGGTCGAGAAGGTCAACGGCAAGGTCCTCGATGACGACGCAACGCCGGCGCCGGTGCTGTCGATTACGGCGGATGCGAGTGCGGTGCAGAATGAGGGGAATACGGCGGCGACGCTGTTCACCTTCACGGTGACGCGCACGGGCGACACGACCGGGCAGACGACGGTTGACTACGCGACCACGGCAAGCGCGGTCGACGGAGTGAACG
>CAFBRK010000161.1 GCA_903231505.1 Olavius algarvensis associated proteobacterium Delta 3 | reverse complement strand
TCCCGGACACCGGGTTGTTCAAGATGTCCACAAAATCGTCCCCGTTCACTCCGTCGACCGCGCTTGCCGTGGTCGCGTAGTCAACCGTCGTCTGCCCGGTCGTGTCGCCCGTGCGCGTCACCGTGAAGGTGAACAGCGTCG
>CAFBRK010000160.1 GCA_903231505.1 Olavius algarvensis associated proteobacterium Delta 3 | reverse complement strand
TGATAAGAACCATGATTGACATTCCGCCGTGTTGAAGGATGTACCGACGACCGAATACCAAATACCCAATACCTAATAGCTACGTGGGGCAAACGGGCCAACGGGCTGACGGGCCGACGGGCCGACGGGCAAACCGGCAAACCGGCAAACCGGCAAACCGGCAAACCCAAAAAACAGAGTATAGGGCAGCCGTCAAGATGAAAAACCATTGCAGGATTCGAAGGTTGGAAAAGGCATGAAAAAATCCCTCGGCGCCAAAACACTGGCCTATCCGACTCCGGTGTTTGTCATCGGAACCTATGATAACGACAACCGCCCGAACGTCATGACCGCTTCCTGGGCGGGTATCTGCTGCTCAAAGCCGCCCTGCATGGCCGTATCCCTGCGGAAGGCGACATACACCTATGGGAGCCTGGTGGAACGGCAGGCGTTTACGATCAACATCCCATCCGAATCCCATGTAGCGGAGGCCGATTACTTTGGCATCGCCTCCGGACGGAAAGCGGACAAGTTCGAAACAACAGGTTTGACGCCGGTCAGGAGTGACCTTGTGGATGCTCCCTACGTGAAGGAGTTTCCCCTGGTTATGGAGTGCCGACTGCGGCATACCCTGGAGATCGGTCTGCATACGCTTTTTGTCGGGGAGATTCTCGATGTCAAAGCCGATGACGACGTTATTGCGTTGAAAGGACTGCCGGATATAGAGAAAATCCGACCCATGGTATTCGCTCCGGAGACCCGCTCCTATCACGGCATCGGGGCTTATCTGGGAAAAGCATTTTCCATCGGAAATAAAATCACGACGTGATTTTATGACGCTCCCGCGGTGTTGACTGCGGGAGTAGACTTATTGTGGTTGTCCTAAAAATGTTCCGTTTGCAGAAATATGGAAACGATGACCGCAGAGTCGCAGAGGGCGCAAAGGAGCTGTATGTTTTCCAGAATCCCTGAGATGGGGATTCTGGGAAAGGGCCCCAGCAACGGATTGAAATTCTATACAATTGCAGATCCGCCATGAGTCGGACAACAGATTGTATAAAAAAACGGGCATTTCGGAGTGACCTTCCGAAATGCCCGTTTTAAATTTGAAATCAGCGCGTTAAACGATGGTGACGTTGACGGCAGCAGGCCCTTTCTGGCCCTGCTCGATGTCGAACGTCACTTTGTCTCCTTCATTCAAGGATTTGAACCCGGCGGAGTTGATCCCGGAATAATGAACGAATACATCCGGCCCTTCTTCCTGCTCGATAAATCCATACCCCTTGCCGCTATTAAACCATTTTACAACGCCTGTAGCCACAGTGACACACTCCTTTCTTGATATGTTTCATAGTTCCAAACGGCAGGTGCCACTTTGACAAATGGACCTTCTTTCAGAACGAAACCGGCCCGCCACGTGCCGGCAGACCATTTATGAGATATGAAATTATAACACCATTCAAAAAATAAATCAAGTTGTGGAAAGATTTTATGAAATGCCTGTTTCATTCGACTTCGAACACAACTGTCACCCGCGCTTCCACCGGGATCCGCCCCGCCTCGATGGGTGTTTGCGCCCGGGACACGGCGGCTTCGGCCATATACGGTCTGGGGATCGCCCCCTGCCCGGTGAAACTGATGGTGACAATGCGGCGGAGAGTCAGACCGGCCGCCTCTGCCAGTTCCCGAGCGGAGACCAGGGCGTTCTGTACCGCCGCTTTGGACGCTGCTTTTCGGTTGAATTCGTATTGGTCGTTTTGGAACCGAAGGCTACCGATTCTGCTGACATCCGCCCCCACCGCCGCATCGATCAAACGGCCGACCTTGTCCAGCGCTCTGGTTTCCACGATCACCCGGTTGCTGACCCGATATCCCTCCGGGCGGAACCGGTTTGTCTTGGAATAGACCGGCGAAAGATCATAATGGGACGTCTTGACGGAATCTTTGGTCCCCGCGACTCCCTTTACGGTTTCAATTAATTTCCGGGTCTTTACGGCATTGGCCGCCACGGCGTCGCCGGCGCTTCGGGCATTGGTTTCCACTGCGAATGACAGCACAGCCATATTCGGCTCGAACATCAGCCGGGCAGTGCCGATGACTTCCATGGTGGCTGCTTTCTCTTCAGCAAACGCGGCAGGAGTCAGAAGATATCCAGCCACCACCATGATGGTCAGAAGTACGGTCCATCTCCTCATTTTCAGGGTGTTCCTTTCCTGTGTATTCATTAGGCGCATCTCCCGATTATAGTGGTTGTCATATAGATAGATTCTCATTGAATTCTCCGGCCGCCAGGCGTTCCAGCTCGTCATCATAGGTGCCGATGACACCCTCCCAGGAGTACGCTGCCATGGCTTGTGATAGCTCCAGCCGTTTGTCCGGATCGATCCTCCCGTCGGTCAGAAGTAAAGAAAGCTTGTGTACCAGTTCCGAAGGACTCGTGTACAGACAATCACGGTGAAATGCCTCTGGTATGATTTCCGGATAGACCAGTCGCCGGGGGAGAAGCGGGAAACAGCCCCAGCGGACAGCCTCGACAATGGAAATTCCAAAATTCTCCTGATCGGCGGTACTGACGACCACACGCCCCCTCCGGAGCCATCTCTGGTAGTCTTCGCGTTTTGCTTCATATCCATAGCGAAGTATTCTGCCGCTGAATTGCTCCCTGGCTCGAATGAACGCTTTGGGTACGGCCTGAAAATTCTCACCGAGAATCGCCAGCCTGAAATCGACATCCTGTGCCACCAGTCTTTCCAAAGTATTAAAAAATGCATCCGGGTTCTTGTCAAACTCCCAGCGATGATTCCAGATGACTACCGGAAGTTTATCCCGGTGATCCGGCAATGCCAAGGTCATGGGAAAATGACACCCGGGATAACGTACGGCCGATTTCTCTCGGATGGCGTCAATGGCCCATCCCGGGACATATTCGGGCATCATGTTCAGAAAAGAAGGCAGCTGCTCGAAAAACGCATCTCTGTGAAAGTGAGAATTGAACAATAACCGGTCTGCGGTGAGGGCTGTGGTAAGGCCGGTAAACCCGAACTGATAGTCCATGCGTTCACCCGGGGCCAGGGGGTAGGTGAGCTGGTTTTCGTGAAAGTATACCAGTGACGGTGGAAACGGTGGCGGCGTTAGAGCCTTGAAATCCGCCAGGCTCATCAAATCCGTTAGAACAAGGCCGTCATACCCTTCCAGGGAGCCGATCTTTCGCGCAAATGTAATTGCAGCGCCGCGCATGCGCCATTTCCAGAAACGGGCCGGCAGGGTGACCAGATCAATGTGATGCCGGGAATGGGCAACGAGTCCTTCGGCAAAGTCCCTATGGGACCCTCCGAAAAACGGCTCCAGGAAAAGAAATTTCAGCTTATCCGCCATCGTATGAATATTACCGCAACGTTAATCCGTTGAAAGTCAAGAAAGAATTTTGGGTTAGGTCATGCCCACAGCCAATGTCAGATTCGAGTACGGATTAACGTTGCTGTGAATTAAACCCGATCGTCGAACAACTCCCTGAACTCCGGATCGCCCCGAATACCGATCCGGGTAAGAGAAAAATCATACCGAACCGGATCATCAGGGGAAAACCTCTTGAATTTTTCCGTTATCTCCAGAGCCGTGCGCATGTTCCCCTGGCGTCGGGAGGTCATCCCGGCCATTAATCCGAGCCGGTGCATATGGGTATCCAGAGGAACAATCAATTTGGCTGCCGGTATCGTTTTCCATCCCCCGGGATCTACCCGGTCCTGTCTGACCATCCACCGCAGGAACAGGTTCAGTCGCTTGCAGGCACTTCCCCGTTCCGGGCGCGGCAGCAAATGCCCCGGGTCGCCGGACACCCCGTGGTATATCCTGTCGATCAGCCGTCTCAGGGCCGGCAGCACAGTATCATCCTTTTTGCCAAGCCCGGCGTCAAAGCATTCGCCCAGGGTTCCGTATTCCAGGATCACCTGCTTAAGGCCACACAGCATTCCGGCAACATGCGCTCCGGTGGCAAACCGGTGGACAAAACCCAAAAAATCGTGGTTCAGCATCCGGGATGGTGCCGTCTGAAGATAGTGGCAGGGAGAATCCCCCATCTTTTCGAGTACAACGCCGACGCTTTTTATAATCTGATGGACCCGGCCGTATGCCAGGGAAGCGGCAATCCATGCGGCGATCTCTCGATCTTCGATGCGACCGTAGGCATAAACCAGCTCAATCGGGTCCGGGTGCACATAACGCCGGCGATTGTACTTCCGGTATAACGATTCGAGCCGTTTGCGGCTCAGTTGAATGGATAGCGCTGTCATCCGTCGAACCTATACATGAACATATATTCACCGCCCATGCGGGAGCTCCAGCGCTTATTTATTCAAAAACTGCGTCTATAGCAACAGTCAGAATTCCGTTCCGAATGTAATAATTCTACCAACTAAAAAAAGAGGCGACAGGCGCTTCACCCATTGGGTCATCGCGGGTATTCCGCAATCGGAAGATACGTGCTCACCGAGTAGCCATGGGGGTCGATCCGGAGGGACACGGCGCCGTGGGTATCGGTGCGAAGCATACGGATCCTGTGGCTGCGATACCTGCCAATGATGGTCGGATGCGGAAAGTACCGGCCTCCCTTGCGACCGGAAGAGACGATCACCCATTCCGGATCCAGGGCCTTCAGGAATCCCACGGTGCTGGAACTGCGGCTGCCGTGATGGGGCGCCGTAAAAATGTTACTGCGCAGGCCTTCGCCATGCCGAGCGATCAGCTCTTGCTCTGCTTTCGCCATGATATCGCCCGGGAAAAGAAAGGCGGTATCTCCGAATGTGGCCTTGATCACTATGGAATTGTTGTTGGTGTTCCGCCGCAACCGGCCCGGCGTGTTAGGGTGAAACCCGCCGGGAGGATAGAGTATCTCCAAAATGACCCCACCGATATCCGAGCGTTTGGGAATATGATCAAATTCCGGTGCATCGATACCCCGGGTGGTGATGATTTCTGTAAAGCGCCGGTATCCCGCAGTGGGGGCCCCCTGTCCGTTTGTCCAGACTTGATGGACATTGAAATGCCCAAGGATATACAGGAGGCCGTTCAGGTGGTCGCTATTGGGGTGGGACAGTACGATGGTGTCGACCGTGCCGATACGCTTTCGTCTCAGCAGCGGCCCGACCACACGTTGCCCCACATCGAAGGCTGTATTATCAGAGGCCCCACCGCCATCGATGAGCATACATCGACCCTTTGGAAATTCCAGAAGTGACGCACTACCCTGCCCCACGTCGATTACCGTGACCCGAAAATCCCGGTGCCAGAACCGCTGCTGAACCCAATAACATGCGTCCGCACCTCCGGCAAACAGCGCGACACAGACCAGTATCCGGGCAAATCCTGTTTGGCGCAGGTTGACCATCCCCCAAAGGAGCACGTAGTAAAGGATGATTTCTAACACGGTCGGTGCAAACCCCTCGACGGCGATGGTCGGCAGGTCATCAACATGCTGAATCACCAGAATCACCATGGACACAAGCGCTTCCGAAATATGAAGCACTGTGGCGGCTGCCGACTCGCAGAACGGTATCAGGCATAAACCCAGCAGTCCCATGGGCACGGCGCCGAACCCGATCAGGGGCACCGCGAGCAGGTTGAATAAAACGCCGACCGTGGAGACCGTGTTAAAATAAAAGAGTGTCAGGGGCAGCGTTCCCATCGTTGCCAAAAAAGACACCACCATAAAGAGCAGCAGTTTCTTCAGAATCTGCCGTGCAGGCCCCTGGGGCGGGTCACCAGCGCCGTTCAGCCGGCGAAGACCATACAGGATCACCGCTACCGCCGAAAAGGATAGTTGAAAGGAGATGGAATAGAGCGCTCCCGGATCGATCACCAACAGCAGCAGGGCGGCAAAAGCAAGCGTGTTGATCGAATCCTGTTCCCTGTTTGCCAGGGTGGCCAGAAGAAAGACAAGCACCATCAAAACAGCCCGTTGGGTCGACGGAGACATCCCCGCCACCAGCCCGTACCCGATCACCGGAATCATGGCCAGCACTGCCGCTCCTTTTCGCACCCAGCCGTCACGCAGAAAAAGTGGCGAAAAGGAGAACAGTTGCTGAAAGATGAAGAACGCAGCGGCCGCGATAATCCCGATGTGCAGTCCGGAAATGGCCAGCAAATGGCCGAGACCGGTCCGGTTGAAGCCGTTGCGCAGGTCCGACGGAATTCCGGTACGATCACCAACAAGCAGGGCTTTCAGTACACCCGCGCCAAGGCCGGTGGCGGCATGCCTGTCGATCCAGGAGGCGATGCCCAGTCGGAGGCGGTCGATGTGCATCCATAATCCGTTTCCGGCGGCGGCAGCCGTAATGCGGATGTCGCCCCCCCGGACATATGCCGACACGCGCACCTTTCGGCAGGCCATGTATCGAACGTAGTTAAATCTTCCTGGATTATTAAAATTCCTGAGCTTCCGCAGCCGTGCATGAAACGTCATACGATCCCCGGGCCGGATATGCGGGGAGGGGCCAATTGCCGTCACTCGCAGCCGGCCCACAGCCGGTTGGTCGACACCCGGGCGCCACCCAATATGTTCGGCCTGCACGATGAAGGTGGTTCGGTAGGAGCGTCTGCTCGGTAGATCACACACGATTCCGACGATCCGGGCAGGCGCTTTCCCGACGAACCGGATGAGGTGGTTCTCAGGCAATTGGGGATCTAGAATGGGCTGGATAGACAGGTATCCGAGGGAGGCCACCAGGACCAGGGGTGCGACCGACCCTTCCCGCCGTCTGAAATAGCCATATAACACAACAGCGGCATAGAATGAGACGATCCCCCAGGCCGCCGGACGGTATCCGGACACCGTCCCACCCAGAGCGATGCCGGTCATCAGGGCGATGGCCAGCGGCACCATCGGACGCCGGTACGGTTTGCCGCTGTCGCGGTCTGTCAGGTCGTGCGTGCTCACGGCACAATAGGGGTGGGGAAACAGTGTTTGAAATAGGGGCTGCTGGGCTGTTTCAGGTGGGAGGAGCCTTACTTATAGCAGAGATGTATCGGATTAAAAAGGTTTTTCACCTGATGCTGGTGCGGAAAACTTCCCGATTTCTCAATTAAACAATTTTAGGCATTTTAGGCATTTGGGAAAGCCCCATAGCTCACTCGGGTTCCCTCCGGATGGCGGCCCCGAGGTTCCGGAATTTGTTTTCGATGCCCTCGTACCCTCTGTCAAGATGGTACACCCGGCTGATGTGGGTTTCTCCGTGGGCCACCATCCCGGCAAGTATCAGGGACGCGCTGGCCCTCAGATCGGTGGCCATCACCGGGGCACCGGAGAGGTTAGGAACCCCCCTCACCAGGGCGGTGTTTCCGGATATCGTGATATCTGCCCCCATACGCTTGAGTTCGCTGACATGGATAAAGCGATTCTCGAATATCGTTTCGGTGATAATACTCTGACCGTTGGCCACGGACATCAGAGCCATGAACTGTGCCTGCATGTCGGTGGGAAACCCGGGATAGGGCAGCGTCTGGACGTCCACGCTGATGATGTCTTTCGTGCCGTATACCCGGATCGTGTCGTCGGTGACGTCCACTCTGGCACCGGTTTGGCGGAGCTTGTTGATGGAGGCGCCGAGATGCTCCGGTTGGCAGCCGACAATGGTGATGTCGCCGTCGGTAAGGGCCGAAGCGACCATAAAGGTGCCCGTTTCAATGCGATCCGGGATGATCGACACGGAGACCGGCTGAAGCTCGGACACGCCGTCGATGGTGACCACCGACGTGCCGTCGCCCTGGATGATCGCTCCCATTTGACGCAGGACATCCGCCAGGGCAACAATCTCCGGCTCCCGCGCCGCGTTTCGCAGGATGGTGGTGCCTTCTGCGAGCACTGCCGCCATCATCAGGTTTTCGGTTCCCGTCACCGTGGCGGTGTCCAGATAAATCTCGGCACCCGTCAACTGGTCGGCTTCGGCTTCGACATACCCGTGTGCAATGCCGATGGTCGCGCCCAACAATGAGAGCCCTTTCAGATGCAGGTTGATGGGCCGGGCACCGATGGCGCAGCCTCCGGGCAGCGACACACGGGCGCGTTTCATGCGAGCGAGAATCGGTCCGAGTACCAGAATGGAGGCCCTCATCTTTCTCACGAGGTCATAGGGCGCTTCGTGTTGGTTCAACCCGCCGGTGTGAATCCTGACCGTGTGGTTTTCAACCTCGATGACTGCCCCGAGGTGCTCCAAGAGCTGTTGAATACTCCGGATATCCCGAAGCATGGGAACGTTGGAATAGGTGCAGCTGCCGTCGCAAAGCAGGGATGACGTTAAAATCGGCAAAGCGGCATTCTTGGCACCGCTGATGCGTACGGTACCCTTCAGCTGTCGTCCGCCTTCAACTATGATCTTGTCCATGGTTCCGTTGTCCCGTGGGCCCGTTGGCCGGTTTGCCGGTTGGCCGGTTTGCGCGTTCGCCCGTTTGCCCGTGGGCCCGTTAGCCCGTTGGCCCGTGGGCCCGTTCGCCCGTTTGCCCGTTTGTCCCGCCAAGGCAGGATTGGCCCGTGTGTCCTGATGTTTTAGCTGTCCTCTGCCTTCTGTCCTGTGCCCTTTGACCTCTGTCTTCTGTCCTGCGTTTTCCAACCTCCAACCTCTGATCTCCACCCCGCCAAAGGTTTACCCGCCTCCGGCGGCGCCAAAGGCGACCAGGGTTTACCCGCCTCAGGCGGACAGGCAAGCCTTGAACCCTAAACCTTGCGCCCTAAGCCCTGAGCCTTGCTCCCTGAGCCCGCCAAAGATTCATCCGCCTCAGGCGGACGGGCAGGCCTCCAACCTCCGACCTCCGACCTCTGACTTCAAGCATCCAGCCCGCCAGAGGTTTATCCGCCTCCGGCGGACGGGCAAGCATCCAGTATCCCGTTCGCCCGTTGGCCCGTTCGCCGGTTTCCTGACACCTGACACCTGACATCTTAAACCTCGGAAGACAACCTTCGGCTGATATCCAGCATCCACCATCCAGAATCCAGCATCCAGTATCCAGTATCCACCATCCAGCATCCAGTATCAAGAATCCAGTATCGAGCGTTCAGCTAGTTCCCAATAAAAAAGCGCTCCCCCGACCATAGATCCGGATGGAGCGCTTTTGATGCATATGCGTAACGTTATCAGTGCTCCGCGTGATGCCCGTCGTCTTTTCCCTTTACCGTATCGTATATCGCCTTGATGATGCAGAAGGTCATGCCGATGCCGATGATGTTGAGTGCGTACCAGAGGCCGCCCATGAACACCACATGCGACATGTCCCAGATCCACTCGAAGTTAAACGGAAACATCCTCTATCCTCCTCCTGGTCTTCTTATGCCTGAGCCGGCGCCAAATCCCCGTCCGGGGCGGCCTCGGCCGCTTCGTCGATGTCTTCGGCCACCGCCGCTTCGGGTGCCGACGGTGCGTCGATCGGATTCAGTTCACGCTCCTGGGGCCACACCGGCAGGTACCGGTGGGACAGGGCAATCAGGATAACACCGTAGGCCACCGGCAGAATCGTTGTGGCCACCTCCTGCCAGCTGGGCAGATACAGCGCCCACTGGTCAAAAGGCATGATCGGAACCGCCATGACCTGGAGCACCATCACCCACCGGTTCACGGAGACACCGATGACGCCCAACACCACCGCAAGAAAAAGCAGCTTGGCATTTTTGCGTCCCTTATCGCTAACGAGAATAATGGCCGGAATCACCCCCCCCACGACGATCTCGAGAAACAAAATCCATAATCCGTAAAAGGCGTTGTTCGAATAAAAATCTATGAGGGTGAAACCCTTTGAGGGGGCCGTGACCGCCGCCCAGTACCAGGTGTCGATGATCTTGGCGATGATGTAGGTCAGAATCATCCAGCCGGATATTTTGGCCAGCAATTGCACCACATTATCTTTAACCAGCCTTTTGTTGGTGATCTTCTCGGTGATTTTGAGCAGCATGATCGTAAAGCTTGGCCCGTATGCGGCAGCCGACCAGGTGAACAGGAAAAAGGTCCAGGGCCAGATGAAGACATGCTCACGGAAGGCAAAGGGGCGTCCGAACAGTACACCGGCCACACCGCCCAGGGAGCCCTGGTGAAAGAAGCTCAGGAAGGCGCCGGTGGCCGCAAACACCGCCATGATACCATGCATATTATGGCTCAGGTGATGAAAAAAGGGCACCCGGTCGAGCTGGCGGTTTTCCAGAACCAGCGGAATGTACTCGATGGTCAGAACACCAAAATAGGCGGACAGACAGAACGCCACCTCGGTCAGCATGGAGTGCACATTCGCATGCCAGAAGATAAACCAGCCTCGCAGGGGTTGGCCGATGTCGATGGCCAGAATCAACAGTGCCGAGCTGTAACAGATAAAACCGACAAGCACGGCAAAATTGATGATATATTTCAAATCATCCTTACCGACGAGGTATCTGAGGAAACCGGTGAAGAAGGCCCCGCCGCCAAGGGCGATCACCGCAAGATCCGCCCAGATCCATAGTGCGAATCCGTAGTAGTTGTTCATGTTGGTCTGATTCAGCCCCTTGATCCAGCACAGGAACATGGCGACCACGCCCCAGATCAGAACGGCAACGACCGGACCCAGCTTCAGGATAAATTTCCACAACGGATCGCGTTGGACGCCATCGGGTATAAGTGCTCTATCCATGCGTGATAAACTCCCAATTCTCTGCGGTTACTTGGGTTTATGGAATATCCCAGTCAGTGGCTCTTAAGCTTGCCTTCCCCCTCGATGGTGTTGTCTCCGGATCGCCGCACCCACTCCCGGCTGGACAGGTAGTAGACCTTGGGATTGGTGCCCAAACGCTCGAGGATCCGAAATGCGTTGGGATTGCGCGGACGCCCCCCATGGGCCATGTCCGGATCGACCAGCTGGTGAACCTGATGATGGGGGTTGTTCAAATCCCCAAAGACAATGGCGCCGGCCGGACAGGCCTGGGTGCAGGACGTCTGGTATTCGTTCTCTTCCAGTTCCCGTCGCCCCTCCAGAAAGGCCTTGTTTTTCGCCAGTTGATATCGGTTGTAGCAGAAGCTGCATTTTTCGACGACACCCCGCACCCTAGGTGAGACATCGGGGTTGAGGAATTTTTCCATACCATCCGGCCAGACCGGATCCCACCAGTTAAATAACCGCGCTTTGTAGGGGCAGGCGCCCATGCAGTAGCGGCAACCGAAGCAGCGGGTATATATCTGGCTGACAATGCCTGTTTCTCGGCTGTAGTCCGTTGCGGTGGCCGGACAGACCGACACGCAGGGTGAATGACCGTGATCCCCTTCGCAGTGCATGCAGGGCCGGGGCAGATAACAGACGTCCGCCTCCGGAAAAGGCTTTCCATTGTTCAATCGAAAAATCCGCATCCAGGTGAGGGAAAGCAGCTTATCCGATTCGTCGTCCCGGAACGGCACGTTGTTTTCAGCCATGCAGGCGATCATGCAGGCGCCGCAGCCGGTGCACTTGTCCAGATCAATCACCATTCCATACCGATGAGTTGTAGCCCCTTTCATTCAGAACCTCGTGGTGTTTGGTGCGCGATTCACCCTTCGCAATTATCGATTCGGTCTGCGTCGGGCCTTAGGCTTTGCTCAGCTTTGCCCGGACCCCCCATGCCGCCTCGAGTCCGGAAATCGGGTCTTCCACCGAGCTCACCAGGGGATTGGTGCTGACACCGTGTTTCATCAGCTTCTTGTCATAGGGCGTCCGGCCCATCCCCCTCGGCATGGCGATCACACCGGGCATAATGCCCTCGAAAAGGTCCGTTCGGACCTCGGCTTTGCCGGCGGGTGTGGTCAACTCGGCCTTGTCCCCCTGTCGCAGGCCAAGGGACCCGGCTGTCACCGGATTGATCTGAACAAAGGCCATGCCATGCAAGAGAACGTTTTCATCGACGGTTTTGGTCATAAACGGTGTATTGCCGATAGCTCCGCTGGCCACACGCATAGAGTCGTAGGGCATCAGGACCAGCGGGTAGGTGATATCGTCGCCTGCGATGGGGACCGGGACAAAACCGTTTCGGATGCCGGCGGCGGTAAAATCGAACTTCCGGGAACCGAACATGTCGGCCCACGGGGCCGGTGAGAAGCCCTCATCCATGGCGTAGCCTTCCTCGACCAGCGTATCCCACTGATCCCCAAGGGTGTCCTGGAGGCAGACCTCGTAGTTGTCCCATGGAAAGGCATCGGCCAGGGTCCCCCCGAGGGTCTGGGCCAGCTGAATGATCACATCTCCGGTGTGCATGGTGTTGAACTGCGGTGTAACGGCCGGCCGGCAGAGCCCGATGATCGGTCTCTGAAATCCCATGGGTGCGGGAACGTCCTCGTAGCGCTCCAGATAGACATGATCGGGAAGAATCAGGTCCGCGTTTCTGGCGGTGTCATCCATGAGAGAGGAAAAACTCACCACAAACGGAATCTTGGCCATGGCCTCCGCGACGCGCTGGTTGTTTAGAAAGTCAAAGTCGGGATTGGCCCCGGAGATAAACATCGCTTCGATGGGATAGTCTTCTCCGGCGGCTACCGTTGTGAAAAAACGGTTGGGCAGCGACGCTGCAGGGTTGCTGCTGCCGGCACCGTCGAGACGCTGTCGGCGACCCCCGGCGATGGCGACTGCATCCAGATCCGGACCCGACCATTGGATGTAGCCCGGTTCGGGCAGTGCCCAGACGCCGCCCGGCCGATTGATGACGCCCACCAGGGCATTGAGCGCGTGGACGGCCATAAACTCGTTCATGCTCCCGGGGACTTCCCCCCTTCCCCTGCCGCAAATGGCGAGCGGCCGAGAGGCCCGTGCAAAGCTTCGGGCCAGGGAAACGATGGTGTTCTTCTCCACGCCGGTGATCTGCGCCACCTTCTCGGGGCTGTAGCCTGCCATAACCATGGTCTTGAAGGCGTCGAACCCGGTCGTATAGTTGCTGACGAAATCGCTGCGGTAGCGTTTTTCGAGAATGATGACATGGGCCATGCCCAGCGCCAGGGCGGCGTCGGTCCCTGGTCTGATGGGCGCCCAAATATCGGACTTGGCGGCGGTGTTGGAAAGCCGGGGCTCTGCCTGCACCACCTTGCCGCGGCCGCCCTGCCAGGCACTGTTTGCCCGGAACATGCGCACCGGAGAGCCCCACCCGTCGATAATCCCGGATCCGAAGCTCAGCACAAAATCGGTATTTTCCGTATCGAACCCGGCCATCGCCGTTTGCCCGTTCATCGCGGCAAATGTCAGCGCATAGGAGTCGCGCATGGACGGAACTGTCATGAAATTGGGCGATCCGTAGGCCGCCATGAATCGCTGCAACAGCGACGGCATCGTGCCGTAAGTCCTTCCGGAAAGACATGCCACGGATTGAGGCTGTCCGCCCTCTCTTAACTCAGTGAGTTTATCGGCGGTTTGAGCGAGGGCATCCTCCCATGAAATGGCCATCCAGCGCCCCTGGCCTCTCTCGCCCACCCGTTTAAGGGGTGTTTTAATCCGTGCCGGCCCGTAGAGGACCTGCAGCCCGGAACTGCCCAGTGGGCAGACGCCGCCGTCATTGACGGGATGGCCCGGTGTACCCTCGATTTTGACGCACCGTTCGTCGATCTTTCGAACGGAAATACCGCACCCTCCGGGGCACAACGTACACGTGGTGTTGGCGTAGGTAACCTCACCGGTTGCCGGAACCGGCGTCCAGGGCCAATTCTGAGACCAGATGGATATGTCGTCGGTCAGTTTCCAGGGCAACGGAGACAGAGCGGTTCCGGCAGCTCCGCCGATCAAAAACGACAAGAAACTTCTTCTGCCTATGTTCATAGATTTAATCCCTCAAAGACGGTATTCGGCAGCATCGGTTGGTTCTGTTATCGATGGCCCCCATCACTTGTGGCATTCGAAACAGGCACCCCGCTCGGTCTGGACGCTGCTGCCCTTTCCGGCAGGTCGCGTGCCCGGGAACGCCACATCGATGATGTTCGTGATGAACCGGGTGGTGGGCGCTTTCAAATTCCGACGTGAGGCGGCGTCACGGGCCTCTGCATGACACTTGGCACAGTCGTCCATCTTCGCCCGATCCCAGGAGTTGCGCGCGAATCCGGCAATGTTGTGCCCCCAGATATCCCGACTGATGTTGGTAATCCGGTTGTACTGATAGGGCCGCAGTGTCTCGGATTCACCGTGATAGCCGTGGCACGTGACACAGTCTTTGCCATCGTACAGGCTGTCTTCAGAAACGTGGGCCACATGGGAGAAAAACACGCAGTCGGGCTGTTTGGAGTAGATCAGCCAGGGCACCTCCCGTTCTTTCCACACATATTCGGTGACAAAAATTTCTTCATTGGGATCTTCACCGTTGACCTCTTCATGGCAATCGATGCACTGGGCCAACTTGGGTACCCCGGAGAAACTTCCATCTTCCCGGAAATAGTGGCAGCTTTGACAGCCCTCGTCGACCAGATCCAGGTGTACGGCGTGATTGAAGTCAAAGGGCTGGCTTTTCTGGGAATAAAGGAGTCTGGGGAAGATGATCCATCCGACGATGAGGCTGGCGATCAAACCGACAAAAAAGAAAAGGATGACGTACCCTATGGCGGATTCCTTTTTGGTTTCGGGTGTTGTCTCCTTTTTGTCGGCTATTTCAGCGGGAACCTCGTTGGCGTGCTCTTCTGTCGTACTCATGGACACTCCGTCGCAATCATCATGGCTTCACCGCGATGGCAAAGCCGGCGGTTAAAAAACACAACAGGCCGCTGCCTCTTCAGGCAGACTTATACAGGCACAGCAGGCTGTTTTTGCCCCTCCGCATTCTTGAGCCGCGACCACTGCGGAATTCCCTGCGGCAGGGCGAAAAATTCATGCGATGATGTATCCGCCGGACGGGTTTTTGTCAAGGGTTTTGTCGAGGGAATTATTGGCCCATCGCACCGTAACTGTGCAATCCGGGCAGAAGGTTGACACCGAAATAGGTGAACAACACCGCCATGAAACCGAGGATGGACAGGTAGGCGATCCGTCGGCCATGCCAGCCCCGCATCATCCGGGCATGAAGAAGGGTGGCGTAGACGAACCAGGTGATCAGAGACCAGGTTTCTTTGGGGTCCCAGCCCCAGTATCGGCCCCAGGCGGAGTTGGCCCACACCGCGCCGGTAATAATACCGGCCGACAGAAACAGAAACCCGAACATAATAAGCTGATAGTTCAGCTCATCGAGCACTTTCGTTTGCGGCAAGCGGTCCAGAAGGCGCTCTCTTGTCGCCGGTGCCATGCGCTGGTACAGGAACATGGCTGCGTACACCAACACGCAGGCCCCCAGAGCGATCAGAGCCGAAAGACCCCAGGGGTACTGCATAAGGATCCGGTTGAGGAGGGCGACGGCCAGAAAAAGCACGACCGGCTGGATATACACCATGCTCGATGGTTGGTCGGTTTCCCGGCCCTTTTTCATCAAATACATAAAGCTGACACCAAAGGCGATGGCAAACGCCCCGTATCCGACAAAACAGGCCATGACGTGGGCGATCAGCCAGTTGCTCTTCAATGCCGGAATCAACGGCTGGATCCGGCTGCTGATGTGGGGGGCCATCGATGCATAGGCCATGGTCAGAAAGGCGATGGGCATGGCAAACGCGCCGATGGTGCGGCTGCGGTATCGGCGTTCGACCACCAGATAGATGATCACCATCACGAACGCAAAGAACACCAATGATTCATATAGGTTGGCCAGTGGCGCATGCCCGATTCCAAGTCGATAGGACTCATACCAGCGTAGCATCAGACCGGCACCGTTTCCGATCACGCCCACCAACGAAACCCACGTCGCCAGCTTGCCCGGTCCTTCCTTCCTGAAAATCCACGCCGCGATGTATAAAAACGCCGCAAAGCCATAAATAAAGGTGATGAAGGACAGTAAATACGAGCTGTTCATACCAACTCCTTACACATTAAAACGCTGGGTTCATGGGATGGACTCAACCTCTCACATCTTCAAGTTGCCGGGCAATGGCTTCCACCCGGTTCGCCATGGAAACTTTATTGCGATGGGCGATACCGGTCACCATGACCCGGCTGCCGGATCTGGATTCCGACAACTCCACATAGACCTGCTGGTGGGACATGAAAAATGTCACAAAACAGCCGGCAATCATCAGGATAAAACCGGTATACACGATCCATACGCCGGGATCCCGGGTGACTTGAAGGCCGGTATAGTAACGCTTTTCAACCGGATCGGGTTGAAGGGGCGTGTCCGGCTGGCGATCGATCACCGCGAGTGCAAATTCCCCCCGGCGCATCCGGTCGAAACTGGGAAACTGCAGGGGCAGCACGATTTCCGTCGGGTCGCCGTTACGGGGCGTCAATTTCCCGATAATCGCCGGTCCGATGGGCTGTCCCCGGAATTCAGCGGCACGGCTGAACGACGTCCAGGTAAAGGTGCCGCCCCCTTCGGGGATGGTTATGGTTTGACCGGAAACAAGGGTTTCCTGGTAGGTCATTCCCGACTCTGTGCTGGTGAGCGACAGGGTGATGGTTTCCGGAACCGGAATCCGTTGGCGGCTCTGCGGGGGTGCCATCTCGCCATAGCTGGCCTGAAAAATATTGATGCCACGGTATCGTAGCGGATCGTTAACGATAATGTCCTTCTGTAGGACGGATTTTCCGTTCTCCACGATCGTCAGACTGGACCGGAATTCCTTCGGCTGACCGGTATTGTAAAAGCTGAGGTCGAAATCGTCACACCGGATGGCAAAATCCAGTTTCTTGGTTTCCGAGGAATTTCTCAGGCGGACGGTATCCACGCTTTCGCCCTCGGGGATGTTGACAAAGCCGTCGAATCCGAACATGGAACCGACAAGCCCGCCCATCAGCAATAAGATGACGCTCAAATGGACAACGTACACTCCCAGGCGGGCCCAACGCCACTTTTCGGCAAACAGGGCGACACCCGTATCTGTGGGGGTGATGTCGGTGTGGTGGAACCGCTTCGACAGGAAGGCCCGGTAGGTGCCCGATAAACGATCCGGCACGACGGGGGCCTTGAATTCGTGACGGTTTTTCCGGGATCGGAACCGGGCAGGCGTGAACCGGGGATTTCCAGGGAAGATGATTTTCCAGGTCAACGACAGCCGATCGATGGAGCACACCAGCACATTGGCGGTCAACAATAATATCAACATCTGGAACCACCAGGAATGATACATGTCGAAGATGTCCAGGACATCGAATAGGCGGTAGAGAAAAGGGCCAAACGCCTGAAAGTAAACCCCGGGATCTTCATTTTGGGGGATCAGGGTACCGATGATGGACGTGATGGCAAGCGACAACAACACGACAATGGTCAACTGGAGGGATGCAAAAAATTTCCATATGTTATTCAGGTAATCGGCCGAGACGTTCTCTGGGTCCATTCACAGCCCTTTCCGGTGAGCCCGGGCATGCGATACCGTCCGGGTAACAAAAAAGATCACTCTCCATAGCAAACCCTCAACGTGGGGGCAACTCATTGGAAGTTCAAAGAATCCTTGACAAAAATGAAAAAATCATTAGATTCGACCCGAATTAGGGGCCACGCATTTTTCAGCTATGGCGGGTCTACAAACGATTCCCCAAGAAAACCGCGAATTTTAATATAAGGACACTTTTTTGTATGAAAAGTCCTGTGTACGAATTTTTGGGATGTGTCGCCAACCTGCGGCGGGCCCTCCCGGAGGGTGTATCAAGGGGCCTTTGTCATGCCGTGCTGAACCGAACCGCCCAGCCCCACGCAAGCGTTTACCAGGAGGGTCGTGCAGGCGCGGTGCACCTCACCGGCCCTTGGAGAATATCATGATTGAAGTTAGGGAACTGACCAAAGTGTTTGACGTGAAGACCGCTGTGAACAGCGTCTCGTTCACGGTGGAAAAAGGCGAAATCCTTGGATTTCTCGGACCCAATGGCGCCGGGAAGTCCACCACCATGCGCATGATCACCGGATTTCTCCCACCCAGCAGCGGCACAGCGGTCATCGGAGGCTGCGACATTGTCGGGGATTCCCTGAACGCCCGTCGTAAGATCGGATACCTGCCTGAGAATGCCCCGGTCTATCGGGAGATGCGGGTCACCGACTTTCTGAATTTCTGCGCTGAGGTTCGCGGCGTGGACAGCGGCTCGCAGCAGGCACGGGTGGATGAAACCATCGAAAAGTGCTTTCTTTCGGATGTGCGTTTCCAGACCGTCGCCACGCTGTCGAAAGGGTTTAAGCAGCGGGTTTGCTTCGCCCAGAGTATTCTGCACGACCCGGAGTATTTGATTTTCGATGAACCCACGGACGGGCTTGATCCGAACCAGAAGCACGAGGTCCGGCTCATGATACGGGAAATGTCGGCTGAAAAGGCGATCATCCTCTCTACACACATCTTAGACGAGGTGGACGCCGTCTGCAGTCGAGCCATCATTATTGCCAATGGCAAGATTGTGGCAGACGACACCCCGCAAGGGCTCAAGGCCACGTCACCGACCCACGGAAGTCTTATGGTGCGAATCACCGCCGAAGAGCCGAATGCCCTGCTGATGCTCCTGAAAGCAGAGCCCGGCGTCAAGGCCGCGGAGATTCTCGAGCAGAGTGACCGCCATGCCCGCATCCGAATCTTTCCGGAAAACCCCGATGCACCGCCCATTGCCGATCGAATTTTAGCGATGCTGTCGGCTCGGTCCGCCACGGTGCACTCGTTGCTTGTCGAAGAAGGACGACTGGACGAGGTGTTTCGAGCCATTACGACCAGTTGACAACGGAAGATCTTCCGTCACGGAAGGAGTACTGGAGTACGATGAGAACAGCAGAATCTATTCGCTCTATCCGCGCCATATTCAAACGCGAACTGGCCGGTTATTTTGGGTCACCCGTCGCCTACGTGTTTATCGTGATCTTTTTGCTGCTACTCGGTTTTTTTACCTTCTACATCAACCATTTTTTCGAGATGGGGCAGGCGGACCTGCGAAGCTTTTTCGAATGGATCCCCTGGGTATTTATGTTTCTGGTGCCGGCGGTCGCCATGCGGCTGTGGTCAGAAGAACGTCGATTGGGCACCTTGGAACTGATGTTAACCCTTCCGATTACCATTTTCGAGGCGATTCTCGGAAAATTTTTAGCGGCCTGGGCCTTTCTGGGAATTTGTCTCCTGCTGACCTTTCCGATGGTGCTGACAGTCCTCTACCTCGGGAGTCCGGACATGGGCGCTATCTTCACCGGGTATGTGGGCAGCTTCCTGATGGCCGGCGCATTTCTCAGCATCGGTTCCATGACCTCTTCGCTGACCCGGAGTCAGGTGATCAGCTTCATTATCGCCGTCGTGATATGCCTGTTCTTCATACTGGCCGGTTATCCACCGATCACCGAAATTTTTTCCGGGTGGGCTCCGAAATGGTTGATGGATCTGGTTGCCCAGATGGGCTTTCTGCCCCATTATGCCAGCATCAAGCGGGGAGTTCTGGATGTCAAGGACCTGCTGTACTTTTTTTCGGTGATCTTTTTCATGCTGGCCGTCAATGGGGCCGTTTTGGAGAACAGAAAAACCGCTTAGCCCGAACACTTCAAAAACGTTCTTCAACGGGCCGACGAAAAGACACACAAAGAGATTGGAACCCATGAGCGATCAGAACAAAAACGTCACCAAGTCCCTTTTCTCTGTGGGCGGCATGCTTCTGCTGTTGGTCATTGTCGTTCTGGTGAATCTGCTGGCATCCCGTGTCAATCTGCGCTGGGACCTGACCCATGACAACATTTATTCCCTGTCGGACGGAACGAAAAAAATATTGTCCGAGATGGAACGGGATGTGACCATCAAGCTGTTCTATCCCAGAAGCAATGCCGGCATTCCCGTCTCAATTAAAAACTACGGGAACCGGCTGATCGATTTTCTCGAGGAATACGAATTATACAGCAAGGGCAAACTACGGGTGGAGATCTTTGATCCGGAACCCGATTCGGAAGAGGAAGAATGGGCCCAGAAATACGGCATCGACGGCATCAAGCTGCCCTCTGGTGATCAGATTTATTTTGGCCTGGTCGCTGTGGCCGCCGACCAGGAAGAAACGATCCGGATGCTGGACCCGTCCGCCGAACAGCGCCTGGAATACGACATCACCCGTATTGTCGCCCGGGTTCAATCACCGGACAAAATCACCATCGGCGTCATCAGTGGTCTGCCGGTTTTCGGAGGGGCAAGGACCAATTTTCAGCCCTCCGGCCAGGGACAGCCGTGGTTGTTCATCCAGGAACTGAAAAAGACCTACAACGTGACGGAAATCTCTCCGGTTTCAAAGACGGCGGTCAGCGACGACGCCATCGACCTGCTGCTGGTCATTCATCCCAGGGATATGAGTGAGGAGATGACCTATTACTTGGACCAATACATTCTTGGAGGCCGCAACGCGCTGATCCTGGTGGACCCGTCTGCGGTCATGGATATGAATCCCGGCATGCTCAAATCCTCTGGTTTGCCGAAACTCTTCAAACAGTTCGGAATCCGCATGGACACCACCAAAGTTCTGGTTGACTTTGGCCTGGCCACACGGCTTCGGGATCAGAACGGCCAGATCGAAGAAAATCCATTATGGGTGTCGCTAAAACCGGAATCATTTAATGCCGACAGTGTGATCACCGCCAAGCTGGAGGGTATGCTGCTGCCGGTGGTCGGGATGATCGAAAAAATTCCCGATCATTCCGTTACCTATGAAGCGCTGCTCCGGTCGAGCAATTACTCGGGCCTGACGGATGCGTTCAAAACGCAATTCGGGGCAAGCGAACTGCGGCGGGACTTCACGGCGACAGCGGAAATCTACGATCTGGCCGTCATTCTTCGGGGTTCCTTCAAGACGGCGTTTCCGGAAGGCAACCCCGTGCCCGCGGGTACCGGCAAGACCGATACGGATACGGGCGCAGACAGAGAGCTCTCCCCCCATTTGTCCGAAAGCCGACAGCCATCGACGCTGCTGATTATGGCCGATACCGATTTTCTCTTCGATGGATATTATGTCAATCGGCAGAATTTTCTCGGGTTTGAAATCGCCAATATTTTCAACGACAACTTGAACTTTCTACTTAACAGCATTGAATTGATGACCGGCTCCGAAGACCTCATCGATATCCGTTCCCGGGGAACCCACGAGCGACCATTCGAAAAAGTTCAGGAGCTGGAAGAAAAAGCCCAGGCGCGCTGGTTGGCCCGGGAGCAGGAGCTGGTGCGAAAAGTGGAGGAAACAAATCTCAAGCTCCGGCAGCTTGAGCAACAGAAAGATGCCTCCCAGAACCTGATTTTGAGCGAAGAGCAGGAAGCGGAAATTCAGCGTTTCCAGGAAGAAAAAATCCGAATCAACCGCCAGCTCAAGGACGTGCGGCGTAATCTTCGCGCGGACATCGAGCGGCTCGGCAACCGGATAAAATTCATAAACCTTTTCGCCGTAGCGATTCTGGTGAGCCTGGGCGGCGTTTTTTACGGACTGTATCGGCGTAGGAAAGGTTTTTCCGAGTGAGGATGGATCGAGCACGATGAAACTAAAGACACTTGGGGTGATGGCGACTGCCGTCGTGGTGCTGGCAGGGCTGGCGTTTGTAATATTTCGGCCTGGGGACAGGTCGGTTAGAGAAACGCCCATGGGACAAAGACTTTTCGAAGACCTTATGGTCGGTGATATTGCCCGTATCCGCATCACCGGTCACGACGGTCGTGTGGCGTTCCGGAACACGGAAGACGGATGGGTCGTCGTCAACCGGAACGGCTTTCCGGCAGAATTTTCGAGAATCGCCGAACTCGTCAAAAAGGTCCAGGACCTGAAAATCGGACGCAGTTTTCAGGCATCGAAAGAGATTCAAACCCGATTGGCGCTGCTGATACCTGAAACGAGCGACGTGCCGTCGACCCAAAAAGGGACCCGAGTCCGATTCGAAACCGAGCAGGGCACCGCCCTGGTCGACCTGGTGGTTGGAACTGCCCGTCAAAGTGACTCCGGTTCGGGCGGACAGTATGTGATGCCGGCGGATGGCGCCACGATTTACCTGGTCGACAAAACCTTTAAATTTCTCCAAACAACCCCTGTCGAATGGCTGAACAGAGAACTGTTAAACATCGAGACAGATCAGGTGCTTCGTGTCGAATGCTTCTCTAACGCCTCAGGAAAATCCCTGTATACCCTCATCCGATCGGCGCCCGGGATGGACTTCGAGCTAAAACCCGTGCCGGCATCCGGAGCGGTGGCCCCGGCCGAACTCAAACGCGTCGCTGAAGCTCTCACACCGTTGAGAATAGAGGACGTGCAGGCTAAAGAAAAACCGATTTCAGGACGACATCGCTTTGAGTATACCCTTTCAGACAGACGACGATATACCGTTACAATCGGAAATAAGGAAGACGTCGGCGATGAGAATGCGTTGTATCCGGTGCAGGTGGGCGTCGATGTGATCGAGGGTGAAAATGGATCTCCGGAGGAACCACCCCCCGAATCTGCAACACAGGTCGAAAGACAAAGACGTCTATTTGAAAAATGGATTTTTCTTGTTTCGGAATGGGAAATCGATAATTTTATCTCCGATCCCCTGAAACTGATATCGCCGGACGAGAAGGGTTGATTTCTACGCGCAGGTGAAATGTGGCATATATGCCGGATGGTGTTTACGACCGCCGGACCCGTCCGGTTTGCAGACTTTCCAATGATCCGATCATACGTTATTCACTGTCCCCGCTCTATGACCCCATCGTTGCACCCGGACGGATGACCACGGTTGCGGCCGTGCTGTTTTCCAGGTATTTTTTCGCGATATCAGAAACCTCTTCTGTGGAAATGGTTGCGTAATCTTTCTCAATGCTCCGCGACCAATCGAGCTGCTGCGGATAACGGGTGGCTCCAGTCAATACCGTATTGAGCCAGTACCGGTTGTCCCGGCGCATATCGTTGATTCCAGCCACCATGGGATCAACGACACGCCGAAGTTCATCATCCGTGACGCCCTCCCTGGCCAGTAATGCGGCGATACGCTTCACTTCCCCAATCACTTCGGTAACCCTCCCCGGATCGGTGGGAATCACCACTTTTAATACACCGTAGCCGTCATAGGCCCGGCTGGGGGCGTTGTAAGCCCTTGGCGAATAGGCAGCGCCCAGCTTTTCCCGAATCTCTTCCCGCAGCCGCTCGGAAAAGACACCGGCCAGCACCGACAGCCGCCGGGTTCGCCGGATGTCCCATATATCGGCAGTCGGATATGCCACAACAACGAGACTTTTCGGAATTTTGGTCTGCACCGTCAGCTCCCGGGACTGGCTTTTCGGAAAAGACGGCAGGTCGGTCCGAACCGTGTCGGTGGCCATTCGGCGCGGCAAGCTGCCGAGGTATTGCGCCGCCGATTGGATCACGATCTCTTCCGTAACATCCCCCACCACCGACACCTCCAGGGGTCCGTTCTGAAGCGCCGCTAAAATCCACCGTTCGATGTCTTCCAATCGGATCGCATCGATCTCAGAAAGGTTCGGAAAACCGAAACGTGAATCGCCGCCGGCTAAAAACCGGGTCCCCGATAATTCCATGCCGCCATCCACCGATCTGGACAGCTCGGCATATTCCTGGCGAAAACGCTGTTTCACAAGCTGAAAGGCATCGTCACGGAACGCCGGATCCAGGAAATGGGCATTCAGCAGTTGAAATAGAAGCGGTACCTCATCCGGGACGCTTTTACCCTCGAACAGAAAAGAATCCCCCTTGACCCGAAAAACAACGGCCGTGTTGGTCCCGGCCGTGGCTCTGGCCAGCTCTTCTGCGGTAAGGCGCCCCAATCCGCTTTCGTTAACGACCTGTTCACTGAACTTAGCCAGCCCGGGCCTGTCTGTCCATTCGGAGGACTTCCCGGAACCGAAGCTGACAGTGATGCGTACTTCGTTTGCTTTAAAATCGGTGCGCTTCACATTCAGCCGAACGCCGTTGTCGAACTCGACCTGGGTCAGCCCCAGGTCCTCTATGGTCCTCCGGTCCGTGATCCGTCCGATGTGATCAGGCTCCGGCAAATAAGGAAACGCCACCGCTTCAGCAGGTCTCGGCGGTGCCACCCGTTGCGCGGTGCTCGTCTGAAACGCCGTCAAGACATCTTTGTCGCCGTTCGCCAATTGCGCATTTCCGGTCACCATTACCAGGCGGTGGTCGGGACGCCAGATATTTCGAAACGCCCTTTCTACGGTGGGAAGATCCAGGGTTTCGATGAACGGAGAAAAGAGTTCCTGCTCCTGAGCCGGCGAAAGGAAAACCTGATTGCTGTTCAAGCTTCGTATGATAGTCCGGGAAAGACGACGGCTCTCCCGGGTAGACGCGGTCCGGGCAGCCTTCTTCAGATCGGCAAGGTAATCCTTCTTCACCCTGTCCAGTTCCCCTTGGGTAAATCCATGAACCAGCGCCTGCCGAAGCGTCTGTTCGATTTCTGCCAGGGTCTCCTGCCAGCGTTCCGGGTCTCCGTCGGCAGTGATTTCAGAGTATCGAATCCGACTCAGGTAAATTCCGGAACTGATCGTTGCACTGGTATACGGCGCGTCCGGTCTGCTCAGCCTGGCATCGAGACGATATTGAACGATCTGATCGGCGATCTCCCGAACCAGCATGTCTTCCTGGAAAGCTGCCGAATCGGACTGTTCCGGAATTCGCGTTAACTTCTCAATGGCGACGGAGGTGGTGCCGCTCTCCCTTTCGAAGTGGTAAAATGAACGAGTGCCTGTGTGCTTGATCGGTCCGAGATCCGGCTCCGGGATCGCCGGCGCTCTGTGTTGCAGGGAAGTGAATCGTTCTTTGATGAGCGACTCCGCGACGTCGATCTCAAACTCGCCGACCATCACCAGGACCATCCTTTCGGGTCGGTACCAGGTATCGTAGAAGTCTTTAAGTTCTTTCCGGTCCGCGGCACGAAGGGCCTCATCGGTACCGATGGGCAGTCTTTTCGACACCAAGGCATCCGGAAATTCAAAGGCCATGGCTTTTTTGAACGTGCGATAGGATGCCGAATCGCGGGTTTGCTTTTCAGCAAGGATCACCCCTCTTTCACGTTCCACCTCGGATTCCAGCAGCAGTGCACCTTCGGCGTAATCGCCCATCACAAGAAGGCCCTGTTCGATGCTGTCCCGTGAGCCATCCGGGAGTCGAATGTCGTAAACGGTTTCGTCAAATCCCGTGTGGGCATTCGCATCCGCACCAAACCGCATACCGATGCTCTGGAAGTATTTGACCAGTTCTCCCGGTTCGAAGTGGGTCGACCCGTTGAACAGCATGTGTTCCAGATAATGTGCCAAACCGCGCTGCTCTTCCGTCTCGAAAAGTGAACCGGCTTGAATATTCAAGTGCATGTAGACACGATGCTGCGGTTCGGTATTGTGCATGAGCACATATCTGAAGCCGTTGGGCAATCGCCCAAAAACTACGGCTGGATCGGGCTCGAGATCGCTGAGCTCATGGGGCCACGGAGGAGTTGTTTGATGGGCCGCCGAAAGCGTGGAAACCGTCGCGCCCGGGTTTGTCTGGCTGCAGGCGAGTAGACCGAGCACCTGCAGCAGGAAAAGAGCGGTCAGGGTCATGCGAAACATGTATTTTTTAGGAACCACCATGATGTCAATGCTGCCCTTTCGATGTGTGGTATGCCGTCAACGGTCTGAACATAACGCAGAGTTAGGAAAATACAACACGCCCGATCATCACGCTGAGCAACGAGATTTTAAGGTGGTTACCATACGTATGTTCCGTTTGCAGCCATATGGAAACGATAACCGCAGAGTCGCCGGGCTTTGCAGTGATCCGTTGATCGCAAAATGAATCGGACCGCAATTCCGGCAATCGCTATAAACGACTCGCCGGAGGCCTGTTCCGTTTCACGAAGATCGGCCCGCACCTGTCGGAACACTTTTACGGCACCTGCCGTAGGCAGGTTGGATATGATAGATGGTCATCAGGGCGCCAAAAAAAAGTCTTCACTGGACCGTTGTGCCACAGTGAAGACTTTTTTAGTGCAGGCAGGGTGTGTTAACGCTGTAAAACGGCCCGTTGAACCACGGAATGCGTCTGAGCACAGTCCACAGTAAAGGGATCAGGGCAGGTGTCCCACGTTGCCGACCACCGGGGGCCGGTAAATGCTGCCACGTGCCGCCCGGGCAAGCGACCGGCAGGTGATGCCCATGGATGCCGTCTCTACTTTTTTACGTACACGCCGCGAGATTTGGCGGTAATATCGCCCCGTTTGGACAGCTTGTAGAGTGCATTGCTGAGCTGACGGGCTTCCAGTTTGGTTTTCGCCTTAAGGGAGGCGATCGTCACGCCTGCCTTGCTGCGCTTGATCGCATCGTAGACAGAGTCCAGCACGGTAGCGCCCTTTTTGGCAGCAGCCTTTTTGGGAGCAGCCTTCTTGGGAGCAGCCTTCTTGGCAGGTTTTTTCTTGGGAGCAGCCTTCTTGGCAACTTTCTTCTTTGGAGCTGCCTTCTTCACGCTTTTGGCTTTTTTCTTTGCAGGAGCTTTCTTCGCCGGCGCTTTAGCGGCAGCGACCTGGCCCAACTGCTTGTTTAATTTGTCTACCTTCTTGGACAACTCCGCCAGTTGTTTAGAAACGGAGTTTAGCTGGGTTTGCAGTCTTTTAACCATTTCAGACCTCCTTTTGTGAGTTGAAGGAAAAATTTCTACTGGTAGTCAAATGTGCTACTAATACAAGAAAATAGAATTGTCAACAAGTTATGCTCATATCGGTATCTATCCCGAGGTTTGGTTTAGATCTTTTCCGGTATTTTTCGGCTCAACCGAAGTGTTGACAACCGTTTTAACCTGTGAAAGATAGAGTTTTTCCGGCACCCCTTTCGGAAGGGATCGGAAAGATCAGTTCCGCAACACTTCAAAGAGATTTGTTCTATCCAATAGGTATGGATTTGTTTATGGCCCCGTCCTCCGACATCTTTTCCGGAAAGAATTTTGATAGAGCGCTTCGGATTCCCTACAGCGATGAACTAAACCCGGTCCAGTTGGAAGCCGTCGAGTACACAGAAGGCCCCTTGCTGGTTATTGCAGGCGCCGGAAGCGGGAAAACCCGCACGATCACCTATCGCGTGGCACGTCTGGTTGAAGAACAGGTCCCGCCCGAGTCGATTCTTCTTTTAACGTTTACCCGTAAGGCGTCGCAAGAAATGCTGGCGCGCGCCGCCGATCTTCTCGATGACCGATGTGCAAGGGTTGCCGGCGGGACATTTCATTCTTTCGCGAATATGGTTTTGAGACGACATGCTCGATGCGTTGGCTATACTGCCGGCTTTAGCATCCTTGACAGGGCCGATTCCGAGAGCCTCCTGGGAATCATCAGAAAGGAGATGGGCCCTTCTGTCAGGACACGGTCGTTCCCCAAAAAGCAAACATTGGCGAACATCATCAGCCGCTCGGTGAACAAAGGACAGGCGATCGAGGACGTCGTTTACGACGACTACCCTCATTTTACCTCCTGCCTTGACGACATACTGGCAATGGCGACTGCCTATCGCCGGCGTAAAAGGGAACATCAATTTCTCGACTATGACGATCTGTTGATCTACCTGCAGATGTTACTCGTGCAAAATCCGGATATTCGAGATCGTCTATCGGCAGCCTACCGGTACATCATGGTGGATGAATATCAGGACACAAACCACATTCAGGCGGACATCGTGTATCGGCTTGGCGAAATTCATCGGAATGTCATGGTCGTGGGAGACGATGCGCAAAGCATCTATGCCTTCAGAGGGGCCAACTTTGAAAACATTTTCCGCTTTCCCGAGATGTTCTCCGACACCAAAATTATCCGGCTCGAGGAAAACTACCGAAGCATTCAACCCATTTTAACGCTGACCAACTGCCTTATCGAGCAGGCACAGCAAAAGTTCTCCAAAACCCTGTTTACCCGAAAGACGGGCGGCGACTTGCCGGTATTGGTCGCTACCGGCGACGAGAACACTCAGTCGCGCTATATTGTGGAAAAAATTATGGAGCTCCGGGAGCAACAGGTGCCGCTTCATCAAATCGCGATTCTGTTTCGGGCCGGATTTCACTCCTTTGACCTGGAGATCGAACTGGGCCGGGAAAATATTCCGTTTATCAAATACGGTGGTTTCAAGTTCGTGGAGTCGGCCCATATCAAGGATGTGCTGGCCCACTTGAAAGTGATCGCCAATCCTGCGGATCGCGTCAGCTGGTATCGAATTTTGCTGCTTATCGAAAAAATCGGCCCGAAAACCGCCCAGGTCATCTATAATGCGATTCAACACGAGGGCACCGGTCATTCTGGATTTCTGTCAATCAGTCAAAAGTCGAGAAACCCGGAGGGCGTCGAAAATCTCAAGGCCCTGTTTTCGACCTTGGACAGAGAACCCATGTCCCTGTTTGAAATCGGTGAAGTGTTACTTGCCTACTATTTCCCGCTGCTCAGAGGTCGTTATGACGATTACCCGAAAAGAGCAAAAGATTTGGAACAGTTACTGGCAATCATGGAGCGCTATAGGAACATAGAAGAGTTTCTGGCCGATATGGCCCTGGAACCGCCGACCGCGAGCATCGAGAACAGACTGTCTTCGCGTGCACCGTCCCACGATCATCTTGTGCTGTCCACGGTTCATTCGGCCAAGGGCTTGGAATGGCAGGCGGTATTCGTGATCTGGGCCCTTGACGGCCGTTTTCCTTCCATCCACGCGCTACGGAACGAGACGGAACTCGAGGAGGAACTGCGGTTGATGTATGTGGCCGCGACACGGGCGAGGGAGCGTCTCCACTTCACCTACCCGATTCAGGGTTATGACCGCGGCGCCGATATGTTCCTTACGCACCCCTCACGCTTTCTGGAGTACATTCCATCGGATGTCTTGGAGCGTCTGGAGGTGGGTATCGACGGGTATTATGACCGGTACTAGGTATTGGGTATTTGGTACTCGGTATTCGGTTCTATCGAGAGCTTCCAAGGCACCCAATACCGAGTACCAAATACCCAATACCGAGTACCAAATACCTAATACCCAATATCTATTCTGAAAAGTGTTCTGCCGTGTAAACCTGGACTTCCACGTCCGGATCCGTCCAGCAGTCTTTCTCCATACCGGCCTTTTGACAGAGATGCTGCAAAAACACTTTCTTGTCCGGAATCTGGTCCCAAACCTGGGGGAGAAATGTGGCCCGATGCCACCCTTTGGACAAGATCACACCGTGCACGCCGGGTTCGAGCTTTTCAAGCAAATCACTGCTGTCGCGGAACTCAAGGATCTCAGGCACGGTCAGGAGGCTGACCTCCAGGTCCACTTCGCCGTACTCCTCCGGGCTGAGAGCGGGGAACCGGGGATCGAAAAATGCGGCATTGATGGCGTTTTCCGCTATCCCTTCGGCCAGGGGCTTTACCGGTTCAATCGTCCCGATGCACCCCCTCAGCATCCCTTTTTTGTGGAGTGTGACGAAGCACCCCCGCTTTTGCCGAAGTACGGGCGGCAACGGCTCCGGCTGACGAACCGCTTCTTCCTTCTTCAATTCTGCAGCAACCGTCGACCGGGCCAGTCGCATGAGAAGCGCTCTGTCGGCATCATCCAGTTTTTCCATGCACTCTTCCTTTGGTATCGGGGTATCCCTTGCGAAATTCCCGGAACCTTCACGACGACATATCCCCGTGGGGTCAATTCAGGAAAACCTTCCAGACAAACAACGCAAGGGCAGCCAGCGCCACCAGAAAGACAGCGTATGAAATCCAGTCTACCGGTTTCTTGGCGATCCCGTTGCGATCCACCGATCCGACTCGCGACTTGCAGAAAGGGCATTCGATGGCATCCAGCTTCATGTGCTCAAAGCATTCGTAACACTTCTTGGTTGAGAATTTCTTCTCGCCCTTTTCTTGATCCCGTGCCATAGCGCCTGATCCTCCACCTCGAAAGTTTTCCCGTGGCTAGTTCAAAAACTCTTCTTCGATTTCGACCCTGCTTTGGTCCCTGACCTGGGTCAGCCATTCACGATACGCTTTTTGCTGCTTTTGCCGCGTCAGCATCTGGACGACATTGTCTTTTTCCGTCTCGAACTCGTTTGGCGCCGGGTATTTCCGATTCAAAAAGCGCATGACGATATAGCCCTTGCGGCCTTTCAGCACATCCTGAGCCAAAGGGGCATCAGAAGAGAGCGTGAAGGCCGCATCGATCAATGCCGGCTCGTATCCAATTTCCGGGATGGGCGCGTTTCGTTTAAAAAAACCGCTCTGAACAGGCTGCACCTTCATGTCACGGCCGGCCTCGGCCATGGTTTTTCCGTCTTTGAGCGCTGTTAGAAACGCCTCGGCAGCTTCACGGGCGCGTTGATCCTGTTGCTGTTTTATAACGTCGGCGCGCACCGCTTCCTTGACAGCCTCCAACTCGGGGATGGCCGCAGGTATTTTTTCCACGACCTGGAGGAGGTAGTAGCCGTCGTCAAAATCCTGGATATCGCTGATTTCCATCAACGGAAGCCCAAAGGCGACATCCCCGAATTTACCCCGGTTTTTCACACCCTGGGCCGGGCCCTGGCGCGTGATGGGAGGGGTCGTCTGCACAGCCATTCCCCTGGCTTTGGCCGCCATCAGAAGATCATCCCCCTCAAACGACTGGTCGAAGACAGCTTCTGCCGCGTCGAAGGCCAGATTTTTTGCCCGGTTCTGGGTAAGTTTGCGGCGGATCTCAACCGTGGCCTCTTCAAGGGATTCCGTTTTCGCTGGGTTGATCTTTTCTACCTTGATAATGTGCCAGCCGAATCGGGTTCTGACCGGATCGCTCACATCACCGACATTCATGGCGAATGCCTTGTCCGAAAATGGCTTGACCATATCGCCCCGCTTGAACGCACCGAGGCTGCCGCCACGAATATTTGACGGACCTTCAGAGTATTGACGGGCCATGTCCCCAAAATCCGCACCGTTGCGGATCTTTTCCAGGACGTCCTCTGCCTTCCCACGAGCCGTCTCAACGTCGCCCTCCGGCGCATCGGACGGCACCTTGATCAGGATGTGCCTGGCCTGCACGGTTTCTTCGGTTTTGAATTCCGCGGCGTTGGCCAGGTAATAACTTTCGATATCGTCGTTGGGAACAATCGCCTCATCTGTATACAAGCCGGGCTCGAACTTGATGTAACGGACGTTCACTTTCGGTTCGGTCTGGTAAGCGCTCGGATCCTTGTTGAAGTGGGCGGCGATCTCGTCTTCTGTCGGGGCAACTTCTTTAAATCCGGAAAGGTTAAAGAGCACATACTCCACATCGACCGCCGCGTTCTGCCAGCGGTGCCATTCCATGGCCTCCCCATCGGCCACTTTGATATTCGAGGTCATCAGGCTGCTCATCCTGTCGGCGAGCATCGCATCCCGCTGGCTCATTTCAAACTGCTCGGGGGTCATGCGATTTTGGTCCAGCACACGCCGGTATAGATCGGTATCAAATACCCCCGCCCTCTGAAACGCCGGAATACCGCGAATGGCGTCGGCCAGTTCTTCATCGGTAACCCGCAGGTTCATGGACTCGGCTTCCTGGATGATCAGCGCCCGGTCGATAAGCCCATCGATGGCCTGTTGATTGACGTTAAAGGACTTGAGCATCTCGTCATCCAAACGATTGCCGAATGTCTGGCGAAGCTGTTCCACGATGTTATTGTACGCGTTCCGATACGCTTCGATGCTGATGGCCTGGTCGTTGACCACGGCTACCCGGGTGGTCCTCTCGTCTGTGAAACTTCCGATCCCCCAGAAAACAAAAACGATCACGATGGCACCGAGGATGAACTTGATCATCCAACTCGTCGCATAATCCCGCATTAACCTGAGCATAGTGTTTACCCTCGCATAAAACCGTGGATCGGTTTTATGAACCCCATGGGTTCCATATAGTGTTAGAAGTTCGCGCCGTTGGTCGCATCCCCGTTATCGCTTTATACAATAATGGACAGGGGGCGTTTGCTTTTATCCATTTTTGAGCCAACCGAGTTCCCGCAGAGCCCGCACAGGTATTCGAATTTTTCACCATCCGGCAGGACCAGCAACAAACGCTCACGCACCGGGACCGACTGTTTGCAACGGGTACAGTACAACTCGGTGGCGTTGAATTCCTTATACATTCCCTCCGGTTGTTCCGGCTCGTCATATGGCGGCGTGAAGTGTCTTGAGTTCATGACGCCTCCTTTCTTCTGAAATGGCTTGATCAGCCCCGGCCGCCATGTCGGCTTCCGGGAATCCATCCGAACCACGGAAGCTCCCGGCGCTTTCCGGAAACTTCAAATTTTGAATGATATCAATTTATTATATTGTCGTAAACGATATATTTTATTTCTCTTATGGATCTTTGTCAACACGTTCCTATGGTCGCCTCCCCCCGCAACGCATTATGTATTGACAGAGCCCCCTTGTTTCAGATAGACACATAATTCTTGTTCGGGGCTGTAGCTCAGCTGGGAGAGCGCATGACTGGCAGTCATGAGGCCAGGGGTTCAAGTCCCCTCAGCTCCACCACTGTTTATAAGGGTTTAGGAGGTTTATTTCTTCTAAACCCTTTTTTAATAAGCTTTTTGGAGACATGCCTGTATAAACCTTCACCCAATAGAAATTTACTGGGTGTTAGCATGTTGTGATATGGCGGGAAAATCCGGATTTCTGACATTTTCTGACGTGGAACTTTTCGATGGTGACCTCAACCCGTTCATTAGGTTAATCGCCGCCGCCTTGTGCGCCTTCCATAATTTGATGAAGTTGCGTGCACTAATTCTGGTGGTGAACACAACTTATCTTTCAAAGATCGGATATAAACACCCTCGACCTCTTGACGCCACATCATGTGAGATGGCCTAAAACCCTTCCCGGTTGTATGTTTTGGAATCCCTGCTGACATTCAAAGACCCGTACCGGATTCCCTCTGTGGCTGGTTATCGTTTTTCCCAAAAGTGGTAATCGGCTCCTTAGATCGTCGACTCTTCAATCTCCCCTCATCGGTAACTTATTAGATTTACAAGTAATTCTTAAATAAGGTGTTTTTTGCATAATTCTTGCATATTCTAAATAAGTTGCATGTAACAAATCCAATGATAAAGCCAAACCTGCCGTAAGACAGGGACGGAAAGCCACGGGTCTCTCCGGGGCGGTGCCACAGATCCATGTAGTGAGAGAAAGCCGGGCTGCCGAGTAAGGTGATTCGGCTTTCCATTTTAGGGGATTTTGATCCGACGCCGCAACATCTCAGAGGAGGTAATGGACATGAGAACCAAAATCATATTGTTATCTTTGCTCATGGTCTTAGCTTTTTCTGAAAATGATGCAGCCGCAATGATGGTGATTGGTACGGGAGAAATAACAAGCGCTGGTGCCGGCAACGGGGGGCAATACCAACTCATCTATCACGAAGCATTGGACATTACGTGGCTGGATTTTTCTCGATCAGCAGATAACTGGAATAGCCAAATGGATTGGGCAAGCAATCTTGAGGTAGAATTCAATGGAACGATATTTAACAGCTGGAGGCTGCCAAGCAGCGGGGACAATCCATTCTTTGGCCATTCGAAAACAACATCGGAAATGGGGCATCTTTATTATTTGGAACTCGATAACGGACCTGGTGATCAAACGATAAACACCGGAGAATTCGAAAATTTGTTACCAAGCCGCTACTGGTCATCTACGGAATACTCGCCAAGTCCCGAAGGGGCTTGGGAGTTCGACTTCGAAGGTGGTTTACAAAGTATCTCGCTTAAAACCTCTGCTCGACTTGCGATTGCCGTTCTTGATGGTGATTTGTCAACCGTTCCGATACCAGGATCTGTCTGGCTTTTCGGCACAAGTATTTTAGGACTTGCCGGCATCCGTCGTAAGATGAACAGCTGAGGCACGTATCGACGACATATCCCCACCTGTAAGATTATTATGAAAGGCCCGGCAACGAACCCATAGCCTGGGCCCTTTTCTGTTAAAGAACGTATTTATAGCGATTGTCGGAATTCCGTTCCGAAACCATAAGGTCCGGGGTCTGGATCTTTTGCTCAAAAATTTACGCGTATAACCCGGACATTGCACCAAATGGAGACCTTCATGGGCAAGGCACTTCGAGATGAAGCTGTAGTCCGACTACCGCGAATCTCGAATAACGCAGGCCAGG
>CAFBRK010000159.1 GCA_903231505.1 Olavius algarvensis associated proteobacterium Delta 3 | reverse complement strand
TCATCTTGAGAATCACCGGTGGGGGAACCGACACGTTGCCTTTTGATCCGTAGGCATCTTCGACTTCATCATAAATGAAATCAAAATCGATCAAATTATCGATTTGCCGAAGTAGGTGATCCTGGCGGATGCGTTTGTCCAAATTTAAACGAGTATAAAACAGTTTGCCTTGATTCTGTTTAACACGCCCCATCATAATCGGTTACCTCAGTGCTCGAGTGGTTTATGAACACCTAGCAACTAAAACCATGCGATTCAATGGCTATTTGGGCAACAGCCCG
>CAFBRK010000158.1 GCA_903231505.1 Olavius algarvensis associated proteobacterium Delta 3 | reverse complement strand
CGCCCCATCATAATCGGTTACCTCAGTGCTCGAGTGGTTTATGAACACCTAGCAACTAAAACCATGCGATTCAATGGCTATTTGGGCAACAGCCCGTCAAGGTTTGACCCCTATTGATCCAGAGCGGCATGGGGTGATCAGCCTTTTCGAGCCATTTCTTCAAGAATTTGGCGATACAGCCTGTAATGTGCAAACGGTATGTCACTGCGCGGCCTGTCATCGAGGCAGGGAAGGTAATGACCGCTTTCAAGAAGGTTTGGCACGGTTTCTTCCACGGCTCTTCTCACGGCTGCCTCATCCCGGGCCAATGCGGTTGAATCAATACCTCCGATCAGGGCGATTTCAGATCCGAATCGATGACGAAGCTTTGGATATTTCATGCTGGTACTGTGGATATTGCTTATCCAGAGGCCGTTAATGCCGGCATCGATGAGACCTGGCAAGATTGAACTTAAATCACCCCCTGTGGTGCAAAGGATACGAAGAGGAACACGGTACTTCTCCAGGAGATTAATAACTTTCCTATATCCCGGTATGGCGAAGCGTTTAAACATCGCAGGGGAAATTACAGGTCCGGCATTTGATGCAATGGGTTCATAGAAGGAAGCATAGTCCACCGACACCTTTGAAAGCACTCTCTCAAGACATACGCAGTAAAATTCAGTTGTCCTTTGAACAAGACGCTCCACCTTCCGGGGTTCCTCAATAAGCGCATCGCACGCAGAAACCAGAGACTCCCAGTCTCCCACCCCCAGCATCTGTAAAAGCCCTCCTCCCGAGGCATCCACATAAAGGACCCGCCCTTCCTGATGGAGGCGCCGGCTTTTTTTCACAAAACCGGTTGCATAACGGGATCGTTGGTCAGGGTTATAATGCCGTTTGAAAGAAGACGGGTCGTGGAGAAGATCCTGTGCCATTTCGTAAAAAGGATAGCTTCGCAGCATGAGGCCAACAGAATGGTGCGTCTCCAACTTAAAATGCTTCGAAAAGGACTTCTGCCTGGGTAATCCCTCATTATGCCATCTTCCGAGTGTGTCTTCGTCTGGCTCGAGATCGAAAAACGGGTACCTGTCAATACCATTGCCCAGAAGGCTTCCCAAAAATCGTTGTCTCTGGGTAACACCGCCCATCATAATTTCCAATATTTGTTCAAAGGATTGAGTGAAAGCGATATATCAGGAACAGAAAGGAGAATACTAAAGAAAAATGTGTGCGGTCAAATGAATTTAGGGGCACAGAACGACTCGTCAGCGGCCTGTTTGTTTTAACAGACAACGGGCAAGCAAAACTTTAGCTGTTTTCTATATACCTGTTGGGATACGTCAGGCATGCAAAGGTTTTCTGTCGCGATAATCACCTGTAATAATGGATACCGACCACCGCCCTGCTTTGTTATTAAGCCACTGCGACTTTTGTGAACACTGTCGACTGCAGTATGCGGTTTGGAAACAAAAATCCTATGGAGATATTTTCTTGCAGCCTGTCCCGGACTTGATCCGGGAACCGCAAGCTTCTTTCCGAACTGAACCGATGTGGATGGGAGTCATTGAACGCGTTTTACACATACGGTTTGCGGGATAAAAGGGTTGTGCCCGGTGCAGTTGTAGCCATACAGACCTTCGAGGAATTTCTCGGGTATCACCCCACCCGCATTTCCTGATTTCAGACGGCTGCTTTCATGACAGCGGCATGTTTTCAGTCTCACCGACCTCAGATACCAAAGCCCTGGAGCGGATATTCCGGCACAAAATACTCAAAATGCTCCTGGCAAAGGGCAAAATCTCTCAAGGTATGATTGCTCTTCTGGACAAATGACGGCACACCGGGTTCAACGGTTATGCCGGTTCGCGCATTTTGCCGCGATATGAGAAATCCCTGGAGAATATGGCACGTTATATCATAGTAAATGGGTGACCCATTTACGCAATCTGGAATCGGAACCGACCGACCAGGATTTCCGGCGAAATTCGCCGGCTTGACATAATATCCCTTGACGATCATAAAATTCCGGCAGAGGATTACCGTATGATGGCTGATACGGGAGATCGGGTTCCACTGCATATGGGCATACACCTTGTGGCCTCACACAACCGCGGATTTTTCCTTATTGTGTTCTGAAAAGGGAATTCTTATAAAACATCCTGCTCTATCCAGGGCAACCGGTAATGCTGTTCTGTTGCAAATTATCGAAATGTTGGGACATATATTTTCAAAAAGCCGGCATGAGTATTCGCAAAGTGCTCCCCGCAAACAACTTTCCATACACGGGCACCAAAAAATTGTTCTGGCCATTATAGAAGCAAAACCAGAAGAGGCAAGGGATTTGATGGCTGCCCATCTATGTGAAATCCGTGAACTCGTACGTTCACCCAACTAAAACCAAAACGGATAGCCAATACCAGTATGCCAACCAAAAAAGACCTGAACAATTCTGAAGCGGATCAGCACATTATCATTGGCGCCCAAAGCAACGACCACACCGCTTGTCTTGCCGGTGTTCCAACAGAGCGGTTTTTCACCGATGCGGCAACTTTTGTAGGTACACAGCTTTTAGTCACCGAATACTACCAGTTTGATACAATCAGTAACTTTTGGGACGTCTATAATATTGAGGCCGAGGCGTTAGGGCAAAAGATCGTCTATTACCCTGATGGGATACCCGATGCCGATAGAACCTGTCCACTGATTGGGGTTCCCTCGGACCTCGATCACCTCATTCCTTCGGATCCTTATACATCTGGTCGAATGCCCTGGGTTCTGGAAGTCAACCGGAATTATCTGGAAATAACCGGTAAGCTCGATCGTGCATACTTTACCTCGCCATTCAGCCTGGCCGTTAACATCAGGGGATATGAAAATCTAATGGTCGATATGTTCACGAGACCGGCATTTGTGCATCGCCTTTTCCGATTTCTTTGCGATGACGTCCTGTCACCCTACATAGAAGCCATGCGCAAAGACGTTGGCATTCCAGCCTTACTTATGGATGGGCGCGATGCATGGGCATCTCCGCCGCTGATCACTTTAGATATGATGGATGAATTTGTAGTCGCCTACACAGATAGGCTTAGGAAAAACTTGGGTGGAAATCTGATAACCAGGGGCAACTGGGGGGATGCAAAGAGCCAGGATCCGGAGCGATTCTTTGTACAAAAATTATCATGCTGCCCCATAGCATTGAGCGTGCTGGATCCTGATCTTTATGACCTGGGACCTGATAGAGTGAAAAGCTATGCATCACAACATAACATTCCAGTGACCGCAGGCTTTGATGCAACCCTCCTTAAGGATGGACCGATCGCGGCAATTGTGGATCGGATCAAGCTGTTTATCGATAAGATGGGTCGAGATGGCCAGTGCATGATTCATCTTAACCATATTGCTGCTGAAACCCCGCCAGAACATGTCCATGCTGCCGTGGCGGCATGTCACTCCTACGGCCGACTACCTATCGTGGATAACCTGGAGGATATTCAGCTTGAGATGGCCAAACGAGAAAGTTTTTCAGAATTTATAAGCAGGAAAGAACACCTTGAGAAGGCAATTAAACACTAATGCATGCTTTTAATCAATTTATTCGAGAAATGTGATTGTAAGTTTTTAAGGCACGTTTTCATATTTGCATATTTTTATGGCATCAGGCGGAACCTGTTTTCCGTGGCGATCTGTTCGCCTCTCTTTACCGATTGGCTGACTGCCGAAAGAGAGAGCCCCAGTTTTTTTGACAGAAAAGTCATGGTCATGCCGACGTCTCTGACAGCCCAGTAGCACAGAAGGCTCCGTGCTTTGACCGTTTGTCGGTTTTTTCCGGCTGCAAACACCTGCCTGATTTCAATGCCCAGTGCATCTGCAACCCGGCCGGCAACCTTGTTCAGGTCACATCCCTGTGTGCGTATTTTGTATTTGCGTTCGAGCTGTTCCCCGGACTCTTTGAGGGATTGGAGCACAAAATCACTATCGCCCAAAATGCGTTCATCGCCCTTTACATTGGTTTTCGCCCTGCGCATGGCCTATAAGCGCCGACCATCCTCCGACACTTCGCACCAGGCCGCCTCCGGTTAACTCCTGCATTTTTCCACGATCGACACCCTTTTTGACGAATTTGCGATACTCTCGTCTTGCCACAGATCGCGTTTCCCCAAATCGCTTCAGGACATAGTCGGTATCCTGCCAGAAGTTTTTTCGGCGCCCCAGGATAATCGCATGCCCGCTATATTTGTAACGATCCAGCTCTTTTAAACCGTTTACCAAATTGGCCCTGAGGGGATTTAGGTGAATGTACCGGGTGAGTTTCACAGATATGTCTCTTCCTGGCACAGGATAGATTTGTAGCGATTCTGGAAAAGATGGCCCCACCTGCGATGCCGACGGTTAAAGCTGATGGCATACCCGGTCAGAAGGCGCCTCATTACGGTACTCAGTGGCATGGCCCTTTGATACAGTATCCGGTGTGGATGTAAATATGAAGAATGTCCCGCATTCTCTACAAACCGACCCCAACGACCAGTGCCACCGAAACATCGCTGGATCTGTCGGGGTTTTCCGCAATGGCATTGCTGGGCTACGGGTTCTGAAGACTGTTTTTTGAAAGGATTTTGAAGCCCCAAAGCGACATGAGTGAAAAAACAAAACCCTGCAGCAGGCTGCAGGGTTTTTATTTTTCGATCGATGTCCGGACGCTGCGGTAAGATGGATAGAAACTGAGCTGTCGCTTCACAAACATGTTTTTTTGCAGTGACGTGAAAAACTCCTGGTAAACGCCTTCTGCCAATGAGAAAGTGCCGGCAGACATTTGCAGGCGCACCCGTATCCGCCCGCTGCTCTGATCGTCAACTTTGACCGTCACATGAAGATTATAGGTTTTGAGCTTGGTGGCGGTGATAATGCCAAGGGGAGCGTCGGCCTGGTTGATGACGAAATCGAGATCCTGAAGGGTGGTGATCACCGCCCGCATGGTCTTGATGCGATCGGTCAGTTCGAAGGTGCGGGATTGGATGCTGCGAACTTGCAGCTGCGTGGTTTGATCCTCGAAGATGATATCACGCGTATTTATTGCCGGCGCACACGATGCCAGCAGAGATACTGCCAGCGGCACGAGTGCAAATCGAGTCCGGAAGATACGCGTCATTAAATTTCGTTTGCCTCCAGGAAAAGCGCCTTTGACAATTTGGCGAAAAACTCCTGGTAGATCTCGGGTGTGCCCAACGGTTCGCTTTTCGATATCCCCCCCTTGCTGTCATAGACGATTCGTTGAAAGGTGACCCGCACGGCGGTACCGGATCGCTCGCCTTCAACCGGCGATACCACGAGGCTGACCCGCATGATCTGGGTCTCATCGTAGACCGGGTACTGGGCGCTTCCGGCAAGGGCGGTCAAAATGCTCACGAGTACCGCTGCTGTGACCTGGGCCGGTTGAATGGCACTGCGCTCTTTGGAAGCAACGATCAAGCCCAGCTGCACTTCGCTTTCGTCCACCAGAAAACCGATATCCTGCAAGGTAGCCGCACCGGCTGCGAGCACCATCTCTTCATCGTCGGTATCGAAAACCCGGGTCTGAAGCTGGCGTTTGGCGAGCGATGCCGGCATCAGTCGAAGATGGGACGATTGTACCTGCGACTCCACGCAGGCCGACAGGTGTGCTAACCCAATGACCGCCATCAGGACACACGCCGGAACCTTGAAGAGGCGTCCGGACTTTTTTCCTGAGAGACCGTATCGTTTGTTTATCGATCGCACCGTTTCTATTTCTATTCCACCTGCTGTGCCTCGAGAAAAAGGGATTTGGACAGTGCCGAGAAAAAACGTTGATAGGGCACCGGGTCATCCACCCGTTCTTTGCCGATCTGGATATTGGCCCTGACCAGCAGCTGGGTCTCCCCGCGGGGTCTCACCGATACGGTGATTCGCATCAGCCTTTCCCTGTTCATCCACTTGACCCCGGTTACGGTTCCCAGGGCGACTTCGCCCGCTTGCAGAATGAAGCCGAAATCCTGCAGGGTTGCCATTACCGTGCGCAGCATCTTTTCCCGATCGGTGGTTTCAAAAGCCCGGCTTTGGATACTGCGCAGCTGCAGCTGGCTGGTGTCCGAGTCCAGCAGCCGTTTTTGTGTCGAAACGCAGGAAGCAAACAATAACGACAACGCAACTGCACCGCACACCCGCTGTAGACAAGATCGATGGTTCATAGCTCCTGCGCCTCTATGAATACCGCCTGGGATAGTTTCAGAAAGAATTCCTGGTAAACGGCCGCATCGTCTACTTTTTCAAAGCGGTGGAAGATAACCCGCACGGCGATTGCATTCGGCCGGCCCGACACACGGCGGGTCACTACGCTGGCATGGGCACCGTAGATCCCCCCATAAATAGTCACCTTTATCTTGGCGGCATCGATCCAGCCCAGTCGACTTTCCACTTCTCTGATCCGAAATCCATTGTCTAGGAGCAAGTCGGCACAGGCATTCAGGATTTTGATTTCGTCATCGGTTTCGAAAACGCGGGTTTGGATTGATCGTTCCTGAAGGGTAACCGGCTGGAAGAAGTCGGCTGGTTTGGAAGTCTGGCAGCCGACCACCATCAGTAGCAGGCAGCATGCCCAAACAGGCGTAAATTTGGAAATTTGGATCATCATCCGAATCAAAATCGCGTGGAATGATACGAGAAATCACGGACTTTTCCCGCTTCGTCATACTTGATGACGATGGTCAACGTCCGCTGGCTGGTTGATTTGGCACCCGCGCCGTAGCCGGAGGTCCCGCCGGCCAGACCACCAACGCCGCCGCTTCCGGCCAATATCAGCGCAGCCACGCCCCCCTGGCTGGTTGAATAGACCGTATCGGTTGCAACCTTGTCATACACCCAGACTTCCCGCCTCTTTTCATCGGTGGAAACAATGTTCGGCGAGCCCAGCACCTGGGCAACCTCGGCGCCGCTCATCCCCTGGCGGATCTCGCGCTGTACCGTACCGACGGTTATGCGGTCATCGGCAGTCTCTTTTTTCACTTCAGCTGCATGCTGAGAGGCGCTCATGCAGCCGGTGATCGCCAGTAGCGTTGCGCCGGCTGCGATCAGCATCGTTATTTTTTTCATGAGCGGATCTCCTTTGTTCCGAATGAGGAGATCAAAAAGCGGATCTCCTCACACTATGATCTGTTTGTTATGGTGGTTACGGAAACCCAGTGGGGAAAGAGCTTATATCGAGCACCTGTTGAAACGGTGCGAAAAATACACATTCAGCCCAAATTTGGAGAGAATCGATACGAGAAGATGACATTAGATTGAATATCAAAACAAGGAGGGGTGTGTCAATGCCGCCGGCTTTTTACAAGGCATTTCAACTATCTATGATTGCCAGAGCCTGATCAGCGGTCCGCGGTCGCCGAGCAGCGGATCGTGCTGCGGTTTGGCAACCATGGCGATGTTTTGATCGGTCTGGGGTTGTTCGTTTGCTTTTCCGTAGTTCATATCCCAGTGCTGGTTTGCGGGATAGGCGCCGACCACTTGAAAGTCAGCGGTGGACCCCAGGTTCTTGTGGGCAGCGCCGGCCGGAATCACGACCACATCGCCCGACCGCACGTCAAAATCTGGCCCGTTCGATCCACTGAACTGGACTTTGGGTATACAGGCTTTCCATTTCTGTAATTCGTCCAATTTCGGGATAATTAGCGAAATTCGCCGGCTTGACATAATATCCCTTGACGATCATAAAATGCCGGCAGAGGATTACCGTATGATGGCTGATACGGGAGATCGGGTTCCACTACATATGGGCATGCACCTTGTGGCCTCACACAACCGGGGAACTTTCCTTATTGTGTTCTGAAACGGGAATCAACTTTAATTTTTCTCCTTCTCCTCTCGCGGAAAGGGAATTCTTATCATAGCCTTGCTCCTGACTAACGGATTGACCGGGGTGGTGTCCATCGATGTGTTTGCCGCCGAACCGCTGGCGGCTTCGATGGCGCTTCCGGCACAATGGCCATTCGATCCCTGATCCAGCAAGGCCATTTTGATCAGCACAGGAGACATACAACCGACATGCTGCTGATGGCAGACAACCTGCAAATTACGAAACAAATCGTCCGATCCGCGGTCGCTAGCCGGGACATGGCGCCGATTCAGGCTTTGGTCAAAGAATGTGTGGATGCCGGGGCCGACGGGATCGATATCAATCCGGGCCCGCTGAAACGGCGTCCGGGTGCCACCATGCGGTTTCTTGTGGAAGCGGTGCAGTCGGTTTCCAGTTGCCCGATCCTTCTCGACACGGTCAATGCCGAAGCACTGGCCGCCGGGATAGCGGTGTGTCAGGGGTCGGCCATCATCAACGGGATCTCCCTGGAGCCCCACAAATTGGAGAAGATTGCACCGATTGCCGTTGCCGGCGATGCAGATATCATCGGCTACCTGCTGTACCCCAACGGCCATGTTCCTCCCGATGCCGCCGAACGCCTGAATATTGCGGTAGAACTGGTTGACGCGGTTGAAAAGAGAGGTATCGATCCGACCCGCCTGATCATCGACCCGGTGATCGTGCCCGTTGCCTGGAACGATGGCAATACCCAGGCCTGGGAGGTTCTGGAGGTATTACGGCATTTGCCGGGTCTGCTGGACCGGCCGGTGCGCACCATCGGAGGGCTGTCGAATTTGACGTCCGGCAATGTCCAAAGGTATAGAAAGATTCTATTGGAGTGCGCCTATCTGCCCATGCTGGCAGCTTCCGGGCTGACCATGGTGCTCATGAACATGACCCATCCGGAAACGGTTCGCATCGCCAGGGCGTGCCGCGCACTGGACCGTAACAGCGTCTTCACATGGGAGGCTATTTTATGAAGATATGGCAAACTATCGTTTTGCTTTGTATGGGTATTCTGGCCGGATGTGCCGGTAACTCCGGACACCTGAAATTCAGCCCGGAGTTGACCCGGGACTTTGGGGAGGGACGGCCGCCGCCGGAGTATCGATATTACGCCACGGGACGGGAAAACCTCCCCAATGCCGTAATCGGGATAGACCGGAAATATCAACAGCGGGCCAGGTTCTGGAGAGAGATCGATGCCGGATCGGAAGATCTCATCCGGGCCATCCAAAATGTTTTCCCGTACCGGCTGGAATCACCAAGAGCGTCGTATTTACTGTCCCCTGATGGCGATATTATCGGTGTCTTCTGGTCTGTCATCTATTGGACCAACGTCAGAATGGGAAAGGATAACGACGTGTATGTACTTCCGCCCCGGCCTCCGGACACCGATGGAGGCGAGACGATAATCCCTTGATCCGCCGGGGGTGTGTGTCCCCGGGTGATTAAACGATGGCACGGATGAGCGGCCGGAAACCCTCCTGATCGGGACCATCCATCTGACCGATGTACTATGCGGGGCGGCGATCGGTGCGCTGATTGCGTTATTCCATGATCTACCGCAGATCCGGTCCTTGGAATCCTTCCGACCCTCCGCGATCACCCGTATTTACTCTATAAATGGCGTGCTGCTGGCCGAGCTGTTTCTGGAGAGGCGTCATCCCGTATCCCTGGATCATATACCGGTTTTTTTGAAACAGGCTCTCAATATATGATTGCTCTTCTGGACACATTGCGGCACACTGGCTTCAACGGTTATGCCGGTTCGCGCATTTTGCTGCGATAGAGAAAGCCCTGGAGAATCTGAACATTTTCAGACTCTTTGCAACCATCGTTTTTTCGAATTGCAGACTAACCATTTTAGAATCGGAGAAGTTATCGTTCGGCCTACTGGCAGCCATATCGGGTAATACTAATTCGTCAGCGAAATTGAATTTCTCCGTTTTTTGGCCGTAACTATGCCATGTATAGCTTGAATGAAAGGAGGTTGGCCATGACTCTCAACGAAACAGAGTTTTTCAAAGGGATCGACCCGGAGGTGATGGACAAAATCACTGCTATTTACAGTGTAGAAGATTGTCCAAGAGAGACAGTTTTGTTCGACAAAGGTGAAGACGCCAAATTCATTTTCATACTGAAAGAGGGCACCGTAAATTTGGTCATCAAAAATGGAGGCACCTTTGCCATACCTCTGTCTAATCCCGGAGAGGTTTTCGGTCTGTCCAGCCTGGTTGAAGGCGGTGTTTATATCGCTTCAGGGGTCTGTGCAACGGATTCCAAGGTGGTTCGGATCGAGAGGGACAGGTTGAACGAAATATTCGCTCAGCATCCGGATGTGGGACTGGTATTGGTCAAAAGACTGGGAGCCGTGCTGACAGAAAAACTCTCCAGACTGTATCGAGATCTTTTCTCCTGCAGCTGGAGTGAACCTTTATGATCAGGGGATTACTGGGTCGCATCTTGAAAATTAAGTATGAACGAGGCTGAAACCCAGGAATTTACGGAACGTATTTCATATTTGCATATTTACCATAATAACTCCTCAACTGCGGTGCTGTCGCTGTTTTTTGTGATGACGATCTACAGGATATACCAGCCCCGCCGGGCGAGTTGAACCTGTATGTGGTAAAAAATATTGCCCCTGATGTTCCCATGTCCAAAGTGCTGCTGGGCGTGATCCCATTCGTAATCATCGACCTCCTAGTGATTGTCTTGTTGTGCATCCGGCCGGAACTGGCGACGTGGATGCCCAACAAGATGATCGGTTAACCCGAATATGGCATAAAATCTTTTCGGACCATGGTGCAATGTCCGGGTTGACGTGAACATTGCATAACATCGTTTCAAGGATAGTATGGAGAACGCCATGGCATCCGAAACCATTGGCGACTGGCTTGAGGCGGTCGCAAGGGAGCATGCCGACAATACCGCCGTCACCTTTTTGCGAGACGGACGGAATGAAACCGAAGTAACCTTTGGGCAGCTACAGGCGGATGTGAACCGATTTGCGAACTTCCTTCTGGATTTGGGAGTGAAGAAAGGCGACCGGGTGATCCTGTTCATTCGCAAATCGCTCGTTGCCGTGACGGCCCATTTTGCACTGCACCGTATCGGTGCGATGGCGGTACCGCTCAATCCCGGGTTCAAGAAAAGCGAGCTGGAATATCTCCTCGGGGATGCCTCTGCCGGTTTAATTATCACAGAGCCGGATAAAGTATCGTTGCTTAGGGAGATCGATTCCAGGGCCAAGCTGCTGGAAGTGGCAACCGGCCTGGCCTATCAGGATATCGATTTTTTCCGAGCCGCATCTGATTCCGCCCCGGGCATCGGGATCGCTCCGGGTGACCCAGGTCTGATTGTTTATACATCCGGAACCACCGGCAATCCCAAGGGAACCATGCTGACCCACGCGAACCTGGTCCATGATGCCCGCAATGTCATCGATATATGGGAATTTTCCGCGAATGACGTACTGTGTCATGCGTTGCCCCTGTTTCATGTTCACGGGTTATGCTTTGCCATGCACACGGCGCTTCTCAGCGGCTCCCATGTGCGCATGCTCGATCAATTCCATCCGGACACCGTGATTGCCGAGCTTTCCCGGAACACTGGCGGAGCCGTCTGCTCGGTGTTTATGGCCGTACCCGCCATGTACACCCAATTGATGGATATCATCGGCAAAAAGTATCTGGATTTCAGCCATATGCGGCTCTTCACATCCGGATCCGCGCCGCTTCCGGTTAAGGAGTTTGAGCGTATTACCAGCGTTTTTGGGCAGGAGCCGGTGGAGCGTGAAGGCATGACCGAAACCGGAATGAATTTTTCGAACCCGTTAAGCGGGCCGAGAATTCCCGGCTCCATCGGCCTGCCCCTTCCGGGTGTTGAGGTACGGATTGTCGATCCGAATCGCTTTTCCGACGTGGCTGCCGGAGAAGTGGGCGAGCTCTGGCTGAAAAGTTCGGCCATCACTCCGGGCTATTGGGGGAAGCCCGAAGAAACCGCCGAGACGTTCAAGGATGGCTGGTTTCGGATCGGTGACCTGGGGAAAATGGACGATGCCGGATATTATTACCTCACCGACCGGATCAAACACATCATTATCTCCGGCGGCGAAAACGTTTTGGCCAAGGAGGTGGAAACGGTTATCAACCAGATCGATGGAATCGATGAATCGGTGGTGGTGGGTAAACCCGATGAAAAATGGGGAGAAAAAGTGGTCGCCGCCGTTACCTTGAAACCTGACGCCGAGGTGTCCGAAGCAGACATCAAGGCCTATTGCAAGGAGCATCTGCACGACTGGAAATGCCCGAAGGAAATCATGTTTCTCGATATAATTCCCCGCAATACCATGGGCAAGATACTCAAGGAAGAAGTGAAAAAGCTCTTCTGATCTGAAAACAAATCATGAGACATCCGGTTTCGTCGGATCTTTCATGATTTGCCTGAATTATCCATCTTCCGTCCAGAACACAATTTCATTTCTCTCTTTGGAGATGGAAAACCCCCCGATTTCGGGGTGGTTCCAATCCACCCGGATCTTATCCGGTGTGGTAGCGACCAGGAAGCTGTCAAAATCCTCTGTGATCGTTTCAAAGCCTTGAAACAAGCCCCCTCTGAGTCGCCGCTTGTGATCAAATTTCGGAAAGCCGGGGCCGATGAAAGATTGGGCATCTTCAAAGCTGATCGCCATGACATCCGATCTGCTCAGCAGTTCTTCTTCCAGGGCAAGCAGTTCGTCTTCCGGCAGAACCAGTCGCAATCGATATATGGCGGAACCCTGTAAAAATCCGGGGAAAAAGAAAAAGACGGTCCTTTCGCTCAAAAGCGGAATGTTGTCCGGAAAGTGGCTTAAGTAGATTTGTCGGTGGGGATTGGACCGGCCTTCGGTAATGATGCCGGCATACGTATCGACGTCTTGAACAGGGGTGAGTTGCGTGTAAAACAGCAAGAGGCAGACGATGATAAACGCCACGAATGAACCTGTCACCGTCAATAACAGCTTAATGATGATGTCGGCTGCTTTTCCTCCGTTTCCGGTGTTTTCTCTTTTCACGTTACAAATGGTGTGCACCAAAGTTAATCAACTATGATCTGCCCAGGTACCGTTTGGGATTTTCTTCGGCAATCTGCCAAAAAAGTTCTTCTCCAAGTTCTGCGCGCAAATAAATCGACAATCGTTTTTCATGTAATTTTTCGATCTCCACCATGTAAAAATCCGATCCAAACAACACCTGGGAACGGATCCTCTCATCCGACAGGAGGACTTTCAGCACCTTGACCTTTTTTTCGAACCGGAAAATCGTGTAAGAGATGTCGGCGTATAGATGTGGATACTCGCCGGACCGCATCATATCCATAATTTTAGACACCCAATTTTTTTCTTTTCCAGTCGTTGCTTCCGCTCTCGGATTTTCCAAATAATTTTCCCATTCCGCGTCTCCGCCGAAGTGTGCCATGCAAAACCGTAAATTGGGAAAAGTTTTCATCAGACCCTTGTAACGATCCGGATCCGTGTAAGCATACGCTGTTTGCCGGGAGATGGCCCGACTTCTAGCCCCTCCTCGCGAACAGTGTGCCATTATCGGAAGATGTTTTCGTTGGGCATATTTGTAAACGTCGTAAAGGACCCTGTGGTCCGGGGGATATCCCAAAGGTGGATAGATTTTTATCCCTCTATAGTTTTTATTTTCTACAAGATCCTTCAGCATTTCAAGCACCTCCTCTCGCCTGGGATCTACGGCGACAAAGGGGATGACCTGTCCGGAATTATTGTCCCGAAGCGACGCTAACTCGTCGTGCTGTTGATAGATGTCCGTTTCGATGGCGCCTGCACTCATGAACGCAAAATCCATGGGCAGCACCACGAATTTGGTGTCCAAGGGATAGTAAGCACGGACCTGTTTGAATATTTTTTCCTGGCGCTGTCCGTATGACGTCTGCAGAATGTTGGCATATCGGTGGAGTTGATCCCGATCCTCAAACGGGTTGGCGACTCGCAATATAAAAAAAACAATTTTCCGGATCAGCTTGTATTTCAATAGAGCGACCAAACCGAACGGGAGGTAACCGCTGGGAACGTGATCGGCGGTGAATGTGTGGATGTGGCAATTGTAAATCGGCATGGGGCACCATTTTCGAAAAGTTGATAGATAGAATCTCTTTTCTCAATTTCTACAAAGGGAAGAGTCCAATGTTTACCGGCCCGCCTGAGGCCGATAAACCTCCGGCGGCACCAGAGGCGACCAGGCATCCATCCTTCGACGCGCTGCGCTTGCTCAGGACAAGCGGGTCAAAGGGTCACGTGTCTGGTTCTATTGGTCACACCCGGACCAGTTCGACAGTCTCATATTCCCGATCCGAGAGGCGGACGAGTCTGGCCTCATGGTCGCGCCGTTTCAGCAGACCGCTGAGGCCGCTGCCTTCCCACAATCGCTTCATGGCCCGGATCTGCTGTGCGATACCTTCGTAATCCGCTGTGGCAACAAGCTCTTTGATGGCGGCCATCTCTCTTCTGCGCGCCCCCTTGAACGATGCGCCTCGATTGTAAATCAAGGACAGCAGGGCGGTCTGGGCATCCGGATGGAGGTTCTCCACACCCGGATAGGTTTTCTTTGTCAGGAGCGCATAGCGGGGCAGGGTCGCTTTGAAAAAGACCTCCCTGGCGCTCTCCAACGGCACCGTGACCGATCGCACGTTGTTTACGGCCTGCCGGGCCGCCGCCCTTTCAGGCCGTAAACGACGACGAGCCGCTCCAGATCGATTTCGGCTAGTACTGAGTACCAGTCTTTTCGAATCTGATTGTCACTGTTGTAGCCCAGATCATATCCGATACCGATAGTGACACCCGAGCGGCCTCCGGGCCAAATCGGGTGGGAAAGCGCCTGGCGGTAATAGGCGGCCGACCCTATTTCGTGATTGACGAGTTGCTTCAAACCTTTTCGGCTCAGGGTAAGCGCGTAGTCATTGGCAATGGATTCGACAGCGTCATCGAACAACGCTTCCTCAATGGCCGTGAGGGTCGCCGGTCCGATCAAACCATCTGCTTTCATCCCGAGATGTCGTTGAATGCGCTGAATACGGCGTTTTATGGATCCTTTTGCCATCGCAACCTCCTTTGAATTCTCATCGGCTACGGAGAGGCGGGCTGAGGCTTCCCCGGTTCTCCCATTTTTGTCCAGTGAGCGGAGCCGATGGTACCCATCCGTTTGCCTTGCCACGAGATCCTTGGTTTTCGGTAAATCAGTAGAAAAGATGGTCGAGACAGATTGTATGGTAGAACGCCGCTTTGGAGGCAGCAGCAGGAAAATACACGTTCGTGGGTGATGCCATGAACCCGTTCCAAAGGGGGGAACTTCAGAAGAACGGATAACGGATCTAGGTTGGCAACGCAAGTCAAAAGCCTCTGATCAAATTTCCGGCCGTGAGCTTGCATCGACTTCCTGCATGGTTACCCTATTTTCTGGTGCTTTGTATCCATAGACCTGGAAACATCTGCCCTGCTGCACTCCGAGACAAAGCAACCTCCATCACTGTTTCTTTAGAAAAACAACGTGACGATCAGGAGGTTGGCCATGAATATAACGTCATCGAATATATCTTTTCACGCTCTTCCACTTTCGCTGGGGTTGGTGCTCGGACTCGTGATAGCCTTCAGTTACGGGCTGCCTGCGGTTGCCTCTGATGGGGATGGGGATGAAATTCTGGGCATTGCCATCAAAGGCTATGACCCGGTTGCCTACTTCACCGAGGGCAAAGCGGTCAAGGGAACGGAAAAATATGCCCACCATTGGAACGAAGCGGAGTGGCATTTCGCCAGCGGCGAAAACCGGGACCGTTTTGCCGCCGACCCGGAAGCGTATGCCCCCAGCCATGGCGGATTCTGAGCGGTCAGTCTTTCGACCGGCAAGTTTGCCGCCGAGAATCCCGAAGACTGGGTAATCGTCAATGGAAAACTTTATCTGGGATGGGTGACGCCTGACGCTGAAAGCACTACCGCCAGTGTGGATGCTGTCATCGACCGGATCGCAGAATAACCCAGGATGTACGATCCGCCCGTCTTGAGAATGTTCCTGTTGACCTTCCACAAATTGCAGGCTTGTGAATGGTGATTTCACCGGAGGCCTGCTTTACGCAGCCCTTTGACAATCCGGGCACGATGTTCGGGGTTGCGATATGCCGACCCGTAAAATTCGGTTTGAAAGAGCGGTGAAATGCGTTTGATCTCATCGACTTCACTCCGTGCATCATGGAGGCGGTTCATTTCGGCATATGCCGCAGCAAGAACGATATGTGTTCCTAAAAAGTCTGGCCAGCGAACGGTTCCCTCCTCTAACCAATGCACCGCTGATTCATATTGTCCGGTTAACAAGTGCATAATGCCCATATTCATAAACAGGCCTGCTGTGATAGCCGTGTCATATTTCATCGCCTCTTTATACCATCCCAGGGCCTCTTCCGGTCGGCCCGAATAGAGCAATACCGCTCCCATGTCTCTGTAGCTTCTCCAATTGTTCGGATTTAAATCGATTGCAGTCTCTAATTCTTTTACGGCCAGGTCATACTCTCCGGATCGCATATAGATATAGCCAAGCTGGCTTCTTGCCTGGGCATTATTCGGGTCGATATCTACAGCTTTCTTGGCAAACCCCAGCGCCTGTTGGATAGATTTTCCGGGAAACTCCGTCCATCCGTAGTTGGCTGCCGCCATACGCACTTCCGCCAGACCGACATACGCGTCCGCGTAGTTGGGATCGATGGCGACGGCTTTTTGATACAATTGGGCAGCTTTACGGTTGTTGTCCCGCTTTCTCTTTCTGGCCTCATACCACCCCTGCTGCACATAGTCGTAGGCTTCGTAGCTGGCCGTGTCTTTCTGCCGGATACGGTCCAGTTCAGCCTCGCTGATTTTCAAGGATAACACCCGCACAATGGTCTGGATGATGTCTTCCTGAACATCAAACATTTCCCGGGTTTTTCGATCGTAGCGATCGGCCCAGAGGGTTTTTCCGGAAGGAACCTCAATCAGTTGCGCATTGACCCGGATCCTGTCACCGGATGTTTGCATGCTGCCCTCCAGAACATACCGGGCGCCCAGCTCGTGGGCGATACTCTCAAGATTCTCTATTTTACCTTTGTATCGAAAGGACATATATGAGGCTGTCACGGCCAAATCGTGGAATTTTGAGAGATCGGTGATCAGATCACGGGTTATGCCGTCACAGAGGTATTCCTGGGTTTTGTTCTCACCGAGATTGACGAAGGGAAGGACGGCAATGGACGCCTTTTCACCTTCGCCCGGCGCGATCTCGGCGGGGGGAGGTTTCGGGGTTGATTTTGTGGTCGGCTGCCCCATGTACAGTGCGCTTGCTGCGGCAACGATTATTGTTGCGGCTGCAATCGGTACGAGGTATTTCCACGGCATTCCACGTTTGGCCTTCCGACCGACTGGAATGCCACAAGCGGCAGCACCTTCCTCCAGCCACACGCGGTACGCCGGAACAGGCCGTTGAATGTTTTTCACCGCTTGTTCACCGAGGTATTCACAGCCCAGAGCCAATTTTCCTTGAACTTGCTCATAGGCAGCGCCGGAAATGCAGACCCCACCGGGTTCGGCCAGTTTCTCGAGTCGGGCAGCGATGTTGACCCCGTCGCCATAGATGCGACCTTCGTCGATGACCAGATCCCCCAGATTCACGCCGATGCGAAAATGCATCTGTTCTTCTTCCCGAATGCCGTTATTGTATTCTGCCAGCTCGATCTGGACTTTCAGAGCGCAATCCACGGCATCGACGACACTGCCAAATTCTGCAAGAAGGTTATCGCCGGGTGCATCGACAACACGGCCGTTTTTGTTCTCGATCAAACGGGTCATGATGTCGCGACAGGTTTTAATTCTATGAACGGTCGAAACATCGTCGGCACCCATCAGACGGCTGTATCCCTGGGCATCCGCACTTAGAACGGCGCTCAAGCGACGTCTAAATTGCGTGTCGTCCATGTCGACCTCCTTGGATGCCGAGATAATCGTGAAGTGCGGAAACCCCGATGCGTATCGGTACTGAATGCGTGTTTTGTGAAAGAGATCGAAGAACTGACGGGGGCTTATAAAATGAGTGATTCTAATGACATTGAGGATAAGGCGGGCATGTCATCGTGTCAATTGTCCACTTACCGAAACAGAAATGAACAGGCAATAATCGCAAAGAGGATTCCGGCGACATCGGCGGTCAGTCCTGCGGCCAACGCGTGACGGACCCGGCGTACCTGAACGGCGCCAAAGTAGACGGCCATGACGTAAAAGGTGGTCTCGGTTGAGCCCTGCAGCGTAGATACCAGCACACCGGTGTAGCTGTCTGGTCCGATGGCCGGGTCGTTGATAATGGACGCCAGAATGCCATAGGCTCCGGACCCGGACAACGGGCGCATCAGGGCCATGGGGAGCGCTTCTGCCGGAAGCCCCAATTTGGAGGTTGCCGGCCCAAGCAGCGAGACCATCTTCTCCAAAGCACCACTGGCCCTCAGCATGCCAACAGCGACCAGAATCGCCACCAGATAGGGGATGATGCGCAGTGCCACCTGGAAGCCTTCCGTTGCCCCTTCCACGAAGACCTCGTAGATGTGAACCTTCCGGACCACCCCGAAAATGAGAAAGCCAACCATGAGGCCTGGTAGGATCCAGGGGGAGACGATGTTGCCGTACAATATCGCCAGAGGAATCATGGCCGCAAGCACCGCCAGGGCCAGCAGACTGACCCAGAAGGGATATCCTGACGCCGGAGAGTGGATCGGCTCGAGGTCGTTATCCGTTTCCGGGCGATTATCATCCGGAAGACTCTCCGAGTCCTTAATCTGTGGGATCGGCGCGAACCGGCTGTAAAGCTTGGCCGCGACAATGGCAACACAGGTCGATCCGATGGTGGCAAACAGGGTGGTGGGCAGAATGGCGGCCGGCTCTGCGGACCCGGCGGCTGCGCGAAGGGCGATGACACCGGTGGGCAGCAGCGTCACGCTGGAAGTGTTGATGGCCAGAAACAGGGCCATGGCATTGGTGGCTGTGCCCCGATGGGGGTTGAGCGTGTCGAGTTCCTGCATGGCCCGGATGCCGAAGGGTGTGGCGGCATTTCCCAGACCGAGTGCGTTGGCCGACAGGTTCAGGACCATGGCCCCCATGGCCGGGTGGTCCGGCGGCACGTCCGGAAACAGGCGGATCATCAGGGGGCGGATGAGCCTGGACAGAATTTGAAGCATTCCGCCGGCCTCGGCCACTTTCATCAACCCCAGAAACAGGGCCATCACTCCCACAAGGCCGATGGCAAGCTCCACGGCGGATCCGGCCGAATCGACCATGGCCGAGGAAAGCGCTTCCATGGGAGACGGGGCGCCGGCGGAATGCTCTCCGAATACCTGACGCCAACCCGCGAAACCGACGGAGAACAACACGAGGATGAGGAAAATGATATTCATGGGGTGGAGAAAATCTTTTGATACTGGATGCTTGATTCTGGATTCTGTATGAGAACAGTGATCTTAAATACCATACAGGGGCGTTCTTTTCTATACGGCATCCGACTCGCATCTTTTTTCGGAGCACGAAGGAAGGGATTGTCCTGCTTGGCCTGAGCGCAGCCGAAGGGAACTCAGTTGAAGGGGATGATGGATATATATGGATGTAACGGAGACTTTTAGGTCCACCCCCGCTAAAAAAAATTCATGCAATATTCGGGTCAGGACCACTTGGTGTATTTGCTGCCCGGTCTCAGTTTCAGATACTTGTACCGGTCTTCGGAAGGGATTTTAAATTTCCGGATTTCATTTCCCTGGAGGATGGAAAGGGGAACCATGACGCCGGCCTTTCCAATGGCCCAAAGCTTGCGGTAAAAATCGGAGAGCCCCTGAACCGGTTTCCCGCCAATGCCGATAATAATATCCCCGGTTTTCAGGCCGGCCCGCTCGGCCGGACCGCCCCGGGCTGTGCGCATGACAATGACCCGGCCGTATGTCTCGTCCAGGTGGACGCCAAGCCATGGTTGAGGGGGCTTTCGGGACCTTCCGGAATTGATCAGGTCCTCCAGGACCGGTTTAAGAAGATCGATGGGAACATACATGTTGCAGGGGACATTCCCCAGTGCAGGTATCGCCAGTTGGGTGTAAATGGAGCCGATACCAAGAAGTCGGCCTTTTGGGCCGACCAGCGCTGCCCCGGCGAAATCGGAATTGGCCGGGGCAGCGTATATGGCGCTGTCCAGCAAATATTCCCAGTAGCCGGCAAACTCGGCCCGGGACAGAACCCGTGCTCCCTGAACGGGGTCATCCCCTCCGCTTGTTAAGACCATGACCGGATCTCCCGTTTCCAATTTCGAGGAGTTTCCGAATTTTAAGGGTTTTCCTTTCAGGGGCTTCCGGGCTCTTAAGAGCCCGAATCCGGTGCGGTGGTCGTACCCCACAAAAGACGCCGGGATGGTCTTTCCGCTCCTGACTTCCAACTCGAGGTGTTGCGCTTCCAGGATCACGTAACCGATCGTCAGGACCAGACCATCAGAGTCGATAATGATGCCGTTACCTTCCCGCAGGGTGCCTAAAGCGCGGGCCGTGCGGGCGTCGTCCGGGATAACCGCCCGGACAGTGACCATGGCCTCAAGGGGAGCATTAATTTTTGATTGACCGTATAGTGGCAGGGCAAGCAATGCCATAAATGCTGTTGAAAGAATGCACGTAATCGTTTTCATGACGGAATCCTGTAAACAGAAATGGTCGTTGGACACGCTCGTGGGTCGCTTATAGTGGTTGTCATAAATATGTTCCGTTTGCGGTAATACGTTGATCGTAAAAGGAATCGGAACGCAATTCTGGCAATCGCTATATCCGGAAAATCTCATGAAATACGCTGTTTGATGTAACGACCCGGAATTGGTACGTTCTGTTCGAGAGCACATCCAACTATAAACATAACAATGAGAATCGGTTTTACGATAGGGATCGGTTATCAGAAAAGCTTTTGCAAGGATTTGAAATCATCCGTGGTGTCCCGGCCCGGGGGGAACCATGTACTCGTATTGGGCAGCGGGATCTTCCCCGGAATCCGTAGGGATGCGTGGTGAGTGCTGTGAAGCAACTGAAACCGCCTGAAATAAGAAGGTTCGGTACGATTGTCACCGTAAATTTCTTCGATCGTATGCTCGACGCCCAAACCCGGCGACTGAGTCGCATGCTCGGTCGGGCCATTGCCGAGGCCGGGGGCAGCGTTCGATTGCTGCTATCGGTTGCTTCGGTGATTCCTTCCGGCAGCCCCGAGGCCCTGTTTGACAGTCTGCAATTTCTGAAAATCCATGCAGAACACATCGATCGGATCGCCATCGTGGGATACAATCCGACACAGCGCACCTACGTTGGACTCTTCAGCCTGTTCAGCGGCATCGAGATTGAATACTTTGAAGCGGCAGAAACTTCGGACGCCGTTCGCTGGCTGCAAGGGCAGACGTTAAAACTTCGATAGCCCAAATATTGCCCGAGATCTTTTCAGGGTCATATTTTGTCTTATGCTATAGCTATCTGAAGCTCCAAAGGTTAATCTGATGGATCGTGCAAAGGAGGAGATCATGCCGGACCAATGGGAAAAAAATCTTGCGTGCGCAACGGACTGCCGCACCTGCGGCAGCAAATTAGACAATAACGACCAGCGAATCCTCTCTGTGTATACCCATGAACCGATATGCATGAACTGCAAACGTGAGGAAGAAAAAAATGCGGATTACTCCGATCAGTCCAAGGCCATGATGTCCCAGTGTCTCAAGGATACCGGAAAGCCTTACGGGGATCCGGAAGGGTACTGTTTTCATCACTTTTGTCCGTACAAGTGCTAGAAGCGGAGCCAATATCCCGGCTACCGCCGAACCTCTGTGCTGCGGGCCCCCTTTTATCAAGTTCACAGGGTCCCCGGGCTCATACTCAATGTATGCTGCGCTGTTGGGCCGGCCGGCGCCGTGAACCATGCCTGAGACCGGCAACCTTCAGCGCGATCCGGAGTGTTCCATCCACTTCCTATCGTAGCATGACGTCTATTCTTTAAGTGGGAATAAGCGGCAGGGGGTCGGTTTGTTGATAGACATCCACTGTTAAATCACTCTGGCGGATGACCACCGTGTCCAGGTGCATGGGCTGGAAATCCCTGCCCCGGTCCCGGCTGGGAATCGCCGCATCCAATCCACAGAACTCCGACGCCAGAGCGACGGTGCTGCCGTTGCCGCCGACCACACCGGGGCGCAGTTTTTTGCGGTCCTGGACCATGAGCAGCGTGTTGTCCGGGAGGCAGCCGATGATGCAGTTCGGGCCATCGATGATCAGATTGCGGCAGCCATATTTCAGTTGCCGAAGCAGTGCGGCGTTGTCATGGGCCTGGAGACTGTCATCTGCAAGGGGCGTGATGACGTGTTTGAAGGCTTCGAGACCCAGTTTGAGTTTGGACATGGTGTAATGAAGAATGTGTGTGAATACTTCCGAATCGGACATATATCCGTCATATCCGGGAAAGCCCCGGGACATCAAAAAATCCCGATTCGGGAGGAAGGCGGTGTTTTCGCCGTTGGTCATGGTTGAAAATCCCTGTAGAAAAAATGGATGGCAGGCGTAAAGATCGATGTGATGATTGGTGTTCTGGCGGCCCTGGGCCATGATAATCCGGGCTTTCAGACCGTTGTTTTCCAGTCCAAGATAGCGGGCCACCTCGACGGGATCTCCGATCTCCTTTATCAGAACCGTGTCCGGCCAAAAGGAGAACACGAACATGTCCCTGTTTTCGTCACCCATCTGCTTGAGCTGCAGACGGGTCATCATCAGTTGCGCCTTTATATCGCTTTCTGAAAAATCCTCCCACTCATCCGGCCAATCATATGCCCGCACCAGATAAATATCCCGTTTGGGAACGCCCCGCGGAGGTGTCTTGGGCAGGTGAAATGTTACCTTGTATTTGGTGGTAAAGCCCTTGTCCATCATGAAGCGGTCCAGCCGCTTCAGGCCCGACGAGGTGAAAATCCCGGATAAAATGGGCACACCTTTGATTTTTTCAAAGGGACCGCCGAGATCACGCAGCAGCAGGCCTACCCCGGATCCGTCGTACCCTTCTCGCATGGCCGCCAATCCATTCAATGCGAGCCGGGGGGACATATAATCATCGCTCGTCAGTGCCAGCAGTCTACACATGGGATTTTCTCCGAACCTGGAAACAGCCTAAAATATTTTAGGATTATCTCTCGATTAGTTGTAGTTTTTGATGACAACGTGCTGTTTTTCGCTCTTGCGACAATGTGAACATAGAGGGTTCAAGGGTTCAAGGATTCAGGGATTCAAGTGAAATGCTAAAAAATTATAAAAACTTGAACGTCTGGCAAAGGTCATTCCAACTAATTTTGAGAAGAACCAAATTCTTAAAACCTCTTTTGATGCCACGTCCGGGGCAAGCCCCGCTCTACGAAAGTTTATCTATAGTGTAAATTCGACATAGATATTAGTAGCACTAATTGTCAAGGGGTTTCAAGCGGCTGATTTTGGGGTGTATGAACGTCGTGGAAGAAATCGGCCCACCGATATATGATCAATACATTAAAGCGCTGATGGAAATCAGCCGGGCGATCACCTCCGACCTCTTTCTCGAAGATCTGCTCAAGCTTATTGTCATGGTTACGGCCAAGGTTACCGGGGTGGAAATCTGTTCCCTCTGGCTGATCGATGACAATGAGAATCCCCCTAAAATCCGCCTCAAAGCCACCCAGGCCTTTGCTCCAGAGTACGTCAAGGATCGCTCACTGGACCTCAATGAAGGGGTGGTCGGGTATGTGGCGACCCATAAGAAACCCCTGCTCATTAAAAACGTCCTTCGAAATCGAAAATTCAAGGAAAAAGAGATGGCCCGAAAGCTGGGGCTGGTGTCCATGGCCGGCGTGCCTTTGAAACTAAAGGACGACAAGGTCATCGGTGTGCTGAATTGCTTTACGGCAAAACCCCACGATTTTTCGGACACCGAGATCAACCTGCTCACGGCGGTGGCCAATCAGGCGGCGGTGGCCATTCTGAACACCGAACTCATGGTCAAGACCCGGGTTATCCAGGAAGAGTTGGAGATCCGAAAAATGGTCGAGAGAGCCAAAGAGATCCTGATGCAGCGGCGCCGCATGAAAGGTGACGAGGCCTACCGATGGATCCAGAAGCAGAGCATGGATACCCGTAAGCCGATTCGACAAGTGGCCGAAGCCATTCTGCTGTCCGAGGAACTGTACCACAAATAAGCGCATGGGCTTACCCTTTCCGGACCACGATTCCCTCTCTGCGTACCTGTTTTCATAATTTTACCAGCATCTTGTAATTATAGTGGTTGTCCTAAATATCTTCGGTTTGCAGAAATATGGAACCGATGACCGCAGAGATGCGCAAAATTAAGCTAAACTAACAAAAACTTCTTTCATGGTTGACATAATAAATTAGTTTTAATAAATGAATTGTCCTGCAATTAGTTTTAATGATTAGCCCCGTTTCCAAAGCAATCTATTCGGAAACGGTATTCGTACAACGGCGTACGAATCAATACGGGACAATGGCGTCTGAGCCTGTGCGCAATAGCGGAACAGGTCGGCGCTTTTTTTTGTTTTAAAGAAAGGGTCCTGGCCTACAATTTCAACTCAGAACAAGGAGAGCGAACATGAGATTTGGAAAAAACAACGATGCCCTCGGAACTGTCAATCGGGGGAATCCAACAGAGTCGGGATTGTGTACCCTATGCCGGGCGGACTGCACGGGAAAATGCGAAATCTGGCTGTCCAGCCTGGTCGGACGGAAGCTTCTCTATCCAAGGAGTTACGGCATTGTCACCGCCGGGGCCGACAACATTACCCATGTCGGGGTGTCCTACAACTCGCTCCGGATTCAGGGTTTTGCATACGGTGCCCATGGATTGAACGGTAGGCTGAGCAACGATCCGGATGACTGTATCTTCCCGAATGTGGAATTGTCCGGCGAATTCGGGAACACGGTCAAAACCAAGTTTCGCATTCCGCTCATGACCGGTGCCCTGGGCTCCACCTTTGTCGCGGCAAAATACTGGGATTCATTTGCCATCGGAGCCGCCCTGTCCGGAATCCCGGTGGTGATTGGAGAGAACGTCGTCGGTGTGGACCGGGATTCGGAAATCGATCCGTCCTCCGAAAGACGAGGAAAGATCAAGAAGGCGCCGGAACTGGATCGACGCGTCGAGAGCTATTTTCGCTATTTCGACGGTTATGGGGGCTTATTCGTTCAGCTCAACGTGGAAGACACCCGAAACGGCGTGGCAGAGTATGTTGCCGAGAAGTACGGTGATAAATGCATCATCGAGCTCAAGTGGGGCCAGGGAGCCAAAGACATCGGCGGAGAGATCCAGGTCACGAGCCTGGACTATGCCCAGTTTCTGCAGAACAGAGGCTATGTCGTCGATCCGGATCCGAGCCTGCCGGAAGTCCAGCAGGCCTACGAAAACGGCTCTATAAAATCCTTTGCCCGTCACAGCCGCCTTGGCGCTACAAATTTTGACACGGTGGAGCAGGTTCGGGAAGATTTCATGGGTTCGGTGGACTACCTTCGAAGCCTTGGTTTCAAACGGATCAGTCTTAAAACCGGTTCTTACGGCATGGAAGAGCTGGCCATGGCCATCAAGTTTTCGACGGATGCAGGCCTCGACCTGTTGACCATTGACGGTTCCGGGGGTGGTACCGGTATGAGCCCGTGGAACATGATGCAGAGCTGGGGGGTGCCTTCCATCAATCTGCATGCCAAAGCGTACGAGTACGCAAGCATTCTCGCGGCCAAGGGGAAGAAGGTCGTGGACATGTCCTTTGCCGGTGGATTCGCCCTGGAGGACAGCATATTTAAGGGGCTCGCCCTGGGAGCGCCCTACACCAAGCTGATCTGCATGGGCCGGGCCCTGATGGTACCGGGGTTTGTCGGCGCGAATATCGAAGGGGCCCTGGATCCGGAAAGACGCGGGGATCTGAACGGGCACTGGGCCGAGCTTCCAAGGACCGTTCAGCGTGTGGGCAACAGCGCCAAGGAAATCTTCGCGAATTATTTCGATATCGAAAAGAAGGTCGGCAAGGATGAGATGAAAAATATCCCCTACGGCGCTATTGCACTGTATACCATGAACGACAAGCTCTACTGCGGCATGCAGCAGCTCCTGGCCGGCGCTCGAAAATTCAAAGCATCACAGATTTCCCGGGATGACATTTTTGCCGGCAACCGGGAGACCGCAAAAGAGACCGGCATCCAGCACATGTGCGATGCCAATGACCAAAGCGCAAGAAAGATCTTAAACCTATAACCCGGAAACGGTCTGAAATCTTTCAGGTAATGTGAACATCAAAGGCCCTCGTACCCGTAGGTTGCGAGGGCCTTTTTATTAATTCACCCCATGACATCTTCGGGTGGTCCTGCCGTTACTTGATGCTGATCCACAGGAGGCGGCAGGTTTCCTCCCCGACATTTTTCCACTCGGACGGCATATCCGAAGTGAGATAGATAAGGTCGCCGGCCGTTGCGGTATGAACGGCATTCCTGATTTTAAACGCCAGTTTTCCGGATAGCACATAACCCATCTCTTCACCCTTGTGGATGAAAAAATGGGAGGATATTTTTTCATCCGGCCCGATTTCGATGATATACGGTTCGGCTTTGGCATCAAAATCCGCCGGCGACAGTCGATAACCCGTCAGAGTCCCCTTTGGCAGGTACGGGAAACTCACCCGGGTGCCCCGGCCCGAAAACACCACCTGAATCGCGGTTTCCGGCATGTCCTTGAACAGGGAGCCGATAGACACATTGAGCATCTGGGCGATCTTAAAGAGGGCGGGAAGCGACGGATAGATGGTGTTGCTTTCAATCTGGGAAATGGTGCTTGGCGTCACCCCGATCAGGCCGGCCAATTCCTTCTGGGACAGCCCCTGCCGGGTGCGCAGATCCCTGAGCCGCATGCCCAGGTCGATCTTTCCCATCCGGTGCGATTCCGACTCAAAGGAAACGGTCATGCCATCGTCCCAGTAATTGTTCGGGATGTTCAATGTGTCGGGTTTGCGCTTGTCCGCCTTGAGAATGGTCAGCGCGGATTTTCCCCGTTTGATGGAAAGATCGATGGCCACCTGGGCGATCTGGTTGATGTTGGCCTTGAGCCGATCCGAGTGGGCGCCTTTTTCCATTATCCAGTAGGCGATGGTTTCGAGTTCGTACAGCCTGGGGCAGGAGCGGGTATAAAATTTGAGAATCTGTTCTTCTCCCCCCCAGAGGTCCTGCATTCCCGTGAGGGATTCAAACACAAAACGGACGTCGCTCTTCATGGCTCCATGGACCGTGTAAATGGATTCGGCGACCTTCTCCGGTTTCCAGGGCTCCTTGACCATGATGATCTGGTACGGCCACTTGGCGCCGTTTTTCTCGTAGAAGTTACTGAATATTTCCGAACCGTCCCCTTTGCCGTGGGTAAAACAATCCAGGATCGTGAGATACCGGCTTTCCGCCAGGGGGCCCAATTCTTCTATGATGGTTTTGGGAGAACGGTCGAAGCTGAAATAGATCAGCGGTTTTTGTTGCTCCTGGGATTCCTGGATAAAGTTGAAGCTGAAAACCGCGGCAAGGCTGCCGGCATCGTCGTACCAGACGACATTGTCGCCGATGAAAAGCCCGCCGAGCAATCGGTCCAGCTGGCGGACTCCCGAGGACACCCGAATTTTGTTCTTGAACATGGTTCTTGAACTCGTGTGGTTATATATGGATAAGCGGTATGTGTTTACACATAGCAGATGTGCGTGCATTGGTAAAATGGCGGGACGAGCGGTCCGGGGTCTGTTTTACCAGAGGTGAATTTGCAGGAGAGTTACTATAGCGTTTGTCAGAATAACGTTCCGATTGCAGCGCGGATTGTGATCTTGCCGGGTCATCGACAACAACGGATACAGCTTGATCCAAACGCTCCAATGTGTCCAAAGAAACCTTCCACCAGCGCGGGAACATCGTGATATTGGGCAGCCCCGCTGCATGATTCATCGCTCCCTCCAATCGGAACATATTTTTGACAATCGCTATAACATGGCGCAACGCCATGCGCCTCGCCCTCGATCTCAGGCAATGTCTTTTCCCAGCAGCCAGTAACCCAGGGTGCCGGCAACACCGAAAAGAAACGCCACGATAAAATTGGTTTCCGGGCTGATCATCCACAGGAAGGCCCCCCCGAATGCGGCCACCGAGACGACGGTATCCCGGAGTAGATAATACAGGCCGAACATGCCGGCCTTGCAGGTCTCCGGAGCAAGGTCCAGGATAAGGGCCTTCCGCGTCGGCTCTCCGAACTCTTTGAGACCCCTCAGAATAAACGCCGGGACCAGCCATTCAAAGGACTGGCAGAACATCAGTATGAGAGGGAAAAGGGTGAAAAATCCGAATGTGATTACTACAAACGGTTTTTTGGTGCTTCTGTCGGCCAGGTACGCCACCGGAATGTAGACCAGCAATGCGGTAATCATTTCGATGCCGGTCAGCACACCGAACTGAACCGCCGACACCGGTTCCCGGATAACCTTCATGCACCAGATGACCACAAACGCATAGGGGATCTGTTCACAGAAGCGCACCAGAATATCCGATACCAGGAGTCTCTTCAGCGCCGGACTCATCAGGGAAAGCAGTTTCAGCGGATTTTTTTCAGGTGCGCCGCTGCTTATATCCTCGAGAGCCTCCGGTTGCTTTTCCACAATCAGCGCCTGCTGAAGCACCATGGCCACCAGGGCGAATATTAGGGCGAAGACAAACGCGACGCGGACTCCGGAAATCTCTCCCCACACCCCAATGCACAGCCCCCCCAGGACAGGACCCAGCGCCATGGGGATACGGCGAACCAGCGAATGCATGCTGACGCCCATGGTGCGCTTGTTTTTCGGGAGCACCTGATGGATCAGGCTCATGGTTGCCGGAAGGGATATGGCCGACCAGGACAGAAAAAACACCGCACCGATCAACACGGCCTGCCATGACGGAAAAAGAATAACGATCAGAAATCCGAAAATTGCGACCAGGTTAAAAACGAGCAGGGCCCGCTTGGTACCTATTCGATCCGAGAGGTAGCCGCCGGGAAAGGCATAGAGCGCCGACAGGAGATTGTCCATGCCGTTGAGCAGCCCCACCGTAATGGCACCTCCGCCCAGAGCCATCAGGTAAATGGGGAGGAATCGTTCCGCCATCCGCTCCCCCATCCCCACAAGGATCACCATGACCAGCATACCGATAGTACTGCGCTGCAGGCCCAGAAATTCAGATATCCGATGGCGAAGACGGGTCATGGATCAAGGCCTATTGGGTTTGGGTGCATCTCCAAACTGCCTGCAGGACTTTACAGACAGTAGAACGAGCACCATTGTATGTGGATTAATGTCGACGGGGCGTTCACCCTCCTTATCAGAATTATTACCAAGGAACACGCCAAATGAACCAGGTCAATAATTGCGACATTCAGAAATCAAGCTGGTTTCTGATTGCCTCGGCATGTCTGTTGCTGCTGATGTCGTTCGGTTACCGATCGAGTTTCGGTCTGTTTGTTTATCCGATCACTGAAGCCAATGGTTGGGGACGCGAAGTCATTTCCACGGCCTTGGCCATTCAAAACCTGGTCTGGGGCATTGTGGCTGTTTTTGCAGGAGGCTTGGCCGATCGATTCGGAAACATGAGAGTGATTGCCGCCGGAAGCATTCTGTATGCTCTGGGAATGATGCTGATGTCCGGCGTTGACAGTCCGTGGCTCCTGAATACATCGGCCGGTTTGCTGGTCGGCGCCGGTATTGCCGGAACCTCTTTTGGCATCGTTCTGCCGGCCATGGCCCGGGCCGTTTGTGAGGAAAAGCGGCAGTGGGCACTCGGGTTGGGTACCGCTGTGGGATCCATGGGCCAGTTTGCCATGGTGCCGGCATCCCAGATGCTCATCGACGCGTACGGCTGGATGACAGCCCTGAACCTGCTGGCCGGATCGGCACTGTTGATGGCCCTGCTTGCCATGCCCCTGGCCCCCTATTCCGGAGACCGGGAAGAATCCTCACGGATTCGATCTCAGACCGTGCCGGAGGCCCTCCAGGAAGCCATGGGGCACCGATCCTTTTTACTGCTGGTGACAGGGTTCTTTGTGTGCGGATTTCATGTGGCGTTTGTGACCGCTCATATGCCCGCCTTTTTAATCGATAATGGTTTCGACCCGAAGATCGGCGCCTGGAGTGTTGCCGTTATCGGACTGTGCAACGTCATCGGTGCCTATCTATCCGGGATCTGGTCGGGCAAAATGCCCAAGCGAAAGGTACTCGTCTTTATCTATCTGGGCCGCGCAGTGGCCATCAGCGCATTTTTACTGTTTCCCCTCACCCTGCCATCGGTGTTCCTGTTCAGTGCCGTGATGGGGTTCCTCTGGCTGGCCACCGTTCCGCCGACGTCAGGTCTGGTGGCCGTTATGTTCGGTACGCGCTACATGGCGCTCCTCTACGGCATCGTGTTCCTTGGGCATCAAATCGGCAGTTTTACCGGGGTATGGCTGGGTGGGTGGTTGTATGACCGCACCGGCAGCTACGATGTTGTGTGGTGGCTGGGTGCGGCCCTCGGAGTCGTGGCCGCCGTGGTTCACTGGCCTATCCATGAGCAACCTGTCCCGCGGCTGGCCGCGGAGCATGGGTAACTGCCGGTCTTTAGGTTATTGTACCCGAATGATGCAGCCATGCACGATCCGATTATGTCTGCTCCAGCATCTTTCCCGAGGCATCCGATTCGTGAAAGCCATGCCTTGGGGCATTTTTTTTTTGCTCCGGTTGTAGGTTTATACTGGGCGGGCCACCTTGTAAGCATCATGTTAAGTACTATACTGATACCCAACTGTGTCAACTCCGCAAATGCATCCTAACTAGTCGGGAGGAACACATGAAGAAGAGCGTTGCCGTGGTTACCGCTGCCGGCCAGGGAATGGGCGCCGCATGTGCCCGGGAGTTGTCTCATCGAGGATACGATCTGGTGTTGATGGCCCGGTCCGAGGCTGTGGAGATTTTGGCCGATGAACTCGGGGCTGTTGCCGTTCGGGGTGACGTTACCGCTCCCGATGATTTGGGGCACACCCTCAAAGCGGCCACAGACAGATTCGGCCGCATCGATGCCGTGGTTGCCAACACCGGACACCCGCCCAAGGGTGATCTCCTGAGCATCTCCGACGATGACTGGCATCAGGGCCTCGATCTGACTCTGCTCAACGTGGTCCGGATCGCCCGGTTGGTCGTTCCCGTAATGGAAAAGCAAGGCGGGGGGGCCATCGTCAACATATCCGCATTCGGCGCAAAGGAGCCGTCCCTGACCTTTCCGGTTTCCTCGGCGTTGCGTGCGGCGCTATCCGCGTATACCCGGCTTTTCTCGAATCGCTACGCCCATGCCGGAATCCGGATGAACTGCGTTTTGCCCGGATTTATCGACAGCTACCCGGTCGACCATAAGACCGCTGCGACGATTCCCATGGGGCGCGCCGGCTCGGTCGCAGAGATCGCCAAGACCGTCGCCTTTTTGATCTCCGGGGATGCCGGATACATCTCCGGCCAGAGTCTTTGCGTGGACGGTGGATTGGTCAGGGCGTTGTAGAATATAGCGCAGTCGACAGAAATCCGTTCCGATTGGCGGATTGTTTGCGCAACGGATCGTTACAGAATCATCGAAATCGGTATCGAAATAAGAATCGGTATCGACTTCAAAGTTGGCCATTCTGTCTCGATTCCGATGCAGATAGCGATCCCGATAGCGAACATGCCCCAATTCGGAATCTTCCAATACGATACCCGTTTGACATAAACCCGACAGGTTCAAATGGAACATATATATGGCAACGACTATAATCACCACCGGTGGCCTATAAAAAGGGAATCCCCACAATGAACTGTGTTTATCTGTCCCCCCATTTCCCGCCCCATTACCACCGCTTCTGCCGTAATCTGAAGGATGCCGGTGCCAATGTTCTCGGAGTCGGAGATGCGTATTTCGACAGCCTCCCTGCTGAGGTGCGTGATGCGGTCAGCGAATACTACCACGTGGACGACATGCACGATTACGACGCACTGGTTCGCGCATGCGGATACTTTACCCACCGATATGGCAAGATAGATCGTTTCGAGTCGTTGAACGAATACTGGCTGGGCACCGAAGCAAAAATCCGGGAAGATTTCAACATCTTTGGCGTGCGGCCCGACCGGATCGACTCGATCCGCCGGAAATCCAGGATGAAGGAGACTTTCCGGTCTGCCGGCGTGCCGGTGGCCCGGGGGATGGTCGTTCATGACCTTGACGCCGCCAGGCAGTTCATCGGTGAAACGGGATATCCCGTAATCGCCAAACCGGATGCCGGTGTCGGCGCTCTGGACACGTTCCGTTTGGACGGCGAATCGGATCTGGAGAGATTTTTTCAGGAAAAACCTGATGGGGACACCATCATGGAGGAGTTCGTTTCAGGGACGATCGAATCCTTCGACGGCCTGGCGGATGCCGACGGGCATCTGGTGTTTTGCACGGCACATGTCTTCAGCCAGGGAATCATGGAGACCGTCAACGAGGCGCGCCACCTGTATTACTATTCGTTGAAAGAGATTCCGCCGGACCTTGAAGCGCTCGGCCAACGGTGCGTTGAGGCCTTTGATGTACGGGAGCGGTTTTTTCACATCGAATTTTTCCGGACCGTCGGAAAAGGCCTCATCGCTCTGGAGGTCAACATGCGCCCGCCCGGAGGATTCACTACCGACATGTTCAACTATGCGTGCGACATCGATATCTACCGGTCCTGGGCCCGGATGGTGGCCCTGGGCGATCCCGGCACGGGGTGGGAGAGAACGTACCACTGCTGTTACGCCAGCCGGAAAAGCCGGTATCCCTACCTTCACAGCCACGAGCATATCATGGACAGGTACGGTGACCGCATGATGCAGGTGGAAAGCGTTCCGGGGGTTTTCAGCAGTGCCCTGGGCGACATCGGGTACATCTTTCGATCCCCGGACCTGTCCACGATCACTGAAATCACGGAGTTTATCCATGCACATCGAAGAGCATAGCTGGCACAGCCCGAACCTTGGGAAACCCATGGCCCTTAAGGTTTACGGCAACTGGGGGATGCCGTTTATCGTATTTCCGTGCTCCCGGGGCCGGTATTTCGACTATGAAGGGATGGGGATGATCGAGGCGGTTTCCAGTTTTATCGACGGCGGGAAGATAAAACTTTTCTGTGTGGACAGTATCGATGCCGAATCCTGGTACAACTATGACATCTCACCGGCTGATCGAAACGCCCGCCATGAGGCCTATGACCGTTACATCCTCAATGAAGCCATCCCCTTTATCCGGCAGCACTGCCACTCTCCGGATGGGAGGGTCATGACCAACGGCTGCAGCATGGGAGCGTATCATGCGGTGAACTTTTTTTTGAAACATCCCGGGGTGTTTGAAGGCACCATCGCCTTGAGCGGGTTGTACCGGCTGGACCGGAACGAGTTCGGAATTTCTGCCGACGATATTCAGGCGGTGTATCTCAACTCCCCCTTGAGTTATCTTCCGGATCTTGCGGACGCTTGGTATCTGGAGGCCTATCGGAATCGGACGATCGTCGTTTGCGTGGGACAGGGCCCCTGGGAAGAGGAAGCGATCGCAGACACCCGGCAACTCGATGCTCTGTTCAACGCGAAGGCCGTTCCCGCATGGGTCGATTTCTGGGGATACGACGTGAACCACGACTGGCCCTGGTGGTATCGGCAGATGAATTTCTTTTTAAGCCGCCTCTACAATTAAACCCTTCATTATTCCAAAGGCAGCTTGACGCAATTCAGAAGTTTTTTTTGCCCTTTAAGCACGAATGTTTTACGGTTCTTCATCGGCATTAATTTTGTGAAAGGGGGAGCGCATGACAACCATTATCGGTATTTCGGGAAGTCTTAGAACGTCTTCTTTCAATGCCGGCCTGCTGAGGGCCGCCGCCGAAGCGGCTCCCGGGGGGTGCGCGGTAAGCATTGCATCGATAAACGACATCCCTCTCTACAACGGGGATGTCGAAGACAATGAAGGTGTTCCCAAAGCGGTTTCGGCCCTTAAGGAGCGCATCGTGGCCGCCGACGGCCTGCTGATGGCGACCCCGGAGTATAACAACTCGATTCCGGGCGCATTTAAAAATGCCATCGACTGGTTGTCACGCCCCCCGGAAGATCGCTTCCGGGTGTTCAAAAATCTGCCCGTAGGACTCATCGGCGCGACACCGGGCAGCTTCGGAACGGCGTTTTCCCAATATGCCTGGCAGCCGACGCTTCGGGTTCTGGGCAGGGAAGCTGCTGTGGGTCAGCGGGGCGATGGATAAGTTTGACGACCAGGGCAATTTAACGGACGACAGGGTGCGTCAGCAGCTCTCCTCATATATGAGCGGATTCGCGGAATTTGTTTCCCAGGTTGCATCCTGATTAATCTTCAACAGTCAAACACGGCGCCAGCCGCCTCGCCGGAAAGGAGGTCACACATGACAACATTTTTTATGTTTGGAAACTATTCGCCGGAATCCATCAAAGATATGAGCATTGAGAGAACTCAACAGATCGTGCAGGAAATACAGAACCTGGGCGGTGAAATGACGGCCATGCATGCCCTGCTGGGAGAATACGATCTTCTGTTCTGTGTTCAATTACCGGAGGTCTCGGACGCCATGAAAGCATCGGTGGCGCTCACCCGGCTATCGGGCATATCCTTCACCACATGCCCCGGCGTGTCTGTGGAAACCTTTGACCGCATGGTGACCGCAGCCTAATGCCGCCATCATGCTGAACCCGAAAAACAGCGGAGGTCGGCGATGGAAACCTGCCGGTTAGGCGACTTCTTAAACGTCCTGGAGCCATGGCTTGATACAGATTATATCCGGAAAGTGTTTCTCGATACCCAGGGTCGGCTGGTACTATTTTTCGCCGACGGCGGGGAGAGAGTCTACAGCCTGGATGATTGCACCCAATCCCAACTCAAGGACATTCTGGAAAAGATCGAGAATAGAGGTATCCCCGTGGAAACCCAATAACGCTATAGCGGGTTGAACCTGATTATTTCCCGTTGCGTGTTGGAGCGAAGCGGAATTCCCGCTCAGCGGGGCAAAACAGGCAGAAATTTTATCTCGTCACGATAGGGTCGGACAAACTGTTCACCCCATGAGCGGCATGGTCACGTATCATAACATCGTTACACGATTTTATTCGGAAAATTTTGTTATAAAATGCGGAAATGTTGTCATCTTTGTCGCGTAGCGCGATTTGAATAATTGATATAGTGTTGAGTTTACAGATAGTTATGAAAATTGACAAACCTGGCCCGGGATTTGCTCCCTATCCCCACGGAAACCAAAACCCTGGGAGTGACCTATGGGCCAGCACGAGGAAAAAAACCCTCTTAACTCCGGTCGTATTGCGTTATACGCCATCACCCTGTTGATTCTAATTGCGATACCGGGATTGTCCCATCCGCTTCGTGTTCTCCTGTTATCCATCCTGTCCGTTTTCGCGGCCACCGCGCTCATGAAATGGCACAAGCTCAAGACGTTTGAAGAAGACAGCGGCGAGTGTCAGTGGCCGCCCGAGGTCGGGACCATGTCCTGCAATCGATGCGGCTACCTTATCGGACCCAGTTATATGGGGCGTTGTGACGGCCAGCGGGATGGAGAGGAGCTTTGGAAATACATCTGTTTCAATTGCGGCTTGAGATGGGACGAATACTGGCACGTACAACCGCAAGATGGCGGGATCCAAACGAAACTGGGGCACTGAGATAGATTATAGAAAAGATCTTATCATGAAACGGTTACACCCTGGTCGGATCAGCCAAGGCCACGGTACCGACGAATCCCGTTCAAGTGCCCCACGTCCCCCCACGTATCGATAACCCATCGAAGCGTACCGTAGAACATCCCGTAATGAACAATGCTCAAACTGGCATTGGTTGTCACAAAGCAGCGTGGCGAATCGAGGGGCAGGTTTGCGACCAGCCGGAACAGGCTATCGAGAACCCCCCCGTGGACGACCATCGCGACCGAGGCGCCGGGATTCGATTCGATAAATTCATCGATAAAAGCCGCATTCCGTTGATAGTGCTGTCGAAGACTTTCCCCGTTGGGAATTATATAGTCCGGATCGTTGCTATCCAGTTTAGCCAGAACCGGTGTGTGCCGTGCCCGGATGGTTCGAAAGGTCAACCCCTCCAGATCCCCGAAATTTCTCTCCCGCAAACGGGCATCTGTTCGGACCGTGTGGCCTGTCTGCCCGGCGATGATGGACGCCGTTTCCCGGGCTCTGCCCAGATCGCTGCTGACCAGGGTGTCAAAAGGGATGTCTTTCATCCGCCGGGCCAGAGCCCGTGCCTGGGCCCGGCCGGCGTCGGTCAGCGGACTGTCTCCATGCCCCTGAAAACGGTCTTCCACATTCCATTCGGTTTCGCCATGGCGGATGATCAAAAGGGTCGTTTTTTGTTGATCGATCATAGGAATACCTTGTGATGTGATTTGGTTATCTTGTATTAATGGATATTACTTTCCCACTTTTAACCAGTGCATAGCCGATGGCCAGCGGCCAGAAAACAAACAGGAGAATCAAAAAAACCATCCAGCTGAACTTTTTGCCCTGTCGCCCGTCTGGACCGTTTGGTCCGTAAAATGGGTTTGATTCTAAAATAAATTGGATTTTTTCCTGCTTCAAGCGGTTCAGATGGCTGGCATCGATGTCCGTGCCGCAGTATTTGCAACGGGGCAACTTCGAAACGACCAGGGGAATTGTATAACCTAAGGTATGCTTGCAGGCCGGACAGGTGCTTATTGAAATTGTTTGACTCTTCAACCTGCCATCGAATATCAAACCACTGGTTCGGTCGTAGATGAAAAATGACGTGCCCCTTTGGTTGATCTCCTGCAGCGCCCTGGTGATGGTTTCTCGCTTTAGCCCGGTATTGTTTGCCAGATCGTTCATGGAAACTTCCAGAGTGTTCTCCAGGATGTTCCATACCGTGAGATACTTTTTCTCCTTTGCCCGTATGCGGTAGCCGGCAATCAAAAACGCGATCGGCATCGTCAGTAGCACCAATCCGACCGGCACCATGATCCCAATGCGCATATCGGAAAGGCTTTCCCGTTCGGTGCTCAGCAGTGACCATGCGACGCATAACGTGATAATGAGCAGGAAAAGAATAAAATACCCTGTTTTAATCAGGATATCGTCGGCAACGAAAATATTTTTTTTAACCGGCATCGAACGAAATCAGTCAACATTTTGATTATATGGCCTTGATTTCACAACCTCGCCATCGGATCATGGTGATTATATCGTAATGTCGGACACACCTCAATGTCCGGTTTTTGGTTGACCGTCCGCACACTTACCATAGCTCGGGTAACGGATATGGTCAGGGCGAGTATGATGATCTGATAGCGTTACCGATCATCTGGCAGAATCATGTGAACCCTCACCGGCCTAATGACATGGAAATTTTGGGGAGACATTCGGTGAATCTCATAAAGTCGGCTTGTATTCTTCTGGTGTTCCTCTTCGGTACGCCATTCTTCGCTGCTGCCGGGGATTATGACGGCTCCAAGAAACTTCTGGGATCCGTAGTCCGGATTGTCGAGGTCACCAAGTTCGGTATCCATGAAAACGTGGATCCGGATGTCGTTGGATTGCCCAACTTTTTTATCATCGATTTTAACGCCATGATGCTCCTACCCACCAAAGAGAGCCTTATCCGGAGGACCAGCCGCATTCAGCACATCGAGCACATCGAGAACAAGCTGATCCTACAGGGTGTGGAAGAGGGCGTGGACGGAGTAAACGACGGCCTGGCCTGGAGCATGGCCATTTCCAAGGAATCGGGCAAAATCATCCTGTCTGCCGCGGGGGATGGGGTCGCCTATGTGGTCTTTGGTACGTGCGCTCCGGCGGCCCATTATGAGCGGTAGCCTACAATCGGCCCAATAGATAGCTGTTCTCACCCGAGAAATCATGGACGTTTCCACAGCATCCCATCTTGTGAAGCACAAGTTTGTTTCATTAATGTAAAAGACCACATAAAAATTTACAATAATGTATTATATATAATGTTTGTTTACGTTATTGTAAATTATATCCGTTTTCTTGTTCCACTCGTAGTTTATATTAAATATAAATAATACGATTGGTTACAATCGTTTTCCGGTGATTGTCTCGTGTTGGCACGGCCATTGCTCAAGGAGCATGGGCAACGGTTCCCGGGATTATTCACCCATTCGATACCGCAAGGAGGAAGACAGTTCATGAAGAAGATCGAAGCCATCATCAAACCGTTCAAACTGGACGAAGTTAAAAATGCTCTGAACAAAATCGGGGTAAAGGGGATGACCGTCAGCGAAGTTCGCGGATTCGGGCGGCAGCGCGGTCACAAGGAGATTTATCGCGGCGCCGAATATCAAGTGGATTTTGTCCCGAAGATCAAGCTCGATATCGCCGTCGAGGCCGATATGGCAGAACAGGTGATATCTACGATCGCCGAGTGCGGCAGCACCGGAAAGATCGGTGACGGAAAGATATTTGTGACCACCCTGGATGAGGCCGTGCGCATCCGGACAGGAGAATCCGGGGCGGAAGCCATATAAACAGGACCACGGATGACACACTTTATTGAAGTTCAATATAGTCAAGGAGGATTTGATAGATGAAACGAGTTCTGGTTACTTTGGGAATATTATGTGGTTGGGTGTCCATCGTGTGGGCCGGCGATCCGGCGCCGACTCTGGATTCGAACAAAGCGGCCATCGATGCCGTTCAGACCAACGCGGACTATGTCTGGACGCTGGTTGCAGCTGCCCTTGTCTTTTTTATGCAGGCCGGTTTTGCCATGGTCGAATCCGGGTTCACCCGGGCAAAAAATGCCGTCAATATCATGATGAAAAATCTTATGGACTTTTCAATGGGCTCTCTGGCGTATTGGGCCATCGGCTTCGGTCTTATGTTCGGCGCTACCCGCACCGGCTGGTTCGGCACCTCCGGCTTTTTCCTGTCCGATTTCACTCCCGGTGGCGACCCTTGGGTCCTTGCGTTCTGGATGTTCCAGGTGGTGTTCTGTGCCACGGCTGCCACCATCGTCTCAGGCGCTATGGCAGAGCGGACCAAGTTCGTTGGTTATCTCTTATACAGCGCCATTCTCAGCGCCATTATCTATCCTGTTTTTGGAAGCTGGGCCTGGGGCAGCCTCTTTAACGGCAACGGCTGGCTGGAAGGGTTAGGCTTTATCGATTTTGCCGGCTCCACCGTAGTTCATTCCGTCGGTGGCTGGGCGGCCCTTGCCGGAGCCATCGTTCTCGGACCCCGTCTGGGCAAATACGCAGCCGACGGGACGGTTCGACCCATTCTGGGTCACAATCTGCCCCTGGCGGCTCTGGGTGTGTTCATCCTGTGGCTTGGCTGGTTCGGTTTCAACCCCGGATCCACCACCGCCGCCTCCACAGACATCGCCATGATTTTTGTGAACACGAGCCTTGCCGCCTGCGCCGGAGCTGTCTTTGCCATGGCCACCTCATGGATGAAATTCGGTAAACCGGACGTCGGGATGAGCCTCAATGGCGCACTGGCCGGTCTTGTCTCCATCACCGCACCCTGTGCCAATGTGACGCCGTCCAGTGCAATTATCATCGGCGCAGCCGGCGGCGTTATTGTCGTACTTTCGGTCCTTTTCTTCGACAAAATCAAGGTGGACGACCCGGTTGGTGCCATCTCCGTCCACGGTGTCTGCGGCGCCTGGGGGACCCTGGCGGCCGGTATCTTCAATATCGGCGGAACCTCTGCCAAGATTATCGGTGTGCAGCTGCTGGGTATCGGCGCGTGCATTCTGTGGGTCTTCCCAACGGCGTTCCTCATGTTTAAACTGATAGACAAGACCGTGGGTCTTCGGGTATCCCCGGAAGAAGAGATGGAAGGTCTCGACTTCACGGAGCATGCCGGCAATGCGTATCCGGATTTCACCATCCAGTCCCACGATTCCAGTTACAGTTATGTCGGCAGCAGCGGCGGCAGCACAGAGGAACCGAGCATGCTTGGGGCCGAAAAATACGTGACAAGCTGAAAATCGGCAGTGAACGAGAAGTACATGTAACCCAATAACGGATGGAACGATGGGGCGATGGGAAAACATCCGCCGCTCCACGTTCCGTTTACTGCATTATGATAGAGACACGATGAACCGTATTGCATACCTTCAGCACGTGCCCTTTGAGGGGCTTGGCAGCATTGACGGGTGGGCCCGGCATCACGGGCACACCGCGGCCGCCACCCGGCTCTTTGAAGCACACGCGTTTCCAGCCCTTGCCGACTTCGACTGGGTGATCATTATGGGCGGCCCCATGGGTGTGCACGATGACGAAACACATTCGTGGTTGGGGAACGAAAAAAGATTCATCAATCAGGCAATCCGGGCCGGAAAGGTGGTCATCGGAATATGTCTTGGTGCCCAGCTCATTGCCGACGTCCTCGGTGCACGGGTATTTCGAAATGCCTATCGGGAGATCGGATGGTTTCCGATGAGGCTGCAGGGGAAAGAAGGGATTGACGTGTTCAGGGACCTCCCGAATACGATCGAAGCATTCCATTGGCACGGCGACACCTTCGACATGCCATCCGGCGCCGTCGAAATCGGAAGCAGCGAAGCCTGTCGCAATCAGGGCTTTGTGTACTCCGAAAATGTATACGCCTTTCAGTTTCATCTGGAAGTCACTCTGGAAGGTGCCCATGGATTGATCCGGAATTGCAGTGAAGAGATGGTTGACGGAAAGTATATTCAGACCGGGGAAGAAATCATCAGGGACCCCCGGCGGTTTGAGAGCGCCAATGAGCATATGACCGCTATCTTGCGTCGAATTGACGAGAGGTCCTCATAGAAATCGGTTTTCATCATCCCTGCCTTTTGTCGTCCTTCGATACACGGACCGGGTTGGTAGAAACAATCAATCCGTCTCGTTGGCGTGTTCAGGCTTGGAACACCCAACGGCCCTCCTCCTCCTGAACGTGAAGGGGGTGTGACACTTCGTCACACCCCCTTCACACGTCTTGTATCCAAAAAGTTTCACGCTAGCTGTCGAGCCTGACTTTGTCGCCCTGTTTCAACGGTCTGAATTTTCCCTGAGCATCACGAATGCCGATCTCACGATGCCCGCAACGCTTGCACTTGCGGGTTGTTACGGTACCTTGGTCGCTTTGTTGCGCCAGAGTGACGTTGGCTGCCCTGGCTATTTTCTGAACCAGCGGCCCTTCCCGACGCCAGACCCGACAGGTATCCACCAAATATTGCTCCAGGTGTTCGCCCGATAAACGGCGACGGTTTGGGTCGCGATCGTTGTACGCCCAGTAGCCCTGCAGCGCTGCCGGCGCCATGGCCAATAGCAATGTCGTCAGGTGAATACAGCCCTTGCGGCCGCCGATTCTCTTCTTGACTTCGGCGGTAAATCCGGGAGACAGGGTCAGTCCTTTAATCTCTTCAACCGTATGGTGGATATCGGCACACTCTCCATGGGGTGCTGCCGGTACCTCGGCTTCAATCTCTTCTATGGCCAGGGAGTTCATGGCCACTTTCATGCAGATGCGCATCCGGTGTACGGTGGCTGGCGGCCGGGGCTGATTGTCTATCGTGTAGGTGGGTATCAACCGACGGTCATGCAGTTCCCCGCAGATGATGATGTGGTCGTCATCGCACCCATAGGAGGCGATATCGATACTGCGACGCTGGATCTTTTCGCATTGGTTTTCTTGGATGACGTCATTCAATATCATTTTGCACGCTCTGTTTATTTATTATCTGAACAATTCAAATGGAGGCTGTCGACTGGCCACCGGGTGAGTCTCAGGTCAGGCATTCCTGTATCTCGTCACCACGAAGGCCGCGAAAAAGTGCGGGACTTAAGATACAAGATCCAAGATACAGGATACAAGCAATTTGGATCGCGGAATGCGGATTTGATACCAATGGGTAGGACGACACTATACCGCCAATCTAAAATCCAAAATCGAGTTAAGCGGGCCCACGGGGCTTCGCTTCTTTGAAGCTTCCGACGTCGCTCTATGAGCTTCCGTCTTCGTTTTAACGTCGCCGCACAAGATGACGGGACAAGACGCCTCGGCAGGCGGGTCAACGGGCAACGGGCCAACGGGCCAACGGGCACACGGACCTACCTGTAGTCCCTGTAGTCAACCCCCAATTTCTTGGACTTGTAACCGAACTTTCGCACCGTGGTTTTCAGGAGTTCCGATGCTATCGTGATGTTGCCGCGGGTATTTTTCAGCGCGTCGATGAGCATTTCTCGCTCGAGGTTTTCGACAGCCTCCTCCAGGGACAGGGCGGGTAGCGTTCCGGATTCGTTTCCGGTCTGCAACGTGGGCGGCAGGTGGTAACTGTGAACCACCCCCTCTTCGCACAGGAGCACCGCACGTTCGATGCAATTTTCCAATTCACGGACGTTTCCGGGCCAGTGGTAGGCCATCAACATGTCAATGGCCGGTGTGGAAAAACGGCGGATATCTTTTTGATTTTCCGTGGCATATTTTTCAAGGAAGTGATCCGATAATAGAAGAATATCGGTTTTCCGTTCCCTCAGGGGAGGCAGGTAGATGGGAAACACGTTTAGCCGGTAGTAGAGATCCCCCCGGAACGTACCATCCTCTACGGATTGTTCCAGGTTTTTATTGGTGGCCGCTATGATCCGGACGTCGGTTTTTATGGTTCGGTGGCCGCCGACCCGTTCGAACTCTTTTTCCTGGAGCACGCGAAGCAGATTCACCTGTACATCGAGTCCGATGGAGCCGATTTCGTCCAGGAAGAGCGTCCCTTTGTTGGCCAGCTCGAACTTGCCCATCTTTTGCTTGATCGCACCGGTGAAGGCCCCTTTTTCATGCCCGAACAGCTCGCTTTCAATCAATGTTTGAGGCAAGGCCGCGCAGTTGACTTTCACAAAAGGGAGCTTGGACCGATGGCTGTTGTAGTGGATCGAGTTGGCAACCAGTTCCTTTCCGGTACCGCTTTCCCCACGGATGAGTACCGTTGCGTTGCTGCGGGACACCTGGGAGATCATCTGAAAGACTTCACGCATTTTGTTGCTATTGCCGATGATGTTGGTGAATCGGTACCTGTTTTCCAGCGCTCCATGAAGCCGGCGGTTTTCCTCACGCAGCTGATCCTTTTCCAGGCGGATTGTCTCCAGGTTGATGACCTGCTGAGCGATCATGGTCGCCACCACCGAGAGCAGTTTCTGGGCTGCCTTGAGGGGGTATTGCTCGTCTTTCGGCAAATCCGCGCTCAGCGCCCCGACGACTTGTTTGCCCTTTTTAACGGGTACACAGATAAACGACAGGGCCCGGTCTTTGGGGGTCTTTCGTGTCGCGGTACGGTCGAGGAAATCGGGCTCTTCACTGATTTTCGGGATGATGATCGGCTTTCCCGTAGCAATGCAGCGCCCGATGACCCCCTCCCCGAGCTTGTACTTTCCTCGCATCATGGCCGTCCTGGAAAGACCATGGGCCACCTCGATACTGATTTCATCGCGTAGCGGATCCAGAATCGAGACGGTTCCGCGCACCGAAGAGAGAGAGTTGGACAGAATTTCCAAAACTTTATATAACGATTTTCTCAAGTCCAGGTGCTCGTTGAGAGTCTTGCTGATTTCATAAAGCAGCTTCATTTCTTCGATTTTTTTCATGATGGCAGTCGGACTCCTGTTTAGGGCACTGTAACGGGTCGATGTTGAAAGGATAACATTTTTGTAATAAATGGCAACCTTGGGAACCATTTTTGTTCAGGCTGCCCTTGATCGGACGTTCGGCTCCCGATATCGTGACAGCCCAACTCACGAATGATGCGGGGCGATAATCACCTGAGGGGCACGGGAATGATTTTGCATATCGACATGGATGCGTTTTATGCGTCGGTAGAACAGCTCGACAATCCCTGGCTGAAGGGAAAGTGCGTGATTGTGGGGGGAACATCCAAACGGGGGGTTGTCTCGGCCGCCAGTTATGAAGCGCGTCGGCTCGGCATTCACTCCGCCATGCCGGCGTTCAAAGCCCGGAAAAAGTGTCCGGACGCGGTTTTCCTGCCTCCCCGCATGGAGCGCTACAAAGATATCTCGGGCCAAATCATGGAATTGCTCCGTCAATTTACACCTCGGGTCGAGGTGGTTTCCATCGATGAAGCCTACATGGATATTACCGGGACATCTCGACTGTTTGGAACCCCGGTGGACATTGGAATTAAAATTAAAAAGAAGATCCGGGAGGAAATCGCGCTGACGTGCTCGGTGGGTATTGCCCCGTCAAAGTTCCTGGCAAAGATTGCATCGGATATGGATAAGCCGGACGGGCTGTTCATTATCATGCCGGAGGAAGTCGCCGGTTTTATAAACACCCTTCCCACTGGGAAAGTTCCCGGCGTCGGCAAGCGGACCCACACGATTCTGGAGCGCATGGGTATCCGGACACTCGGAGACGTCCGGTCGTATTCCAAGGTGCTGATCATTCGCAGGTTGGGCAAATTCGGCGAGCGGCTGCTTCTGCTTTCCGAGGGCGTGGATGAATCGCCGGTGACACCCGCGCACCTCCGCAAATCCGCCAGCAGCGAGCGAACGCTTTCCGAGGACACGGATAACCCGGCATTACTTAAAACGCTGTTGTTAAGCCAGGCTGAGGAAGTTGCCCGCCAACTCCGGAAGCTTGAAGTCAAGGCCCGCACGGTTACCCTGAAACTAAAGCATGCCGATTTCCGGCAGGTGTCACGGAGCACTACCCTGCCGATCCCCACCCGGGCTTCCGAAACGTTGTATCGGGAGGGCGTTAAACTGCTGGAGAGCTATCGGTTGATGCAAAAAGTCCGTTTGGTCGGTCTGGGTGCTTCCGGTTTTGTGGATTCGCGCACACCGGCTCAAATGGAACTTTTCGAGGCCGGCCCACGGAGTGAAGAGAACTGGGAGAAGGTGGACCGGGCCCTGGATACAATTTCAGCAAAATTTGGGAAAGGGGTTGTCGGCAGGGCCGGGTCAACGAAAGAGGACTAGAAACGTGCAATCACGGTGTCTGTGGCGGACCGATCTGTTTGTGTTCAAGGGCTTGACTGCCGACGATGTGATCTCGCCGACAGTCTGCCGGTTGACCGGTTTGCCGGTTTTTGCCCCGGTCGCCCTTTTTTAATCCGGCGAACCGGGAAACTGGCAAACCGGCAAACCATCAGTCAATCGGCTCGACTTAACCCGCAGGCCTTGCGCCTGCCGTTAATCTCACGCCTGTCTCTCTAAGGAGAAGCTATAGAGAATTCCTTGCTGGTCAATATGTCACCATCGGCGGACTCCACATCCACTCTCCATTGGCCGACCCAGAACGGCATAATTCTCTTCGAGCTCCAGGTGCGCCAGGCGGCTGCCCGCACCGACAGCGGAACCCTGGCCATTTCAGTGTCATTGTAATACCACATGTGACTGACTGAGGCTTCTCCCTCCGCCCCATTGATTGCCGTGAAGCAGTACACGCGTTCCACGGTGGTTGGAAAGGACGTCCCGGGCCCAATGGGCTGCCGATCCTCGACGGCGGTCGCAAACGTAACCTGGGCCACCTGCATCCCGGATTCGGCCTGCACCAGACCGGCGCTGATGATGAACACAAAAATGACGACCGGAATAATGGTTTTCCTTAGCATCGTTTCCTCCTTTCAATAGGTAATACTCTGCAAGTTCTGCAATAATATCACGCAGGGTAGTCTTTAGGCAAACAGGCAGGAGAATCAGACAAGAAATTGGGAAGCGATTTCTTCGACGATGGCCTCAGGCGACTTTTCGGAGCAGTCGATAAAAATATCTTCGTACTTCCGATACAGGGGATGGCGTTCAATATACAGTTCCGCCAGCGTCTGTGCTCCCGAGTGCACGACACCGCGTTGATCAATGTCGCCAATGCGCTGCTGCAACTGATCAGGAGGCAGATCCAGATGCACAACGGCGCCCATTGATTTTAGCTGCATCATGCCGGCGTCCCGATAAACGACGCTGCCGCCCGTGGCAATTACATGGGACCGGCAGTCCAAAGCGAGAATATTCTTCTCTTCGACATCGCAAAAGGCGTCGATCCCTTCGGAGGCAATAATTTCATGAAGCCGTCGCCCTTCGTTGACCTGCAGGTAGATATCGGTGTCCAGATAAGAAAAACCGATGCGTTCCGCCAGGAGCACACCAATCGTACTTTTGCCGACCGCCGGCATACCAATCAAAATGATGTTCCTTGGGAGTGATCTACTCATATCATTTAATGCACCGTGAAGATCACGAAGCGTTTCAACTTGTTTTTTGGAGTATTGGAGTGATGGAATACCGGAATTTCGTGTAAAGCGCCTTCTCATGACCAATACTCCAATGCTCCATCACTCCACCACTCCGTCACCTTTAAAAACAAAACCGTGTGGCCGTCACCGATTGTTTTGCGCTAAGGTCCTTTGAGTGCAAAGTCCACCGCCGCTTCTGCATGGATACGGGCCGTGTCGAACAAAGGGACCCGACTGTCTTCCTGATGGACCAGCAGACCGATTTCAGTACACCCCAAGATGATGCCTTCTGCACCGGCCTTCACCAGGGTCTCCATGATTCCGAGATAGGCGGTTTTTGATGACGGGACAATCTTTCCGCGGCATAGTTCATCGAATATCACCCGATCGACCATGTTTCTTTCCGGGCTGTCCGGTATGATGACCCGCACGCCGTACTGATCGGAAAGCCGTTCCCTGTAAAATATTTCTTCCATGGTAAACCGGGTCCCAAGAAGCGCCACGGTTGAACATCCTCGGGTACGGATACGTTCGCCGGTCGCATTGGCAATATGCAGCAGCGGAATGTGAATTGCCGCCTGGATGTCTCCGGCAAGCTTGTGCATGGTGTTGGTGCAAATCACCAGGAAATCGGCACCGGCCTGCTCGACCGAGCGGGCTGCAAGAATCAGTGCATCGGCAACAACATCCCACCGGTTGTCTTTCATCAGGGGTTCAATCTCCCCGAAGTCAACAGAATACATCACGCATTTGGCGGAATGCAGACCGCCAAGGCGGTCTTTGGCGACTTCGTTGATAATCCGGTAATACTCTATGGAAGATTCCCAACTCATGCCGCCGATCAGGCCAATTGTCTTCATCGTCATGTTTCCTCTTGCAGTGTAAAATCCAGACTCCGGACCGGAAGACCGATTTCGGAACGGAACTCTGGCAGACGCCATAGCTGTGTGGGCACCAGGCCGGAAATTTCAACAAAGACTCTTGATGGGTTTCGTGATTATTCCGACCGACCCGGCAATCGTGACCGGGCTATCCCGAAACACCACCGTTTACGAGCGTCTCGAGTGTCTGAAGACTGTCAATGTGGAGTGCCGCACTTAAGGATGGATTCTTATAAGCGACAAACTGCACTTCTGCAGCCGAGGCGGTCTGTTCGTCGAGCAATGAGTCACCCACATAGACAAGCTGATTCGGCATGACGTCGAAGTTGTCCAGAACTTTGATGAGCATGTCCGGATGCGGTTTCGGCCGCTTCACGTCGATGGATCGCACTACCAGATCAAAATAGGCGTCCAGCCTAAATTTTTCCAGGAGGGGCAGCATGGTATCGGAACGATTGGTGGCGATGGCCGTTTTGACGGATGGTCGGATTTTCTTCAGGAGGGGAACCAGGGCCGGTTCCATTTCCATGTATTTCAGGAAAGGGAAGTAGGTCATTTCTTTAGCGTAAGCCCTTGCGGCTGCCAACATGGTCTCCTCTGCAAACAGGAAGGCTATGGACGCCTCGGCCGTATGCATGTGGACATAGGCAAACTGTTCCGGCGTCATGGGAGGGAGTCCGAAACGCTCGAGAAGGCGATTGTAATAGTTGGTATTGGCTTCTTCCGTATCGAACAGGACGCCGTCACAGTCAAAAGCAACGACCCGGATGTCTTTGAAAACCTTGCTCCCGGTCATTCTGAGATATACCCGTGTACCGATATCTGTATTTCCGGGCGGATGGTGCTGTCGGTTTTAAGCTTCAGGACCTCGAAGTACCGACCTTTGTCCTGCTTTATATTTTCGATGGTCACCCGATAGCCCTTGTTTTGTCCCGTATTCAGTTCAGAGATGGTGTACCGGATATTCTTCTTCTCATGTTCGTTTGGGCCCACAAGCCGAAACGGATACTTTTTCTCCTGGACAATTGAAACGGTGGCCCGGGCGGGTTTTCCGATCTTGCCGTACAGACGGGCGATCTTCGGCGTTATCGTCGCAAATTTATCTACCGGGCCGGAAATGATCAGGTTGACCATTTTTTGCTGGGGATCGTCGGTATGCACGTGGATGTACTTGGCCATACGCCTGCCCCCATATCCACTGGTAAAGACCTTTACCGTAACGGTTCCCTCGCCGCCGGGAGGGATTCGCCTCGTGAATGAGGCCGCCGTGCACCCTCAGCCGGTCTGAACTTTTGCGATGTTGAGTGGTGCCGTACCGTGGTTTTCAATGACAAAATCGTGGGTTACCTCAGTACCCTCGACCACGGTCGAAAACTCAAACCGCGGCTCCGGCGCAACGGCTTTCGGCCGATTCGGCGGCCGCTGCCGCCCAGACCCAGACCAGGGAACTGATCATCGCCAGAAGAAAAACAGCCGAACGTTGTCTCATCAGATTATACTCCTATTATTCCTACGGTTTCCCTGAAAGTATGCGGCCCCGTGCGGACAATGTCAAGCGGAAGGACCCAGATGGCGCCTACATCATAAACACCGGATCCACGTCGGCGACAATTTTAACGTTTCTGCTCTTCCGAAACGCGTTGTCGAAGAGAACGGTCATGGCCAGCGCATGAAGTTCCTGGTGACGGCTGCCCTTGAGCAGGATCTGCCACCTGTACCGATTCGCCAGCTTCGCCAGGGGCGATTCAATCGGCCCCAAGACTTGGATGGACCGGTCGCGAAAGGGCTCCCGCCTGAGCACAGATCGAATGCGGTCGCCCAACGTCCGGGCGTGGTGCTCGGTTTGATCGGCCCGTTTGCCGCTGATGCGAAGCTGTATCATGCGGGTAAACGGCGGGTATTTCAGAGCCTTGCGAAAAGTAATGTCGTCGGTGTAGAACTTTCTGAAATCTTGACGTTTTGCCGCCGTGATACAGAAATGGTCGGGGTTATAGGTTTGCAAAATGACCCGACCGGGGACATCGCCGCGCCCGGCCCGCCCGGCCACCTGGGCCAGCAGCTGGAATGTTCTCTCGCCGGAGCGAAAGTCCGGGAAGTTTAAGGAAAGGTCTGCACAGATAATCCCGACAAGTGTGATGTTTGGAAAGTCATGGCCCTTTGCGACCATCTGGGTGCCGACCAGCACATCGATGGAGCCCTCCCGCAGACCTTTAAGGAGCTTCACGACCGAACCTTTTCGCGCGGTCGTATCCCGGTCCATGCGGGCGACTCGGGCCGAAGGGAACAGTTTTTGAACAGCGGCTTCCACTTTTTCCGTACCCATCCCGAGCAATTGAATTCGAGACACGCTGCAGGAAGGGCAGGCCTGCTGGAAAGGTTGCGAGTATCCGCAGAAGTGGCAGCGGAGTGTGTTCAATCCTCTATGCAATGTTAGTGAGATATCACAATTGCGGCAACGGATCGCCTCACCGCAGGAGCCGCAAACCGGATAACTGGCAAATCCCCGGCGGTTCAAAAACAATAGCGTTTGTTCGTTTTTTTCGAGGGAATCCGAGATGGCGTCGATCAGTAGCGGTGTCATGAAACGTCGAATACCCCGCATATCCCGTGTTTTTCGAAGATCGATGACCTCGATGGTGGGAAGCGGACGTTCCTCAACGCGACTGGGGAGGGTGAGTTCAGAATACTTTTTTCTCCGGGCATTATCGTAGGACTGAATCGACGGTGTTGCCGAACCTAAAACCGCCATCGCGTCATGCTGCCTGGCTCTTACGACAGCCAGATCTCTGGCGTTATACTTCAGTCCCCCGTCTTGTTTATAGGAGCCGTCATGCTCTTCATCCACCACGATCAATCCGATGTGATCCATGGGCGCAAATACCGCCGAGCGCACGCCGATTGCGATGCGTACGTGCCCCTGGACGATGCGTATCCATTGATCGTATCTTTCGCCGGCGGTCAGCCCGCTATGGAGAACAGCGATGCAGTCCCCGAAACGGGCACGGAAGCGCCGCTCCATCTGTGAAATCAGGACGATTTCCGGAACCAGTACCAGAACGGAAACATCCCGGCCAATGGCTTCGGCGGTGGCTCTGAGGTAGACCTCTGTTTTCCCGCTGCCTGTGACCCCGGTTAATAAAAATGTCTTATAACCCTGTCCGAGTCCGGATACGATCGTTGTTACCGCTTGCTGCTGATCCGGGTTCAGATGTGGCGCGGTGTCCGGTGAAATGGCGTCTCCGAAAGGGTCCCGAAAGACCGGTTTCCGAACCACCTTGATCTGACCTTGTGTTTCCATGGATCGAACCAATGCCGGGGCTGTAGGGATCTCATTTTTTAGCTCTGCAACGGAAACCTCTCCCCGGTCGCTTAGAATATCGACGATCGTACGGCGTTGAGCTGAAAATCGGGATGGGGGTAAAAACCCTTCCGGAAGGGATACAAACCGCTCGGTCCGATGCCGGGTGCTCCCACCGGACAACCGCTGTCGTCTGTCGATCCAACCCCGTGTCTCCAGGGCGTTCACCAGAATGGCAATCTGTTTGGGCTCCGGGTTGCGCAGCAGCAGATGATAGGGCCTAGGCCCGGATTGGAGTTGCTGCATCAATGCCGCTTCGTCGGTATCCATGCCTCCCTGATCGAGGGCGTGCCGGCCCCGGTCGGTGAGCGTAATTTCGGTTCTGTCGGCAAGGGTCAGGCCACGGGGCAGGGCCGTGCGAATGACTTCCCCGATGGGGTGGATGTAATAATTCGCGATCCAGCGAAAAAACGGGATCATCGAGGCAGGAAACAGCGGGAACGGGTCCAGAATATCAAGCACCGGTTTAATGTCTTTGGCTTTCGGCTTCTGCCGATGCTCCAGGATGAAACCGGTGACCCGGCGCTTTCCGAAAAACACCAGAGCCCGCTTACCGGTGGCGGCCTGGTCGATAAGATGATCCGGTACGCCGTAGGTGTAGGTGCGATACACCGGAAGTGAAACGGCGACATCAAGGTATGCGCTAAATTCTGCCATCGGCATACAACATATCGTGGCCGCAGAGGGCGAAGCTCCCGAATTGCCTGATTTTGCTGTTTTTTCTTGACACTATAGCCGAAGTTACATATTATTTCAGGCAATAACGTTGATGGTGGGTTTGAAGACCATGTCTCCCTGGGCGTTCTCCAGCCACTGAAATCCAAACGGTGATACATCGGAGGAGGATTATATGCATAAATTCGGAAAACATACCACGGTCTTTTTCCTGGCTCTTAGTCTGGTCCTCGTACCGTGCGCCACTCCGCTTTTGGCCCAGCAGTCCGCTTCCTTTCAAAAGGACAGGGATGCCGGGGCAATGTTCGCAGATGCGCTTTTTACACGACCGATCGGACTGGCAGCGTCCATCGTTGGAGCCGCCACATTTATTATAACGATTCCGTTATCCGGTATCGGCGGAAACATCGACCAGGCCGCCGACAAGCTGATAGCAGATCCCGTTGGCTATACATTCAACAGACCACTGGGCCAGTTCGAACCGAAGTAATCCGGCGGTAATTGCTTTTGTTGTCATGTTTGCTGCAGTGCCCGGTATCCGGCGGAGATGGGTAATGCAGGTCAAACAGGTTGTATTTATAGTGTTCGATTGTTTATAAAGGATTTCCGATCGGCCCGCGATGTTCAAGTTCCGGGCAATCCCCGCGAGGAGGATTGCCCGGTTTCTTTTGAGCCGGATAGATTACTGCAACGTGCCGAGAACCAAAGGTATAGATGACGTGTTTTTCTTCGGGCGCACCGGCTTCAGCAGGTAGATGAAGTATGATGGATAAACGCCTTTTGCCGGCAAACCCTTCGACGCGCTACGCTTGCTCCCTTCGACATGCTCAGGACAGGCAGGACAAGCAGGCGGGCAAACCGGACAACAGGCAAACCGAATCTACAAAGGATAGGGCGTCAGGCTCTCGCAGCCGTCCTCGGTCACTAGGATTGTCTGCTCAAATTGGGCCGAGAGAGAGCCGTCACGGGTAACGGCAGTCCAATTGTCCTGAAGCACTTTCAACTCCTTCTTTCCCAGATTGATCATCGGTTCTATGGTAAACACCATTCCCGGAACCAAAACGATCCCGTCTCCGCGTTTGCCGTAATGGGGCACCTGGGGAGCCTCATGAAAGTCAAAGCCGACGCCATGGCCAACGAATTCCCGGACGACCGAGCAACTATTCGACTCGGCATAATCCTGAATGGCCCAACCGATATCGCCGATGGTGTTGCCCGGCGAAACCATTTCCATCGCCCGCTTCAAGCACTCCCGGGCAACCGATACGATCTTTTGAGCGTCGTTTCCCGGAGTGCCGACAAAAAAGCTTTTATTGGCATCGGCGTAATAGCCGTCGCGTATCGAGGTCACATCGACATTCACGATGTCACCGCTTAGGAGTACGCGCTCAGCGGGAATACCATGGCAGATGACTTCATTGACTGACACACAGACACTTTTTGGAAACCCTTTGTAATTGAGTGGCGCAGGAGTGGCATTGTTCTGAATCGTAAAATCGTGAACCAGCGTATTGATAGCTTCGGTGGTCAAACCCGGCTTGATCGCCGATTCCACCAGATCCAGGGTTTCCACCACCAGTCTGCCGGCGTTGCGGATCCCTTCGATGTCATTCTTTTCCTTCAACTGAATACGGTACTTGTTGTAGTAGTATTCTTTTACCGGGATGCCTTCCTTTTTGCCCAGGCAGCATTTTTTAAATTTGAGTCCGCTTCCGCATGGGCAAGGCTCATTGCGTCCGATCTTCGGTGACAGGTTGATTCCGATCATGTTCCTCTACTCGCGTTCGTCAATCGGTATGAAGTCGATTTTGCCAGGGCCCGTGTAAATCTGTCGAGGCCGGTTGAGTTTCCACTCCGGATCTTCTACGCTTTCCTTCCATTGGGCAATCCAGCCGGGGAGGCGTCCGATCGCAAACAAAACCGTAAACATATTGGTTGGTATTCCGATAGCCCGCAAGACAATGCCGGCGTAGAAGTCGACATTCGGGTAGAGATGATGCTCGACAAAGTAATCGTCTTTAACAGCCGCTTCCTCGAGTTCCATGGCAATGTCGAGCAGAGGATCGTCGATGTGAAGCTTTGTCAAAAGCGTATCGCACATTTTCTTCATAATTTTTGCCCGGGGATCATAGGTCTTGTATACCCGGTGGCCGAATCCCATCAGGCGAAACGGATCGTTACGGTCTTTGGCTCTTTCAAGGTGGGGACGGAAATCGCCGCCGGTTTCGTAAATGTCCGAGAGCATTTCTATCACCGCCTGGTTGGCCCCGCCGTGGAGGGGGCCCCACAGTGCGGCAATCCCGGATGAAATGGCGGCGTAGAGATTGACCCGGGCACTGCCGACCAATCGTACGGCCGACGTGGAACAATTCTGTTCATGATCCGCATGCAGTATCCAAAAGACACGGAGGGCCTTCACCACGTCACTGTCAAGGTGGTAGGGGCGGACCGGGGAGTCGAACATCATATTTAGAAAATTCTCGCAATAGGCAAGATCCGAGCGGGGGTACACGACCGTATGACCCATGGAGATTTTGTAGGACATGGCCGCCAGGGTACGGACTTTCGACAGAAGCCGTGTGACCGTAATGCTGTTTTCTTCTTCGGCGGTCTGAAGTTCAGGATAAAAACTTCTCAATGCATTGACCATTGCCGACAGGATGCCCATGGGATGGGATCGGCTTGGAAAGCTCTGATAGAAGACCTTCATGTCCTCGTGAACCAGGGAATGGTCGTTGAGAAGCACGGAAAAGCGGGTCAGTTCTTTTCTGGTGGGGAGGCGGCCGTTGATCAGCAGATAGGCGGTTTCTTTGAACGTGGCATGCTCTGCCAGCTGCTCTACAGGAATTCCACGGTATCGCAGAATTCCATGTTCTCCGTCAAGAAAGGTTATTGCACTTGTACAGCTTCCGGTGTTCGCATACCCCGGATCGAGAGTGATCAAACCGGTATCGCGCCGGAGCGCGGCAATGTCGATGGCCCTTTCCCCTTCCGTGCCCTCGATAATGGGCAGTTCATACGCCTTGCCGCCATATGTGAGTGTGACAGACTCTGTGGTTTGAATCATTTCCATAAAGGACTCCCCGTCACCCAGTTGCCCGGGCATGACATTGTCATCGCTCCGTTCGGGATTCATCTTCTGGTTAATGGAGGACTTACCGAAAAGCGGGGGTATCATAGCCAAACATCGTGTTGTGGTCAAGCTGGACACGGCCCCCTGCCTGTGCTATCTCATTTTTACAGATTTCCCTCGTACCGGCGGGCCCAATGGACCATCGGCACCTTCATTTTGCATCCCTTTCCAAACAAGGGGGCAACCATGACCTTCAAAGCCAATCTGCTTCAGAAAATTGAAATCGACACGCTGGCCAATAAAGTGATCCACTCCATGGGTCCTCCGGACAGCGGCAGGAGGATTGACACAGACGCCATGCGGTCTTTGTTGGCGTTCGGTGATTTTCGTCAAGAGAACGTGCGAGAGATGGACCTGTATTATCTCACGGAGGAAGCCGCCGACCAGGGCTATATCCTCGTCCTGGACAATGAGCTGCCCATTTACCACACTTCCGAGTCGGATCTCGCCATGCGTCGAAACCCAATTGTCAAGGAGATGATCAGTATCCGCAATGCGATCAAAATCCTGAGAGACAGCGATGTGGTGGTCAGCAAAAAGGATGAATCGGTGCGGGCGGTCCAAGGGCAGCTGCTCGAGCGGCTCAACCTGTCCTTTGGCGCCCCGGATATCGACGATATCGCAACGGACGGGATCCGCTCCCTCGAACGGGAATACGCTGACGGCGTCATGGAGGCGCTGACGCTGTTTGCGGAACTGCTTGACTACCGGAAGGCGCCTAAAAAGATGCAGATGGGTCAATTTCGCATCCTCGGGCCGATCACGAAACGGTCCGGCGGAGAGTCTCTGTTTGGCCCCATCGTCATTTACAGCCTCATTCACAACAGCCTTCTGTTGGTCGAGCGGCAGGTGAGCCAGAAGGATGACGCCGGCATTGAGGCCGTTCACCATGTGGCCCTTGGCCAGGAAAAACCGGACCGGCAAGACACCAACGTTTTTCTTTTTCTCAAGGCGGCGGTTATCACAAGGTACCTTACCGGAACATCACGTGCCGATCTCAAATCAGTGGTCTGATGTCGTCGACATAAACGGCAAATCTACCGGATCAGGCCTGCCATTTCTGTTTTTTGCAGCGAATGTTTCCCGAAACTCTTGCTTGACAGCCTTTTTCGGGATTTCTTCTAAAAAAACCCTTGATATACATGATTTTCCTATTGACACTTTTTCTCCTATTCTGTAAAGGCTGTGACACAGAGGTGACAGGGCTAAAACCGCAACCATAATTAAGGGGGGAACGCAGATGACAAAAGCAGAATTGATTGAGAAGATGGCGAAAGATGCCAAAATTTCAAAAGCAGCCGCCGGTAAAGCGTTGGATTCGTTTATGACAAATGTTACCAAGGCACTCAAGAAAAAAGACGGAAAAGTGACGCTCGTCGGCTTCGGTACATTCCAGAAAACTCGCCGGAAAGCACGCAAGGGCCGCAATCCACAGACTGGCAGTCCGATCAAAATCAAGGCTAAAAATGTGGTCAAATTCAAGCCCGGGAAAAAACTGAAAGACGCCATATAGCCTTCCGGAAGTCGATATCCATGAAGCCCGCTGTAATCATTCCAGCGGGCTTTTGTTTTAACACAAATGCGATGTTCTGTGTTACGAGGATATCCGGCCCGAAGGGTGACATCTTTTCAACTCATCCATCAGTTCTTGCTGGTTACAAATTGCCCTCTGGCTGATTCTACCAAAATTCTCGACAATGCCTCTATGGTGGCTCTTTTTACCCTCTCGATGAAAAGATTTCATGCAATGTTCGGGCTAGGGCATCGGTCTTCGCGAAGGCTCTGCCCCGACACCCAGGTACAACCCACAGAAACAGAGAGATTCATGGGTATCCCATGGGGATGGAATGATGCCGGACGCCATGGAATGTTTGGGCGATCGGCATGGGGAGGTTGCATTTACTGTGAAACAGCTCACACAATAACGCCATCTCTCCTATCATCACCTTGCCCCAAGTCCAAAAGAACATGCCACCTTGCCAAGGGCTTCGTTGCGGATGAATTCTTCTCGAAGAAGAGTTTCTGAAGAAATCGGATCAATGACCACCGGTAACATCAACATTCAGGGCGTACTGGAGAGCGACGTAGCCGGCGTAAACGGTTAACAGCCAGAACCCCTGCCAGCGTTTGAAATAACCTTCCCGGTTGATGGAAATAAAGACCCTGAACGAATACAATATCAGCAGCATGGCCGGGAAATGGAAGTAGAAAAAGTTGTCGGGAATAGCCAGGGACCTGGCCGTTGCCGCGGCACCGATGACAAACAGGCAGTTGAGCACGTCGGCCCCGACCACGTTTCCGACGGTAATTTCCGGATGCCCTTTTCGGACGGCCGCGATCGCCGTAATCAATTCCGGCAGAGACGTTCCTAACGCGACCATGGTAGCGGCAATCACATCATCCGGCACACCGAGGCGCATGGCTATTTCCGATGCGCAGGGAATCAGGACGCGGGCTCCGAAAACCACCAACGTCAGCCCCAAGATGATCAGCAGCCAGGATTTTCCCAGTCCAAGTTCGGGAATGCCCGCATGGGGTTCACAATAATTGTCGATATCACATCGCGACCGCGCCCAGACATACGATTTGTACATATAGCCGGCCAGCAGAAGCAGAAAGAAGACACCGACCCCCCGGGAAAGGACCGGATCCCCACCGGTGAGAAACCAGGAAATTACTCCGATCACCACCAGCAGTGTGGCGGCGCCGACCTGGACCCACCCGGTCCGGTCGAGGATGAACCGGTCCAATGGTACTTTTGCCAGTACGGCGGTCAACCCGAAGATGAGCCCCGTGTCGGCGATGATCGACCCGACCCCGTTACCCAATGCCAGTCGCGGGTTTCCTGTGAAAGCGGCAAAAACCGAGACAAAGGCCTCCGGGGTCGTGGTGCCCAGGGATACGATCGTCGCCCCGATAATGATTTTCGGAAGTCCGGTGCGGAGTGCCAAAGCGACCGCCCCATCGATCATCCAGTCAGCCCCTTTGGAAAGCAGCAGAATGCAGACTGCCATGATACCCAGTAGACCGGCGGCCGGCAGACCGGCGACCAGGTGATTCAGAGCCGCCTCGTCTACAAGATAGCGAAAAATGGTATTGGGCATCGGTGGACCTTTCGATTTGGCAGCGATTCAGGGGTTGAACAGAGTAGTAATTTCTTTCTCCAGTTTCTCGCGGTAGTATACTACTCTTGCAGGATTGGCCATGATCATGTCCAGTTGACGTGTGTGAATCGTCAGAAACCCCAGAATGTTGAGCCTGTTCACCATGTGCTTGCGATCGTGACCTTCCATTCGTGCGGAAAGCACATCTTCCTTGATGTGGACCCGGAAGCCATAAATTTCAAGCATGTCTCCAATGAGCCGGACACGCCGTGTTTTCCGATGGCTGTCTGCGGCACCTCCTTTGAACTGGAAGGTGATGTAGTTTTCCGAAGGCCTGTCGCTCACCATGGTCTCCACCGATGAAAAATGAAAGCCCAGGCGAGAGGAGAGGCTGCAGTAATTTTTCGAGATCATAAAATAATTACGTTCCGTAAATCGGGAGCGCAGGCCCGGCAACAGGGATGTGTTGGTGGTGGCATGAAAAAGGACCGACATCATCCCCTTTCCGTCAACGGGCGGCGGGCCCTCCCATGGGAGCGCGACGATGCCGTGCCACAGCGCCAGCATCGGTGTGGAAGCAATGTCATCCAGATCCACATATTTTCCCGTGACCTCCTGACGAAAACCGTCATCCAGGTTTAGAACCCACCACTTCATGGGAACTTGAACCCGGAGTTGCTTGCTGGAACGTTCCGGGAAATCATGATCCCGGCCGAAGCGAAACATTTCCTGGACCGACTTCTCGTGACAGTACCGGGTGATGTCGTGAAATGTTCGGCAGTTTTTTTGTCTGAATTCCGGCGCATCCGGATCCAGGAGATTCAACGGGGTGATGTGCTTTGCCGCTGCTTTGAGAGCGGCGAAGACGGGGCTTACTTCCATGACGTTCTTTTTGGGCTTTCGTCCCGCCAGGAGCGTTTCCATACGGCCTTCATACAGGAGTCGATTGTCGGCATCTACGGTGATCGTCTGGCCGTTAGACAGTTTCGACATTGCCCCCGGCAGCGCAAACACGGCCGAGACCTGAAACTCCCGGGCGACGCTGGCCAGATGGCCGGCGTCGCTGCCATGCTCGGTGATTACAGCCGCCGCCCGGCTCAGTAACGTTGCCCATCGCGGCAGCGCCTGCTCGGCCACCAGAACCGCCCCCTTCGAGAACAGTAGCGTATCGGCTTCTTTACGTATCCGGTGTACCGGTCCGGCAGCGGCACCGGGACTGGCGGTGATCCCTCCGCGCAGCAGGCTCTGCCCGAATTCGGGTTCTTCGGCCGCCAGGTCCAAACCCTTCTCGGAATCGACGAGATGCAGGGGCCGGCACTGGAGAATAACAAAGAGACCCGCCGTATCCATGGCCCATTCGATATCCTGGGGTATGCCGTAGTATTCTTCCAGGTGGATGGCCAGGTGCGCCAGTTCCACCGCCTCTTCGTCGATCAGGGAGGCGTGGGAAGACTCTACAAGGTTGCAGTCAAGTCGACAGACGCCTTCCTCGGCATAACAGGTGAACTTGCACGGCTTCGGCGGGATGTGTTTATCCAGCACTTTCGGGGTGGGCGTTCTGGACAGAATGAACAGATCCGGATCCAGTGTGCCGTCCACGACAGGCTTGGGAAGTCCCCACACCGAATTGATAAAAATGCGGTGGTCGGACAAATCTACCGGATTGCGCGAGTACATCACGCCGCCGGCCACGGCATCCACCATTTCCAGGCAGCCGACGCACATGGCCACATCTTCATCCCGGATTCCCCGATTCAAACGGTAGCTCATGGCCGACAAACCATACTTGCTGGCAATAATTTCCCTATACGCCTGCAACAGGTTGTCCGGACTGACGTTGAGCTCGGACCGATACTGTCCGGCAAAGGATGCACCGAGGATATCTTCCCCAAGAGCACTGCTTCTCACGGCCAGCCGGAGGTCTGCTCTCCCGGGGCGCTCCAATCGCCGGCATTGAGCTGTTATGGCCTGGGAGAGATCCGGCGGCATCCCGGCATTGATGATCATTTGCTGCAGTCTCGAACTCAGAGCAAAGAGCTGATCGAGGTGTGCGACTTCCGTGGCCTGGACACATCGATCGATTTCCGTCTGTAGATCGTTGTGGGCCATGAACCGCTGATACCCGGCAGCGGTTACAACGAATCCGTCCGGGGTGGCCATTTGAATTCTGTTGGCGATCTCACCGATATGGGCAAGTTTACTACCCACCTGCCCGGTTCGACGGACATCGACATCCTCCAACGGCAGTACGAAGGCACCTGAATGCGCGACATCCAAGTGCCTCACATGGGGACCGATCTGCTTCTGAATGTGTTTCAATCGTTCGAACAGGAGGGCATATCTGCCCGAGGCCAGCTCGTTGATGTGACGTACAATTTGCCACACCTTGGTGGTGACCTCCGTGCAGCGGGACCGGATAAAGTGCATGTCGAAGGGGATCTGTCCGGCCAGCGCCTGATCCATTTCGGCCATGACTTCCAATGTCTTGTTGTTCGCTTTCAGCAACTGTCTGAAATGGTGATAGCGGACCCTGAAGGCGATGCGGAGTTCTTCCGGGGATTCTGTCGCCTCGGGTTCGGTACGATTGATAAGCTTCTTTAGAAACCGCAGCATAACAAAAGATTCATGCGCGTCTTCTTCTGGAGACGTCACTGCCGAAGAGCGTCTCGGCAACAATTTCGTTGCCCACGCCGGTTAAAATTTGTCACATCTTACCGCAAAATATTCATTTTTCAAAATTGCAAAGGCAAAAGGGCTGAAGGCGAAAACCCTGCCTTCAGCCCTACCACAGCCCTACCCTGAACGAGGCTTCGAGCCGGCATTGGATCTATGTTGGGTTAATGCTCGAGCTGCATCCCCCAGCCCTCGAACATATACATGACCGCAAACCCGTACCACAGGGTGTAGGCGACATAGAAGACCAGAGAGAAAAGCACCACGCCGATCCTGTCCTTAATGTTCTGCGGCTCGATGCCATAGAAATTAAATGCCGGTTCCACCGCTTTCTTCACAGTGAAGGCCACCGCCTTGGCCGGCTTGAATGCCTTCTGTGCATTGAGAGCTTTCTCCATGGATTTCAGCGCAGTCCACCAGTTGTACAGGACTTGCCGTTGGTCAAATCCATATCTGGACGAGACCGCATCGCCTCGGTTGAAAAACATGTTTTCCGAATCTTCCACCACCGCTGCCAATATTTTTCCCAAGTCTCCGCCGACGTTGACCTGGCTACCGGAGATCTTGACGAGACCTCCGGTCTTCCTAAACATCCCGGCGGCCTGCTTGGCAAGCGTGTCGCTGCCCATGGACAGGGTCACATCGATCTGTTTCCCGGAAAGGGGCTCTATTTCGTGTCGGACTTTCTCCATGAAGTTGGCCGACCCCTTGGCAATGGAATTATAGAGAGCGTCAAGATACTCGAGTCCGTTCTTTCCGTCGAAAAACGGCATGAAGATCGCTACCAGCACGACAAGAAACCCGATCAGCATGCCGGAACCCAGTACAAACGTCCCTTTTTTCGCGATCATCGGACCACCTCCTCTCCTTTCAGGGCACTGATGTTTTTCACAAACGTGCCGATCACCCATACACCGAAACCGCCGATGACGATGAAGAAGGCCCACACCCCTATGGTCTCCAGCGCTGATCCAAGTCCCTTGGGAATCGGCAATACCCCCATGGAAGCCAGTTTGGAGGGGAGAGCGAAGATTCGATTGACAAAGCCGGCCAGTACCGCCATGGCGTAGAACCCCCGGATGGTGATACCCGGTACCACTTTGGTGACCATGGCGCCGATCTGGATGCCCAGAAGGGAGCCGAGAAGCATGCCCATGGCCAGGGTATAGAAGATAAACCCGTAGATGGCATACTGGGAGATGGATGCATAGCCGGCGGTAAACACGATCTGAAAAATGTCGGTACCGACTGTGGTCATGGACGAAACACCCAACATGTAGACGAAGATGGGAAAGGTGAGAAACCCGCCGCCGACCCCCATGATGCCGGCAGCCAGACCGACCAGGGCGCCGCTGAGGACCAGAAAAATCCACGAAATGCTCCGGCCGCCCGGCGTGTAGTCGAAGTCGAACTTGACCATGGGGGGGAGTTTGACCGACTGGAGCTTTTTCGGAAGGGTGCCCATTTCTGCACCTTCCACCTTACCGCCGTGGGCATCGCCCCCGCCGTGGGCGTCTCCGATGTCGCCGCCCTTCCGGGCCCGCAGGAAATCGGTCATGGCATAGAGGCCCAGAAAGCCAAGCATACCGGCGTAAATGGTGGTAATGAACGCGTCGCTCAGGACCGGATTGATTTCGTAGAGCACCCGGTTGATGAACCCCCCGACGGTCGCTCCGATGATGGCCCCGATGAGAAATACCACGGCCAGGGGCACCGACACATTGCCCAGTTTTCGGTGAATGACGCTGCCCATGATGGCCTTGGCAAAAATGTGGAACAGGTCGGTGCCGACGGCCAAGATGCCCTTGACGCCGGCGCTCATCAGGGCCGGGGCGATAATAAACCCGCCACCGGCCCCGATACAGCCGGTGATCAGACCCGCTCCCAGGCCGATAAGGATGGACACGATAAAAATCCCGGTGGAGTAAAAGGCCGGACTGTAGGCTTTTTTACCGCCCAGGATATCCGGCAACGAACCGGCAATTTGATCGGCGAATGCAATGCCGCCCAGGATTACCGGGACCGTGAACAGGCCGAGGATCAGAAGGCGTTTTCGATCTCCCAGAATGGTTCGTGCGTTGTCGATCTCCCACCGGGCGAACGATTGTGCGCCCGACATCATAAAGTAGCCCCACTGTCTGAAAAAGTGCGTGCGCATCCGCTTCTCCTTCCGTTAGTGCTGGTGCCTCCTCTCTGAGAGACCGGTTCCCGATAGAACCGGTCGTTAGGTCTTCTCTCTGTTTCCCTGGCTGGAATTCAGCATTTTTTCATTCAGCCGTTTTTCCTGGTACGCATCCTGAATCTTGTACTCCAGATCGTCCATATCACTCGGTTTCATCAGGTAATCGAAAGCCCCCATTTCCATGACCCGCATTGCGGATTCCATATTGGCATATCCGGTCAACACGATGACTTCCACCATGGGAGAGAGCTTCTTGATTTCCTGCAGGGTTTCGATCCCGTCCATTTCCGGCATCCGCATGTCCAAGATAACCACATCCACCGGATGCTCTCGGATCACCCTGACGGCGGCATCTCCGCTGGTAACGCCGCTGACATCCAATACACGCTGCTTCAGGCGCCTGACGATCATGTCCAGAAAATCCGTTTCATCGTCAACCACCAGCACGCGAACGCCATCCATAAGAGCTACCTGTCTATTGGTTTATGCCAACGGAACATATGCTATAGCAGAAAAACTATCACAGTCGCCCGATACGCCGGCTATCATATTGTTTGTCTATCGGATCTGTTTGAAAAAATGGTGAAAAAGATACTGCTCCGAATCGGTCACTGCAGCGGTGGTGGAAATGCTGGGAAATACACCGCTGCAATTATTCCTGAAAGCGTATGACCTATCATAAAATATGCGATTGCCCCTTGGCGAGGCGGGCGTTGTGTGGCATCTGGGTCCCCAGCCGAAACGGGTAGCAAATCGAAACATTCCGAATTCACAATTGGCATCCGGAGTCTATTGGGACCAGCTGCATATGCTTAACAAAATTCAGATCATTCGGCAACCGATGGCGTATGGCCGATTCTTTCAGTGTCGACACATGGAATGTGGAAAGGATTTCAGATGGGGGTGATTTTTTTAAAACGATACACCATGAGCGCTGTCGAGATGAGCCCCAGACATATCCAGAGGGCGATGCCGCTGATCGATAGATTGTAGAGCAGAACGGCGCAACCAAAAATGGCGATAACATACCAGGCGGGGTCTTTAACATAAAACTGGCCGAACAGGGGAAACAGAACGCAGAGAAACAGCGCCAGCCGCATGCGCTGGGGATATTTCTTTCTAAGATGAAAGGTGAGCCACAACGGGCCGACGACGAAAAGAAACAGGCCCACCAGGATGTTTAAAAGTCCCATAATCTCTCAAACCCGATTAAGGGGTGGAAAAAAGCCCATCCGGAAACGGAACGTCCGGACGGGCCGATGGTATCCGTGTGCAAGGACGCAACGGGTGGAAACGCCGGAAACCAGCGTTCCACCCGAGGAACCCATGGTCCTAGTTGGCGCTGCTTTCCATGACCGACTTGGCGGTTTCGAGAATCCCCTCCGGAAACCCGACGAAATTATAAATACCCAGGAACCCGACCACCCAAACCACCAGCATGGACAGGATAAAGAGGACGAAACCGTATTTAACGAAGTCCATGGGGTGAATCATCTTTTCCCCGGTATCCGGGTAAACGCCCAATCCGTAAACAATGGCGTTGTTCGGTGTGCCGACAATGAGAAAATGGGCAAAAGAGGTTGCAAACGCAACACCCAGTCCGACCGCCCACGGCTCCCCTTGAACGCCGGTCATGATGCCCATGGGAATGACGATGGGCCCCAGAAGGGCCGTTGTTCCCGCATCGGACATGAAATTTGTCATGAGACCGGACAGGCCGGACAGCCCGACCCACAGGCCGAAGCCTTGATCCATGCCCACGCCGCTCAGAATCGCCAGAAACGTCTGGGCCAGCCAGAGGGCCGCGCCGCTCTCCTTGAGCAGGGCGCCCAGCGTCAGCGCACCGCAGTACATAAACCATGCATCCCAGGAGATTCCCGCGAGGATTTTTCTCCACTCGGTGGTCTTGAAAACGACCGGGATCAACAGCGCCAGCAGGGACGGCCCGCCGAGCCCGAGTTCCTCGCCGCCGATGATCCACAGGGCCAGGATCAACAGCAGCATGCCGAAGGTGACATATTCCGGATAGGTCATTTTCCCCATTCTACGGGTCTCTTCCTTGATGGCGACCAGCCCCGGCGTGAGATCTTTGGTTTTGATGTTTTTTCCAAAGAGAACGATCATGTAGACAGCGACCACAATCCCGAGAATTGGAACCATGGGCAGGCCGTAACTCATCCAGGTAAAGAAGTCCATGGGCACATTGTACTCGCTCCAGAAACCCATCATAATAACGTTCCTGCCGCCGGCCGCCGGAGACCCGACGCCGCCGACATTGAGAGCAAAACACAGGGTGAACATCAAGAATTTGGCCAGGGCCGGGTCATGCTCCAGCTTTCCCGGAGGACTTTTAGCCTTTACGGCGCCAAAATAGACTGCCGCCATCACCGGCGTCATGAATGCACACATGGCATGGGCGGATATGAACGAGCCGACCACCGACATGCTGATGCACAAGACGAAAATCGGAATGTAGAACCCCCGTGTCCATCCGAGCAGCCAGCTGGCCAGCCGTTTGTGCAGCCCCACATCGACCACGGCGACCCCCATGGCCAAAACTCCCAGAAGGAACATCGGCGCATCGCCCGAAAATGTTTTGCCGATCGCCTTCATGGGAAGAAGGTGCAGGAAATAGGCCAGCATCGGCATCATGATGCCGGTCAGCCCGATGGGCAGTGCTTCCGTTGCAAAAAAGATGACCGCCATCGGAATCATTCCGAGCACGATCATGGTTTTCCGGGCCGCACCCTGAGCGTCGTGGGCTACTTCCCATTCGATCATTTTCTCGACGAACCCGTATTTTTCCACAACCTCCGTCACCGTGCCCGGCGTCGGGACGATAAACCCGATCAAAATAAACACGGCCAGACCGACGCCCAACCATAAGTTCTTGTTTGCGAGAATTCCGCCGCCACCCGCATCGTGTTCAATGTCCATAGAAAACCCCTTCTCTTTTTTCCATTCCGTAACGCGTTACCGCAATGGTACCGGTTCCATATATATAGGCGGCCGACCCCAATATAACGATCGATCGAGACCCCGCCTTTTCTCTACATGCCTGTTAGCCCTCTATTTTGCACTTCTGCATAATTTCGAACACCTGCCGGAAAACGTCCGAAAGCCGCAGCACGCCGATAATTTTTTTATCCCGAACCACGAGCAGACCGATGTGATGGCCCATAACGAATTGGTGGATTGCCTCACACAGGGCGGCTTCAGCTTCTACATATTCGCCCTCTGCCGGTGTGTACATGAAATCCCTGACCATTACCCTGGTGCCCCTGGCACACATATCCGTCAGGGACATGTCGCAAAGGGCATATGTCTGCATCATCGATTTGAGAAAATCCGGACTAAAACCGGCGCGGGACATTGTCCGGACGTCTCCCATCTGCTGATATCTGGGTTCAAGCCCCCGCAAAATGTCAATATGGCTGATTTTCCCGATGATGTTTTTGTCCTTGTCCTGGACCAGGACCGCCCGGTGCATGTGGGGATGCTTTTCCATGTCCCGCCGCTCCTGAGCATGCTGCAGTTCTATAACAGCGTCCATCAAGGTGGCATCCTCATCGACCACCCCGTAAGCCTCGATGGGCACCATAAGGTCTTCTACCGTGATAATCTCCATTATCTCCCTCCTTAAAGTTTCATGATGATCCATGCGGTCTGCATCGGATCTCGGTATTTATCAAAGGCCCTCGACTAGGACAGGGGCCTTTCTCTGAACATTTTCAGCAAAAGTGAGTAAATATTTTCGTTCCGGAAATTGAATCGAAACTCGCACTCTTTCAAATGCAGATAAAATGTCGATTCGGCGATACCGTGAAATTTCATCAGATGTTGCTTCGCGTAGCCCCAGAAGGATTCGATCCGGTTCAAATGGCTGCGGTCCAATCCCGCGTCATCCTTGCCATGATTCACCTGAAAATGCTTTTTATAGCCGGGGTCCACCAGAACATCGTAGCAGTGCCACCCATCTTCCGGGGTCAGTGTCTCTGGGTCGACCGCACCACGTATAACTCCTTTCAGGACAGCCTTTGCACTATCGGGTACAATTTCCGTATAGACGCTGCCGTTATGGTGGTGGATGCCGAAGACCGGCGTTTTTTGGATGGCTGCTCGGGACCGTTTATTCTTCCTGTCGACGCTCTCGAGACACGATTTTTTCCCTTCGAACGGCTCGCTGCAAGGCGATTGGGATTCGCAGAATTCGGCAATGCGAGCTCGAATGAGCATCAAATACCGATTGACCGTATTTCGGTTCAACTTGGTCAACGAGGAAATCGTTTGGGCATCCAGATCGTGAGCAAACAACTTGATTAACTGGCGAAATTTCGCCTCACTGATTTTAGAACGTTTTACGTATTTGTTTTTGAGCGTCATAATGGGATTTAGGCATCATCCATAGCCACTGTCCTAGTCGAGAGCCAAACCGAAGGAGTCGGAATATCAGGTCAGGGGAGGGTTGTCAATAACTGTTGGAGGACCTATTTTGGAAAGGTCGGAAAATAGAGGGTGATGGCAGATCTGTTGATTAAGCGTGTGATTTGAAATATAGAAGACGCATCGAAACGCCCTTGGGTAGGGCATAGGAAAGTGTGTGTGGATTGACGGCCGTATGAGAACCTCCGATTGAACACTCCCGGCGGGTCCGGGCGCGTTTTTGGCAACAGATCATGAATTTAAAACAAATGAGGAGAGCATAGAGATGAAAGAGATTCAAGTCAAAACCATTATGATTCCTAAAAAAGATTATATCACGGTGACCCCGGATGACAGCCTGATCGATGTGCTTCAGGCCCTTGAAAATGCCCGCACATCGGACAAGAGCCATGCCCATAGAGATGCCCTGGTGATGGATGCGAGCGGCCAAATTCTTGGCAAGGTCACCATGATCGATATATTCAAAGCGCTCGAACCCAAGTACCGGAAAATGGGGGTTCAGGTTGACGAAGTCCTTGCCGGTGGAAAGGGGGAGCTGACCCAGGCGCTCATTGTCGATGCCATAGACGACTTTGAACTTTGGGTGGACCCCGAGCAGACCCTCTGTGAAAGAGGTGCTGCACTGAAGGTGTCCGAAGTGATGCATGCCCCGGACGAACTCGAATATCTGGACGAAGAAGACAGCCTGGAAAAGGCATTGCACCGGTATGTCATGGGCGTTCATCAGCCGCTCATCGTAAAACGGGGTGACACCGTGACCGGCGTGCTTCGTTTTGGGGACCTGTTCGAGAAAATTCGAGAAGGCCTGCTAAGCTGCGCCGTGTAGCCAACTCCGGGTGCCTCTTCCACTAGGAAGGGGCACCTTCAGTATCTGTTGAATCCCCATCTATCCTCAACATGCCAAGAAAACCTATCGAAAGCCAGAGTTTCCAAAGGACCGCCGAGGGGAGCGGTTAAATTTCGTGAACGTCCGTATTTCCAACCAACTGGCGCTCGAAGGCATCCCACCTGAGCTATATCAATCCCTAATTGACACTCTCACGCTGCAGAATCCGAAATGGGTCGATAATGTCCGAATGAATCGATGGAACCGAGGGGTGCCGCGATACCTGAAATTCTACCACCGGGGCAATCAGGGGCGGCTCTTTATCCCCCGGGGCTATATCCGCCAGCTGTTCAACCAGTGCCGCAAGATCAGAGAGTCATTTAAAATTGACGACCGCCGCCGCAGCCTATCGGAGGTTCACTTTGCTTTCAGCGGAGCGCTTCGCCCCTTTCAGCAAAGAGCAGTAAAAGATATGGGCGCAAAGGAGTTCGGGACGCTTTCGGCCGCCACCGGATCCGGTAAGACCGTCATGGCGTTGTATCTCATCGCACGGCGCCGTCAGCCGGCACTGATCGTTGTTCACACCAAAGATCTTGCGTTTCAGTGGATCGATCGCATCGAATCGTTCCTTGGGGTTCCCAGGGCGGAGATCGGGCTGATCGGAGCAGGAAAACACGTCATCGGTAAAAGGATTACGGTCAGCCTGGTGCAAAGTCTCTACAAGTGTGCCGACGAGGTGTCACCCCACATCGGACATCTTATCGTCGACGAGTGCCATCGGATTCCCAGCCGAACATTTACCGAGGCCGTCACAGAATTCGATGCCAAATACATGCTGGGCCTGACGGCCACCCCCTGGCGCCGGGACAAATTGTCCAAACTGATATTCTGGCATCTGGGTGATGTGCATCACGAAGTGAACGCCGGGGAGCTGGTCCGAAGCGGTGATGTCCTTTCCGCGGAAGTCATCTTTCGAGCGTCGGATTTTGAACCGTTTCACGATCCCGTGAACGAATACTCCCAGATGCTCACCGAACTGATTGCAGATGATGTCCGCAACCGCATGATCACCGATGATGTGGCCGAGGAAACCAGATCCAGAGAGGGGGTCTGCCTGGTGTTGTCCGACCGGAAGCACCACTGTGAAAACTTAAGAGCGCTGCTGCGGTATCGGCATCGCATCGAGGCGGATCTGCTCACCGGGGATTTGAGCGATGACGAGCGGAGGGATGTTCTGGAGCGGTTGAACAACGGCGGTGTAAGGGTTTTGGTAGCCACCGGACAGCTCATTGGCGAGGGATTCGACTGCCCCCATCTAACCAGCCTGTTTCTGACAACCCCGATCCGGTTCAGTGGGCGCGTGCTCCAGTATCTGGGGCGGGTAATGCGGCCGGCACCGGGAAAAGAAACCCCCCGGGTGTTCGATTATGTGGATGTCCAGGTGGGGCCGCTGGTGTCCGCCGCCAAGGCCCGGCAGCGGGTGTACGGAGGAAAGGAACTGGACAAGATCTTGGAGGACGCCTCGACCACCTGATACGCAGGTATCCAGTATGTGTCATTCTTCAAATACAAATTTCGGATCGCTTAATGGCGCTTCAGGGCGCTTGCAAACATATTCCGGAAACAGCTCGGTTGCCCGAAGCGTCTCCTCAGTAAATCCCGCCAGTTTTCCGATAACGTAAATGACATAGTTGATGCCCCATCGCTCTTTGTCGGTTTCCGCCCCCTTTTTCGCAGAGATGTCATCGCCGGCGTTTTCTTTCATCTCAATGATGTACTCCGAAGAGAAATGCTCATACTCAAAGGGGTAGTCCGGCCAGTACTTTTTCAGCATCGCCAGCATGTCATGTTGTGTGAGGGCATTGTAGTCGACCTGGACGCACTTGTTGAGCGTGCGGTCATCGGTGATGGAACGAGCGGCGATATATCCGATGTCTTCAATGTCATGGGTATAGATCGGCAGATCCAGATTCCCGAATGTCGTAATTTTACGGAAGAACCTTAAATTCGGAAGAAAGTAGTCGAAAATGCCGCCGTTGTAAAAAAGTGTCCAGCCGATGCCGGAGTCGAACAACAACTCGTGGAACCGTTTCTTGCGGTCGAAGATTTCCCCATCACCCATCTCGAGGGCCCGGGTATGACAACCAAATTCGTTGGGAACGAACCGTTCAAGCCCGGCCTTGACCGCGGCTTTCAGCCAGACCGGTTCCGATTCCAGAATGACCGTTTTTGTGGCGGGGACACTGGCAACCAGGGTGTCACAGCCCGTTAGCGCATATGCCACAGAATCCACATTTTGCATGTTGGGGCAAACCACCACCTTCGCACCGAGCGTTTCATGATCGGCCAGCTTGGGTGCATTATCCTGACTCCGGCCACGTACAATGGCAGTGACCTGGTGACCTTCTTTGAGTAGCCCCCTGGTGAGGGGAGTCCCTACTTGTCCGGTCGCACCGATCACCGCCACATGCTTTTTGCTCATCCGGTCCTCCTTCGAGCAGAGTTAAAATTCGAACGTCGGGGCCTCTTCCGGAAGCGGACGCAGCTTCTCATAAGGTGCGTCAAGTTCGATTCCGAAGTGGGTTTTCAACGCATCGAGATACGCCTGGCCTTCTGATGGCACGTGGACGTCATCCTCTCCGGCAATCGATTTTTTCAAGGTTTGGCACCAGTTTCTGTGCCTGTTTCGTGAATAACGGCCCTTGAATGTCGTATGGCAAACCAAAATGGACAATTCGTCTTAACCGATCGCAGATTAAAGACCTGGCCCTATTTTACGCTGGTCGTCTCCTGGTTTTCCATAGGCTCGCTATTTAGTGTGTCGCTTTGCCAAGGACGGTGCCGACAAGCTCCTGGGCTTCTTGCTGTATGTTCTTCAAGTGCGTATCCCCCAGGAAGCTTTCCGCATATATTTTATAGATGTCCTCTGTGCCGGATGGCCGTGCTGCGAACCACCCGTTTTCCGAGACAACCTTTAAGCCCCCGATAGGGGCCTGATTGCCCGGTGCCTTGGTGTATTTCGCAAGGATCGGCTCTCCGGCCAGCTCCCTGGCGGTAATCCTATCGGCAGACAGTTGTGTTAAGACTTGTTTCTGCTCGGCGGTCGCCGGAGCATCAATGCGCTCATAGACGGATGATCCAAACTGGTCCTCGAGTGAGGCGTAGATCTCCCCGGGATCCTTGCCGGTTTTGGCCATGATTTCAGCGGCCAGAAGATCCATGATGATGCCGTCCTTGTCCGTGGTCCATACCCTGCCGTCCCGTCGCAGGAAGGACGCCCCGGCACTTTCTTCGCCACCGAAGGCAATTTCGCCGCTGAGCAGCCCATCCACAAACCATTTGAACCCCACGGGGACCTCCATTAAATTTCGCCCGAGGTTCTCCGCCACCCGATCGATAACCGAGGTAGACACCAGGGTTTTGCCCACGGATGCCGATGGACTCCAGGAAGGTCTGTGCTGAAACAAATACCAGATGGCCACGGCCAGATAGTGATTGGGATTGAGCAGACCCGCGCTTTTGGTAACAATCCCGTGGCGGTCGACATCCGTGTCATTGCCGAAGGCGATGTCAAATTTGTCCTTTAGCCGTATCAGACCTTGCATGGCATAGGGTGACGAACAGTCCATGCGGATTTTGCCGTCCTTGTCCAGGTGCATGAAGGAAAAGGTGGGATCCACACTTGCATTGACGATCTCTATTGAAAGCCCATAGCGTTCGGCGATGGGTTCCCAGTAGTCTACGGCGGATCCGCCCATGGGATCGACGCCGAGTTTGAGCCCGGATGCGGCAAGCACATCCATGTCTATGACGTTTTCAAGATCCGCCACATATGGTTGGATATAATCGTATTCTATGGTGGTTTCTGCCTTCAGGGCTTTTTCAAAGGGCATGCGTTTGATCTGATTCGGGTCATCGGCAAGTATCTGGTTGGCCCTGTCGGCAATCCATCGGGTTGCTTCATTGCCTGCTGGCCCGCCCTCGGGTGGATTGTATTTGAATCCGCCATCTTCAGGGGGATTATGCGACGGGGTGATGACCACACCGTCTGCAATGTCGCCTTTTTGGGCTGTATTGTACGTCAGAATGGCGTGTGAGATCACCGGAGTGGGGGTATATCCCCATCCTTTTGGTATCATAACCCTCACACCGGCAGCGGCAAAGACCTCAAGCGCGCTGGCCATGGCCGGTTCGGACAGGGCATGGGTATCCATTCCCATAAAAAGCGGGCCGTTGATATTCCGGGACATTCGGTATTCGCAAAGTGCCTGGGTGACGGCCAGGATGTGATCTTCATTAAAGCTGTTTGTTAACGACGAACCCCGGTGACCCGAGGTTCCGAAGGCAACCCGCTGTGCCGGATCGGAAATGTCCGGCTGGTGGGTGAAATAGCCGGTGACGAGCCTTGGAATATTGGCCAGCATGGAGTTGGGTGCCTTTTTGCCCGCGAGCTCGTGAATGGTCATATTATTTCTCTCCTGAATATGTCTGGGTTTTCTGGGCCGGCGCTTCCTATTAATAATCTTGATCCATACTTGGTGCTCCTGGTTGAACTTGTCAATAGATGGTCAGGTTCGATCTAATCAGTCAATGAAAAGCACCTTGAAGTTTAGGATACATTCTTTACAGGAAATACAAACCCGTTCCAAGCAAGGTTACTTCAATTATGGGGGTATGCTTTCAGTGAATGGTGTCAAACCTTGAATTGTGAATGGCCATGTGACGACCCACGATTCGGTATTCAAGGTTTGACACTGGTTTCCTCCGTGACGTTTATCCCGTTTTGGATCAACTTACTGACCGCCGATTCGAATAAACTCACCGGGGGGCCCCATTCGAATATTGAACACAATGGCCGCGGCCCTGAGAGAAAAGGCCGCCAGAAACGCCAGCATTTCGGCAACCCCTTGGGGCAGCGAGGATTGGGCCAGGACGGCATACCCCAACGAACCGAACAGGGCGGCGGTGGCATACAGCTTACCGCACAGGATCAGGGGTTGGGTTCCGGTGAGAATATCCCGGATCACGCCGCCGCCGGTGGCCGTCAGCATTCCCATGAACACAGCGATCACAATGGGCGCACCAAAAGTCAGCGCTATGTGGCAGCCCACCACGCTGAAGGCTGCCAGGCCCAGGGCATCGGCCCAAATCATTCCTTTGCGACGGGTAATATCGCTCCGGATAAAAAAGAAGGTAATAAGGCTTGCCGCCACACAGAGAATTAACTCGGTCGGATTCTGGGTCCACCAGACGGTGCGTCCCAGCAGGAGATCCCGGGTGGTGCCGCCACCAATCCCGGTGATCGTTCCTATCAGCACGAACCCCACCAGGTCCATGCGGTATCGCGCGGCGGTCAACGCACCGCTGATCGCAAAAACGACATCGCCAAAATACATGAACGCAAGTATGCTTGCGCTGAGCGGATCGCTTGAAGGCGCCATGATGTGTCTCCCCCATCTTCGCATACAGGTCGTTATCGTTTCCTGCATTATACCATTCCATTCAACAAGGCCATCTAAAGCACAGTCCTTTCTCCACTATCGGTTAAGCATTGAGCGGTTCATTTTGGACCACGTTAGGATATATTCTGATTAACAATTTAAAAATGTGATAATGCAACGGGCTGTTGCCCGAACCGGTTTTATCGAGCCGTCTTTAGCTCCATGACGCATGCTCTTTCAACCAACATGGGAGCATGATTTAATT
>CAFBRK010000157.1 GCA_903231505.1 Olavius algarvensis associated proteobacterium Delta 3 | reverse complement strand
TGGGTCAAGATACAAGTTTCAAGATTCAGGATACATGATTAAGGGGACTGCTAGCGATCAATGAGCTCTCGATCTCTTTTGGGTGCATCTTGTATCCTGGATCCTGCATCCCGTTAGCCCGTTGGCCCGTTTGCCCGTGGGCCCGTTCGCCGGTTGGCCCGTTGGCCCGCAATAAATGCCTAAAATTTAAAATGCCTAAATTGCCTAAAATGGTGGAATCGCTCCGCTCTATCCTTCAATCCAGTATCCAGCATCTAGCATCTAGCATCCAGCATCTAGCATCCAGTATCCAGTATCGAGAATCCAGAATCCAGCTCTCCAAATCTCCTAACCCCTGTATCTTGTATCCTGGATCCTGCATCCCGTTAGCCCGTGGGCCCGTTGGCCGGTTGGGTCAAGATACAAGTTTCAAGATTCAGGATACATGATTAAGGGGACTGCTAGCGATCAATGAGCTCTCGATCTCTTTTGGGTGCATCTTGT
>CAFBRK010000156.1 GCA_903231505.1 Olavius algarvensis associated proteobacterium Delta 3 | reverse complement strand
TCTTTAGCTTAGTACTATTTTTTTCTCTGAGAACTCTGCGAGCTCTGTGAGATCCTTTTATCCCTGAAACCTGAAACCCGACACCTGTCCTCTGACATCCGACATCCGACACCCTAAGCCCTGAGCCCTAAGCCTTGCGCCCTAAGCCCTGAGCCTTGAATCTTGCGCCCTGAGCCCGCCAAAGATTCATCTGCCTCAGGCGGACAGGCAGGCCTCCAACCTCCGACCTCCGACATCTGTCCTCTGCCATCCGAC
>CAFBRK010000155.1 GCA_903231505.1 Olavius algarvensis associated proteobacterium Delta 3 | reverse complement strand
GATGCACCCAAAAGAGATCGAGAGCTCATTGATCGCTAGCAGTCCCCTTAATCATGTATCCTGAATCTTGAAACTTGTATCTTGACCCAACCGGCAAACGGGCCAACGGGCTAACGAACCCTATGATTCTCAAATCCAATAAAGGCGTGGCGATTCTCGTAACCCTTTCATTCATGGCACTCGCCGTCGCCGCCACTCTGGAACTTCACCGGCGTGCCAGAGCTGCTGTATCTTCAACAGCTCTGGCACGGGATCGAATGCTTCTGGAACAGATGGCCGAAACCGGGATCCAGGCAGCCCGGGCGCTTTTGGTAAAAGACAAAAGCCAAAACGAGACCGATTCATTTGGAGATCTATGGGCCGATCCAGTGAACATCGACGAATTTCTCGGCGAACTCAAGTTTGAGAACGGTACCCTTGAGGTGGCTATCACTGACGAAATGAGCCGTCTCCAGATAAATGCCCTGGTTCAATTTCCGGAGGGCATCGAGTTCAACGAAACCCAGCGAGAACTCTGGGATCGGTTTTTATCATACTGGATAGAAACAAATGAAATTCAAGATGTTGACATTACAACTCTCATCAACTCGATGAAGGATTGGCTCGACTCCGGCGACGATGACGCCATTACCGGTCTCAGTGGTGCGGAGTCCGAATACTATCAAGATCTTGATCCCCCGGATAGCCCGGTCGATGGCCCTGTGCGCCACCTCTCGGAATTGGGCCGGATTAAAGGATTTACCCGGGAGCTGTTAAACGGAAGCGGCGAAACAGAAGGGATGGAATCCTATTTTACGACGTTCGGGGTCCAGGCCGGAGAAGGTACCACGGCTACCTGGAATGGGAGAATAAACATCAATACCGCCGGGCTGGCGGTCATCGCCGCATTGCTCCCTGTGGAGAGCCGGGACCTGGCCGAGTCCATTTTACAGTATCGCCAGGAGCTGGAACAAACCGAAGCTCTGGACGTTCTATCCACGCCGAAATGGTACCAGAACGCGCCCGGAGCCGCGGATGTGGAAATCGATCCGACTCTGATATCGTTGACGAGCGATATCTTCAGGATAGAATCCAGGGCCTCCTTAAATGACACCACCTTATCGGTCATCGCCATCGTCCGGCGGCAACAGGCGCAAAATTCCGGCCAATGGGTCTGCAAAGCCTTGCGCTGGCAAACAAAATAAAATATAATTGTTACAAGATCTTATAACACAATCTGAACAACAGCGGCCAATCATCGGCCCTGATGGAAAATGTTCAGCCCGGCTTCATTCCGGAATATCCGGGATGGGTGCTATCGATGACAGCAGAGAGTACTTGACCAATGGCGAAGAAAATTCTCGGGCTCGATATCTGCCACGATGGGGTGTGTGCCGCACTCATCAGTAGTAGTCTGAAAGGAGAACGCCTGGAGGATCACGCCTATATCCCCTTCAAGGCGGCTGACGCGTCATCCGAAGAGCTCGAAGAAGCCGTTTTATACGCTGTCGAAAAGATGGACACCACCGGTGCCGTCTGTATCACATCGCTTCCCGCGGATGGCGTATCTTTCCGGAGCCTTACGGTCCCCTTTAAGGACGTCAAAAAAATTCGACAAATACTTCCCTTTGAAATGGAACCGCTTATCCCGTATCCCATCGAAGATGTTGTCACAGAATGTGCCTCGGTACAGAGCCGAAAGGACGCCACCTCGGGCAACCATGTCCTTGCCATGGCGGTGCCCGTTGAAGATCTTCAATCTCACATCGACGGATTGGGCACCGCGCATGTCGAGCCGGACGCCATCACGGTAAGCGGATTTCCCACAGCGCAATGCTTGATAGAGTCTTCCGGGGATTCGGGGGCCTGGATCATGGCCGATATCCGTGACCGCTGGACCACGCTGTTTATCATCCTTGACGGAGCTATTCGGGATGTCCGTTCCGTGGCGGCCGGCACGGAGAGCCCCAAACGACTGGTACTGGAACTGCTTCGCACGCTGACCGCCTACATCGATATTCATCGGCAGCCGATCGCCGTTGAAAGGCTCGTTCTCACCGGTAACGGGGCGGATCAAAACGGGATCGATCGCATGTTGGAAGATACCCTGAAAGTTCCGGTGCGACGGGTTCAGATGATCCGGGAATCGGGCATCCCTGTGGATCGACCGTTACCGGCCAAAGCACCTGACGAGCCCTTCAATGACGCCCTTTCCATGGCCTTGATGGGATCCAAGAGGATTCCAGCACCGAATCTCAGACAGGGAGCCTTTGCCAAGAAGACCCCATGGGCGGAATATCGAAAGAACATCCTGTTTTCGGCCGCACTGGCCGGGGCGGTGCTGCTGCTGGCATTCGTCAGCCTGATAGTGGATACCTATCGGCTCGAGAAGGGGGTTGACGCTCAGGCGGCGCAAATCCAGAGTATATTCCAGCAAACGTTTCCGGAGAGTCGCAACATCGTTTACCCGGCCGAACAGCTGGCGTATTTCAAAGACAAATTTCAGGACACCAAAAAAAGCGCCTTTCAAGACAGTGGTATCGGCAGGGGACTGCGGGCAGTCGACATGTTGTACGAAATCAGCCGGCGAATACCGGCGAATCTGGATGTCGAGCTCAGTCGGTTGGTACTGAGTACAGACAGCCTCCTGATCAGTGGACAGACCGACACCTTCAACACTGTGGATGCGATCAAAGTCCGCCTGGAAGGATATGAGGCGTTTCGATCGGTCACGATTACGTCCGCCAATGTGGAAAAATCGGGAAATCGCATCAGCTTTAAGCTGAAAGTACAATTATGAAACGTCTGAACACCAGAGAAAAACAGGCTGTGATGCTGGCGGCCGGTTTTATCGCACTGTTTATCGTCTTGCAGTTTTTGGTGTTTCCGCTGCTGGATAAAAAGAAACGGCTGAAGCGCCGGTTGCGTGCCGAAAAAAATGTTCTTGTGGATATGCAATTGCTCAAAGCGGAATTCGATGCCATCGACAAAAACACCAAGAACCTGCAGAGCCGGATCGCCGTGAAGAAAACAGGATTTACCCTGTTCTCGTTTCTCGACGAAAATGCCGGGAAAACAGGTCTCAAGGATCGAATCGCCTACATGAAACCGTCGTCCTCGCCGGCCAGGGAGGGCCCCTACACGCTTTCCACGGTCGAAATGAAACTGCAAATGATATCCATGGAGCAACTGATTACCTATCTTCATGCGGTGGAAACGTCGCCGAACATGGTCAATGTCCGACGGCTGAGCATATCCAGAGCCGGTAAGGACAAGAGGGTTATCGATGCGGTGATGGAATTTGAGACGGTAGACATGTGAGCGTTTCAGCGGACCCTTTTCAGGAAGAGATAACACACGACCAATACAATGGGATCTTCGATCGCACCACATCCCGGGAGTAGCAAATCGCGAAACATGCTGACGCCGATGCTCTATCTGGCGTATGCACTATTGGCAACAGCGGTGTTTTCGTATCTGCTTTTTCCCGGGCAACGCATGAAAGCGTTCATCCTTGCCAGAATGAACACACTGGTTCCGCAGCTGTCAGTGACCGCGCAAGACGTGGGCATCGGATTTCCATTGAGCCTCGAGCTGGAAAACATCACCTGGTTGGTGGAGGGAAATCCCGTCATGACCTCGAACCGCCTCACCATCAAACCGGGAATTTTCTCGCTCGTTCAAAAAAAAAAAAATCGCTTTCGGCATTGACGATTGGTTGCACGGCACGGTGGCAGTTGCGGGAAACCGAGGGAATCGGGACATGACGGTTACGTCACACGTAAGCAACCTGAACCTTGAAACACTCTCCGAGGGCACCTTACCGGGAGATGTTCTGATTTCCGGAACGGTTGACGGAAAGGTTACCCTGAACGCACCCACGCAGAAACCGTGGCTTGCCACATATGACGTGACCCTGGCGAATTTTCGGACCACCCATCCGGCGGCCGGATCATTCAGCCGGCAACCGGTTTCAGGGAATATAACGGGATCCGCCATCATCGGCTCGGGCCAAATAAGATTCAAAGACACGAGCATCCGTAGTGCGATGTTTCGTGCCGAGGTAAGGGGTGTGTGCATCCCCCATAGACCGATTTCCTCGAGTCGCCTGGAGCTGACTGTGAATCTTCAGAGTACATCCACAGCGGCCATCACCGGAACCGGACGACCGCCGAAATCGGCGCGGACGGACACAAATTTGCTCAAAGGCCCGATTTCGTTTAAGATCAGAGGAACCTTGGACAATCCATCGGTTCGGATGACCCTGCCTGCCGACTGATTTCAGATGCAAAAACACTATTTCATATTGGCAAACATTCTTTTAATCACCCTCGGGGTATACATGGTCGTGCGGGCCATTTATTCGGTGACAGAAACAGAGGTCGAGCAGCCCATCGCGGACACCCACGTCATCGAACCCCGGAGTGGTCCGGCGACACCCCCTTCCAGGCCGTTGGCCTTTTACTCGGGCATCGCCAAGCGCAACCTGTTCAAAACCCAAGCGGCAGCAAATGTTGCATCGACCCCGAAGGTCGACCTGGAAGCCCTCGAGGCGACAAAACTGAATCTGAAACTCTGGGGCACGGTCTCCGGCGGTGGAGCGACCGAGTATGCCGTGATACAGGACCCGAAAAACAAAAAACAGGAACTCTATCGAACCGGCGACAGTATCCAGAATGCAACGGTCAAACTCATTTTGCGAGAAAAGGTGATTCTTTCCGTCGATGGAAAAGATGAAATCCTGGAGATGGAGAAACCGAGCACCGGCGCGTCACGGAGAAGTCGTCCGGCGAAAACTCCCAGGGCCAGGGCGGGTCGCGAGCGACGGCCGATTTCCCGTAACATCCGACTGCAGCGATCCGCACTGGAAGACGCCATGGCGAATGCGGCCGAACTTCTTCAGCAAGCACGCATTCGCCCCCATTTCGAAGATGGGGAGGCAGCAGGAATCAGCATCACGGGCATCAAGCCAAGATCCCTGTTTAGAAAGATGGGGCTCCGGAGCGGCGACATTATTACCGGAGCAGGGGGAAAGGATATCAGCTCAGTCGAGGATGTGATGAAAATGTACGACGAGCTGACCTCGTCACCGAAGATGAGTCTTCAGATCAAGCGACGGGGACGGGAGGAAACGATAAACTATTCTATTCGCTAATTATTTCCAGGGATGTTATAAAATGACTGCCGGATTATGGGTGGGTTTCAATGAATCATACCGGATGTTCACACATGAATATGCAAAGATCCATTTTTCGTAGATATACCGTTCTGCTCGCCGTTGCCCTGTACCTGTCGTTCCCGGTGGTTTCCGGCGTTGCTCAGACCCCGGTCGGATCGGATCGGAACCGGTCACCGGATCGGTATGTGACCATCAATCTTAACGATGTGGATATCAATGTCTTTATCAAGTTCATCAGTGAGCTGACCGATACGAATTTCATTGTCGACGATCGTGTCAAGGGCAACGTCACCATCATCTCTCCGAGCCGAATTTCCATCAACGAAGCGTTCCGGGTCTTTGAATCCGTTCTTGAAGTAAACGGGTTCACCACCGTGCCAAGCGGCAAGGTCACCAAAATCGTTCCGGCACCGGATGCCCGCACCAAAGACATCAAGACGTTGTTGAAACGGAATGCCCAATCGCCTGAAGACCGCGTGGTCACCCAGATCATACCCCTCACCTATGCGGATGCCGATCAAATAAAGCGGCTGTTTACGCCGCTTGTTTCCAAAAACAGCGTCATCCTGTCATATCCGGCCACCAACATGCTGATTGTCACCGATGTCCAGTCCAACATCTCTCGACTCATCAGAATTCTGGACGCCATTGACATTACCGGCATCGGCCACGAGATTTCCGTTGTTCCGATCATCTACTCGGATGCCGCCAAAATGGCGCAGTTGCTGGAAACGGTGTTCGCTCCGAGCCGGGGAAAAGGACAAAAGGGTGCTGCGGTCAAAACCCTTAAATTCGTCCCGGAAGAGAGAACCAACACCATCGTCATGTTGGCCAGTGAGGTGGACACGGAAAGAGCACGCCGTCTGATTGCCATGTTGGACAAGGAGGTGCCCGAGGGCAAAGAAAAAATCCATGTGTATTACCTTGAAAACGCCCAGTCCGAAGATTTGGCCAAGGTGCTTCAGGCATTGCCCACCAAAGCCCCCGCCGGCGCGCCCGGCAAAAAAGCGGCGCCCGTGGTTCCGGAGTCGGTCAAGATCACAGCGGACAAGGCGACCAACAGTCTCATCATCATGGCGGAGAAGGATGACTATATGGTCCTCGAAGAGGTCATCAGAAAGCTCGACATCCCCCGGTCCATGGTGTTCATCGAGTCGGTGATTATGGAGGTCAATGTTGAAAAAGACTTTTCCGTCGGAGTTGAATGGGCGGCGTTTAGTGAAATCGGAAACCAGGAAGGCATTTTCGGAACCGGTTTCAGCGGTGGTGACGCCGGCGGCCAGTTCGCCAACACCGGGGACTTTCTCAATAACGCGACCCTTCCCTCCGGTTTCTCTGTTGGCGCGTTTAAGGACATCATCTCGGTGACGACCCCGGACGGCGTAAAGAATTTTGCCAGCCTTTCGGCCATGGTTCAGGCCTTTAGCAAGGACAAGGACGTGCACTTTCTGTCGACGCCACAACTGTTGACCACCGACAACGAAGAGGCCACCATTGTGGTCGGGAAAAATGTGCCTTTCCAGACCCGCTCTGCAGCAGAAGCGGGCATTGAAACATACCAGTCGTTTGAGTATCGCGACGTGGGCATCACGCTGAAAATAACCCCCCATGTCACCCAGGAACGGATGGTTCAGCTGGACATCTCCGAGGAAATATCCAAGGTGGACGAACTGGCCACCACCACTCCGGATCGCCCCACGACCCTCAAACGCACCATCGAAACCTCGGTGATTGTGGCAGACCAAAATACCGTGGTCATTGGCGGGCTGATCGATGACAGCTTTACCGAGACAGAGTACAAGGTGCCGTTTCTTGGGGATATTCCCCTTCTCGGATGGCTATTCAAATCCAGGTCCACGGCAACCGAAAAATCAAATCTCTTTATATTCCTGACCCCGAAAGTGGTGGCCAATCCTTCGGAATCTGCCGCCATTTTGAGAGACAAACAAAATTACATGGACGAGCTTCGGCAAGGCAGTATCAAACTCTACGAGGACAACGGCCGCCGTACGGACGCTCCCGCCAGGCGCCCGGCTGAAATCCCCGATTAACCCAGAAGCCATAACCTGCCCCCTCCCCAAAAGGTGTATCATGATCCGGCAGCTTATAGATGCCATCAAAGAGAAGGTCAATCTTTCAGAGGAACAGCTGCCGGCGGTGATGAAAATCCTCGAGGAAAAGGATGAAAACCCATTTGATCTTCTCATGCAGAAAAACATACTCTCCGAAACACAGCTGCTGACAGCGCTGTGCAAACGGTATCGCATCCCTTTCCGGCCAAACCTGCCCCTGGAGCATATCCGCAGTGACTTCACCGAGAATATCCCGATTCAGTTCTTAAAGAAGTATGTCATGGTTCCGATACTGTCGGAAGAGCTCCTGTCGGGAGCGGACACGGATACCCCCGTCAAGGATGGGGCCGGCCTGAAAACCAGAAAAAAATGTCTCATTGCCATTAACAACCCGTCTGCGTTCTCGGCCATGGATGATCTGGCGCGGATTCTGGGTGTGGACGACTACCAGGTCGTTTTTTCCCTGAGGAATGAGATCCTGTCGGCTATCGGCATGGCCTACGATTTCAACCGGGACACCACGGAGCAGCTCGTTCAGGATATGGAAGACAGTGATGAAACCCTGATCGGCGCGATGGAGGATACGGCGGACCTGCTGGCCGATACCAGTGACGCGCCGGTCATCCGGTTGGTCAACAATATCATCTCACAAGCGATCAAAGCCCGCTCGAGCGACATTCATATGGAACCCTACCAGAACAGCCTGAAGATCCGTTACCGTGTCGATGGGATCCTCTACGATCTGGTCACACCGCCCAAAGGGATTCAGCCGGCACTGATATCGCGGATCAAGGTGATGGCCAAGCTGAACATCGCCGAAAAACGCCTGCCCCAGGACGGTCGATTCGATGTCCGGATCGGCGAACAGGAAATCGATGTGCGGGTCTCCACCCTGCCGACCTCCTTTGGAGAGCGTGTCGTGCTCCGGTTGCTGAACAAGGCCAGCTCTTTTTTCAAAGTGACGGAGCTTGGATTGGAAGCCGATCAATTTGAGCAGGTACAGAAGCTCATCACCTCACCGAATGGCATTATTCTAGTGACGGGCCCGACCGGAAGCGGTAAAACCACAACGCTTTATGCGATTCTGGCTTCGATCAATCGCCCGGATATCAATATCATCACCATTGAGGATCCTGTGGAATACCAGCTTCCGGGGATCAGTCAGATCCAGGTGAATCCAAAGATCGACCTGAGTTTTGCCCGGGGTCTTCGCTCCATCGTCAGACAGGACCCGGACGTCATCCTGGTCGGCGAGATCCGTGATCACGAAACCGCCGAAATCGCCGTGCAATCAGCCCTGACGGGCCACCTCGTCTTTTCGACACTCCACACCAACGATTCTGCCAGCGCGATTACCCGACTGGTGGACATCGGCGTGGAGCCCTTTTTAATCTCTTCCGCCGTGTTGGCCGTTGTCGCCCAACGGCTGGTGCGGCTGCTCTGCAACAATTGCAAAGAATCCTACACGCCTGAAGAGAGTCTCCTTGCCGGCCTTGGGTTGACGGTCTCGGATATGTCCGGGCAAACCGTTTTTCGGTCCACCGGATGTGAAGACTGTATCAACACCGGATTTCTGGGGCGTATCCCCATCTTCGAGATCATGACCATGGTCCCCGAGCTGAAGAGCCTGATCCTGAATACCCATGATTCCAATTTGATTAAGCAGACGTCCGTTGAAAATGGAATGATCACGCTCCCCCAGGATGGCATTCGGAAAGTCTTGAATGGCAGGACAACTGTTGAAGAGGTGCTCAGGGTCGCCCAGAAATAAAATCGTTGCGCGATGTTATTCAACGATATGATGGTTAAGGTTCTCAAAATTGCGGCCATGGTGCTCCTTTTCACCGGATTGGTCGGTGCCAGTGCCTATCTGACCCTGACGCTTCTCGTGAGCGCCGAAAAGACGGTGGTTGTACCGGATCTGGCCGGACGGGATGTCGTGTATGCCCTGGAGGTGCTTTCGGATCTGGGCCTTCATATCAAGGTGATCGGATCCGAATATAGTGAGCGTGTTCCCAAGAATCATGTTATCTCCCAGGACAAACCCACCGGGACGGAAATAAAAAAAGGCCGCGAGGTCCGGATCACGCTTTCCAAGGGGCCAAGAAATATCCCGATGCCGAATGTCCGTGGGCTGGCACTCGTCCAAGCCAAAATCATCCTTGAAGATAACACGATCTGCCTGTCCCGAATCGCTCAGGTGCACCACTCAAGTGGGAAAAAAGGCACGATACTCGCCCAATCCCCGCCGGCCGGTTCAATAATCCGACGCGGCACCTGCGCCGATCTTCTCACCAGCATGGGTCCCCGCCCGAACACGTATATCATGCCAAACTATACCGGAGAGGCATTTGACGACGTGGTGCGCAAAACGGATCTCGCCGGGCTCGCAATAGGGAACCTGAGGTACGCCCGGTCTGCTGAAACACCGGAGAATACGGTACTCCATCAATATCCCAAGGCGGGATGGCAGATCACCGACCGGCAATCCCTTGAACTGGTCATAAACCGGCGCAGCGGGCCTTCCGATGGTGATTCGAGAAAACAAACAACGTCCGGACGTCTGTTTCGCTACCGGGTTCCGGACGGTTTTCTAAAACGTAAATTGCGCCTCCGGATGGACGGCTACGGGTTTTCAGGTGATATTATCGACCGATACTTCAAACCCGGCGAGGAACTATTGTTCCTCATTCCCAAAAAGACCCGTGCGTCGTTGTACCTGTACGAGGACGGGGAGTTGATCCGAACCGAAGTTTTCGATAAAGAATAAAATCGCTGCGCGATTTTATGAAACGCGGCTGCGCCGCTTTAAGGACAGGACAACGACACTGTAGAGATTGACGACAATATCGACATTAAACCAGCAAACCGGCTTACGGGCGGTCGGGAAGACGGGCTAACGGACCAACGGGCTCACGGGACAACGGGCCCACGGGCGAACGGGCTAACCGGCCAACGGGCAAACGGATCAGAGGAACCCTATGAAACGGATAGCACCATCGATTCTTTCTGCGGACTTTTCAAGATTGGGTGAGGAAGTGAAAGCGGTTGAGGACGCCGGGGCCGATTGGATCCATGTGGACGTCATGGACGGTCATTTCGTTCCCAATATCACCATGGGCCCCCTTGTGGTCGAAGCCATCGCCCGCGTCACCGACCTGCCCCTGGATGTTCATTTGATGATTGAGAAGCCGGATCGCTATATCCCGGACTTTGTGCATGCCGGAGCTAATCTTGTATCCGTACAGGTGGAAACGTGCGTTCATTTGCATCGTACGATTCACATGATACGAGACCTGGGCGCTCGGCCCGGGGTGGTTCTGAATCCGTCCACACCCCTGGATGCCATCGATTGGATCCTTGAAGACGTGGATTTCGTATTGATTATGAGTGTGAATCCCGGATTCGGGGGGCAGTCGTTCATCAAGAGCAGTTTGCAGAAAATCCGCCAGCTTCGAAAGATGATTCAGAATCGCGGATTATCGACCTTGATTGAAGTTGACGGAGGCGTAAACAACAAAACGATCAAGGAGGTTTCCGACGCCGGGGCCGATGCCTTTGTCGCCGGATCTGCCATTTTCGGCAGCCATAACTACAGACAGGTAATCAGCAGGTTTCGCGAGCTGATGGGGACAACCAACCCATGACCACCGACGTACACAAAATTCTGGTCATCCACGGCCCGAACCTGAATATGCTCGGGAAGCGGGAGCCGGACATCTATGGAACAGAATCCCTGGCCGAGATTGACGCTTGGTTACGGCAGAGAGCCGATGCCGTGAACATCGAGCTGGAGACCTTTCAGACCAATCACGAAGGGGGCATCGTCGAAAAAATACAGGAAGCCATGGGTCGAATCGACGGTTTGATCATCAATCCGGCTGCTTACACCCATACCAGCGTCGCCATCCGCGACGCCATTCTGCTCCTTGATATACCGGTTATCGAAGTTCACCTTTCCAATATCTATAAACGGGAGTCGTTTCGTCACCATTCCATGATCGCCGGGGCCGTATCCGCCCAGATCAGCGGGCTAGGTGCCTACGGCTATATCGCGGCATTGGACGCACTCCATTCCCGACTTTTATAGAAGTGGTTTAAAAACCTCAGATCGCGCCGAAGGTCAAGGCGCGGGCCGACGCAAAAGCGCAGCATACATAAAGTATGTGAGCATTTTAAGGAGGTCCGCAACACGGAGATTCGGCGTTAGATGGGGTTTTAAAACCACTTCTAATACCGAATCCAGCGTCGGAAAACAACAAAAACGCCGGGTTGCTGGTGCGCCACCCGGCGATTCCCGCTCGTGGACCCGGTCATCCAAATATTAACGATTCCGATTACCCTCGAAACAACGCCATCCGCTGTTTTCGAAGCAGGACACATCCGCCGCCCAGCAACAGGGCCAAGATCACCGCGGTTCCGACCCAGGGTGCATATAAAAGCACATATCCAAAAATCACCAGCGGGGCCAACGCCGCCCTTGCTGCCGTTCTAAGAAACGCCTCTTCGGCAATAACGTCCGCAATCGGTGGCGAATACCGGTAATAGGCCCGCACAAACGCCTGCCCCAGGTCCGTCGGCAACAGATAAACGTCTCTGAACTCGCGTAAAATGGCGACATGGGCTTCGAACGGCGATCCATAGGCGGCCGTAGCGATAAAACATCCGCCACCACCGCTGCCGCTGTCCCCCTGCACCGGGGGTGACGTCGCCGGACCGATGCCGAAGACCGACAGGCTTCGGACCCGGACGGTAACGATCCCATAAAGGTAATCCGTTGCCATAATGTCGGCCAACGGGATGATCGTGCCGCCTCCCTGTAGAAGCTGGGTCGCTGTCTTGGCATGCCGAATCACAAACGCACGGCTTTCGAATCCAGCAGGAGGCACCACCTCCAGATCAAACGGAATGCTGACGATAATATAATCCTTGATGTAGTTCTTATCGTCCGTGGTTCCGATCAGATTCCCGTTCTGGTCGTAGGCGGTCAGATCAATGTCATAGAGGTAATCCCCGGACCCATGGACCCATCCCCGGTTGGAGACGTTGCCGATGCTCACTTCCGTGATCTGAAGCACGATCTTGTCGGCGGCGTCATCATCGAGAGCCGCTTCGTCAATGGCGCCCGGAGTTATCTGGTACGTCGCGGTGCCCCCGTCGCCGGAGTAGGAATCCGTGCCGCCAAGCTCCTGGTCGAGTTCCACCGTGCTCGACGACGCCATTTCACTTCCGGAATAGGCCGGCGCGTAATCATACCACATCGTGACCTTGTCATCGTCGGTCGCATCGTGGTCATTGGCCTCCGCGTCCGCCGTAATCTGCAGTGAAAAGCTGTGGGAGGCATCGTTGTAGGAGACCAGATAGGCCTGTCTGGCCGCGTCCCAAACCGGCGTTGCGAGCTGGCCGGGCAATCCGGTTCCGGGCACCAGACCGACGACCAGCTCGTTCGCGGAGAACCCATTGAAGTATGGTGATTCCGGTGTGGATATGGCCAGGGTCACCCGTCCGTTGTCTACCGAGTCGGTAAGCTTCAGTTTCGTTCGGGCAAACACCGGAGGTGTTCCAGGGGTCAGGGTGACATCCGCCGCGCCCCGCCCGGATTCAATCGTGTCGATTACGGATATGAGATTGGGTTGAAATCCCTTGGCCGTTGCCGCCACGAAAAAATACGGCTCGTAGTCCGCGTCATAACGATAGGGCGACGGCCATCCGATCGGGAGTTCTATGGCATAATTTCCATTAAAATCACTGTAAACGGCCGGTGCGAAAACTTTTTCCTGGTTCCCGTCAATATAATACCCGACGACCTGGGCGCCGTCGACAGGTGTCCCTCCGGAACTGATCCGGCCTGTGATCAGATAGGCGGGGTGGTCGGCCGCTTCGGACATTTCCGAAATCCCATCGCAGGCCGTTCCGATCTGCCCGGTGGATATGATTTCCGGCAGAAACGCCGGCGCGGGCGACGGGTCGCTGATCAGCAGGTGGTACTCTATCCCTGATTTCGGAAGCTCAATGGAAAATACACCGTCACCGGCGGTGGTCACCGTGGTCGTTGAAATAATGACATTGTCCACAACGGTAACTTCGATCCCGTTCAGCCCGATGCCGGTGCCATCCACGATCCGACCACAGTAACGTTCCACCGGAATGACACGGGCAATTCGGGAATAGCTGGCCGTTGCCTCGATGTTGTCTTTCACGGCCTTGACGTAGAACGGGGTCACCGAGATCACGTTCCGGGGTGAAAATTGGGTATCCGCGTCCTGGTCGCCGTCCAGATAGCCCGCGTCGGGAAAGGATTGCAGTTCGTGATCGACAATGGTCCAGGTTACCCCGGCGTCGGCTCCCTCGACGCTGAACGCGATTCCGCCAATGTCGGTTTCCAGAACATTGGTTCGCGATTTTTCAATGGGGCCCAGGGGGACGATAATATCCCAGGAAAGTTCGCTATTGAGGCCGTCCCGGGCAGTTATCGAGTACCGCCCGGCATAATTGTCCGTCAGGGGGCTGAAGGAGACGCTGGAACCCTGAGTATCGGATAGAGCCGTGCCGGTAATGTCACCGCCATCCGGTCCGAGAGCAGACCAGGTATACGCACCGTCCCCGCCGTTCACAGACAGGGTTACAGCACCCGTCCCGGTGGTAACGATTTGCGTCTCGGTCGGCCCGCTGGATCCCATTGCCGGGTACATAATCGTAATGTCTGTCAGCGCCAGTTGAAGCGGTGGGTCGTCGTCCAGGGCCTTATCCAGAAGGATCGGAAAATCGTTCGTCAGATCTCCATCCGTAAGGGTCGACATGTCCGTTCCCACAAGTACCGGCACGGTATCTGTGGTGTCTCCCGGGCTATACACCTGGTTGCCGTCGTTATCGGCACCATACCCGGCGTCCGGATCGAAAAGCGCCGTCTGGACCAGGGATAGGGTTGTCGTGCCGAACGCAGCGTCTGGGCTTACCTGGAACTTTACGGTAAACAGGACATCGGACAAAGGACCGCCGGCGCCATCGTCGGCGGGGCCGATGGTGGCGCCGCTGAAATAGATCTTTCCCGAATCTGAATACTGCCGGTGCATCGGTTCATCGCCGGGATTGGGTGCCTGGTGGAACGTAAATGGGAAACGCGATGTAATGCCATCCGGGCTACCCGATGTTCCCGAACCGGAGATCGTCGGGGCGATCAACACCTCCGGGTCATATTCCAGGGTAAAACTGCACCCGGCAATATCGGCTGGATCATCGACGATCTTCAGGTACAGAAAAGATCCCCTGCCGAACTCAGTTTCCGTAGAGCTTCCGTCTGTTGTCGTCTCGAGGGAAAGTGTTTTGGCAATGCCCGCACCGGGAAACAACAGCACGGCAATGGCTGTTACGACGGCCAGCAGGCATTGACTATGTCGTGATGGCATCAGGTGCATGGTTTACTCTCTGTGTTGAGCAGACATATCGTTCCCCGCAGCTTACACATGCAGCGATACTTATTCGGTTCTCCGTTTCAGTCTTACCGGATCGACAATCCGTATCGCCCGTGCGGTGACGTCGATGATTCCCCTCTCTCTCAGTTGCCGTAATTCCTTATTCACGCTCTCCCGGGATGCACCGATCATTCCCGCCAAATCTTTCTGGGTGATTTTCAGGCTGATTTCAAGTTCTCCTTCATCCTGACGGCCGAACGTATCGCCCAACTCCAGAAGCTTCTTTGCAAAACGCGCCGGAATATTCAGAAAGCACGTGTCTTCCAGAAGGGAATCCGTGTTTCGGATCCGGTTGGATAGAGAGGCCAGAAGTACCCTCATGGCCTCGTCATTGGTTTTCAGAAACATGAAAAAATCCTGTCTCTCGAGTAAAAACAACCGGCTTGGCATGACCGCCACGGCATCAGCGGATCTTGGTTCATGGTCCAGCAGCGCAAGCTCTCCAAGAAAATCGCCCTCCTTGAAAATGGCCACGATCATTTTCTCCCCGATCTTCGATGGGAGGACTATTTTTATCGCTCCTCTCTGGATCACATACAGGGCCGTCCCTCTGCTCCCCTTCCGAAACAGGACCTCTCCTTTTTTGACGTCCAGCTCGCTCATCTTGTCGGCGAGTTCCTCCAGATATGCGTCCGGGATCGCCTGGAACAGAGGAATCTTTTTCAAAAGCTCCGGAGGTTGCAGCATGATGACACCTCTTCTGTTGGGGTTGAATGCAAAATAAGTGCCTTTAATGCGTTCCACAACGCATTTCCTTACAAATAGTATCCCCGATCACCGTCTCGGAGAAAAATCCGTCTCCCGTTTTATATCATCATCCACCTGGATATTGGCAGAAATCATGATTAATAAAATGTTATCAATTATTTAGATCAAATTCCAAAAATTCTATTCCCAACCCGGGGAACCGTCATGATGTTGATTCGGCGTCGGTAGGATACCACGAACATCGGCCGGTCCTTTGAAGTCGGGATGGTAACCCGTCCAGATTCGTCGGTGTGAACCGCGCTTTCTCCAATTGTGTCGTGCAAAAGTGACACTTTCCGCTCCTCCATGGATGATGATGGGCCCGCTGTCAGTTGTATGGGGGATTTCCTCCAATGCATCGTTCATCCATTGACTCTCCCGAATCGTCAGCGTCGTTCGTTTCAAACTATTGATATTCTTATTAATTGAAAAGATCACGGTCAGAATTGGAATCTCCCTGCCGCTGATCCCCACCGCCCCGGCCATCACAACGGCCAGACGGCCCGGTGTGTTGGCGTTCTCGAGGTACATCAAGGTCGAAGCTTGTGAGGATTTTACCGCTTTCCGATAGAGTAATAATTTGCTGTCAAATTCTATAGTTAGTTTTAATCCAGCCAGCTTATCGACATCTTTCAAAACTATCGGAATCGCAATCGTCCCGCCGGGTTTTCCGGAAATTTTCGGAATAACGAGTTGAGCGGCGTGGACCGGTGCCACCCATAGGATTACCAAAACGATGATGGTCACATAACCCGCGATAGCAGGTCGGTAAGAGAAGTCGGTTATAGGCTTGGCGTGGAATGGCGATCTCGTGCTGAAAAGGCTCGTCTCGCTGTCATCGATTCGATGGTGAATGGCTCCGGATCTCATTATCACATGTATTTCAAGCAGATACAAAATTTCTACTATATATGCTAGAAATTGAGCAGTGTGTCAACAACCGGATCGTTGCCCTGCTTCTGATGTACAGTTCCGATACGTTATTCGCTTGTGAAATGAATAAAAGACCTGTTTATAAAAAAATACGGATTACGACACATTGCTTCGATGATTGGTTCCGGGCCTTCTGTCGACGGGCGAACGGGCACACCCTACGACTCGCTTCGCTCGCTCAGGACAAGCGGGCAGACGGATTAACCGGCAAACTTCTTCACGTCTTTTGACAGAAACGGGTATTATATCTTATAATTATATGAGATTCAGCGAAACCGTTTACTACTAAAATATTATCTTCTTTTTGCTTCCGTGCTTAGTTTGGCTTAGCCGAATCATTGCATGGGATCGTTCCGTTGAAGCGTTTCCGAATTTCCGGTCGCTGTACGTTAACCTGCGAAGATCTAAACTAAACGAAGGAGAAGTCTCCCATGGGTATGGACAACCTCGTTTTTCTGGAGAACATCGAGTGGTTCGACGAAACCGGTCAGGAACTGGTCCACCGGATTCCTGAGAAGGGCTCCGGCGAAATCAAGTGGGGCGCGCAGCTCACCGTGCGTGAGAGCCAGGCGGGTATCTTTTTCTACAAGGGCAAAGCCGTGGAAGCCTTTGGTCCAGGCCGTCACACCCTCAAAACAATGAATATTCCCATACTGACGAAAATCGCCGCCATCCCCTGGGCGCTATCGAGTCCACTGCGTGCCGAAGTCTATATGGTGAACATGAAAGTGTTTACCAATCTTAAATGGGGGACGCGCGATCCGGTGGCCTTTAAAGACTCCGAATTGGGACTGGTTCGACTGAGAGCTTTCGGTGTCTTCAATCTCCGAGTGATTCAGCCGATCCTGTTCGTCAACCGACTCGTCGGAACCCAGGGCATGTTCACCACCGAAGCAGTGGAGGAATATCTCAATCGGGTCATTATTTCCCGATTCAACGACTACATGGGTGAAACCATCGATTCCATCCTGAACCTCCCCGCAAAGTACGACGAACTATCGATAGGACTGTCCAAACGCTTAAAGGAGGATTTCAGTCATTTTGGGATGGCCCTGACCCATATCTACATCAATTCGATCACTCCGCCGCCCGAGGTTCAGCAGGCCATTGATGATCGCAGCCGGACGGAAGTATTCAAGGACATGAACAAGCTAATGCAGATGAAAGCCGCCATGGCCATGGAAAAGGCCTCTGAAGCATCCGGAGACGCCGGGGCCGGCTTGGGAATGGGTACCACGATGGGCCTCATGATGCCGGCGATGTTCGCACAATATTTTTCAGGTGGCGCCCAACAGTCCGGTTCGGGCGGTCCGTCCGCCACCGGCGGGCCGCAGCCGGAGGGACCCGCGTGTCCGGAGTGCCGATATCCAATTCCGATAGACGCAAAATTCTGCTCCGCATGCGGACATCAATTGATGGTGTTCACCCAGTGCGTATCCTGTGGGAAAAACCTGCCGCCCAACGCCAAATTTTGCTCGCGGTGCGGTAAGCCGGCCGAAGCAGCGCCCGAAGAAACACTCTGCAGCAAGTGTGGTGCGGAGATCTTGCCCGATGCCCTGTTTTGCACGGCCTGCGGGGAGAAGCAATGAATCCGGATCCTGGATGCTCGGTGCTGGATTCTGGATACTCGATACTGGATGCTGGATACTCGATGCTGGTTTCTGGATGCTGGATGCTTGTCCGCCTTTGGCGGGCTGGATGCAGGGGATCTGAAGAACTGGAGTGATGGAGTGATGGGATACCAGGATCTGAAGGAATCCATTACTCCAGTACTCCAATACCCCTGTTCTCGAATGCTTACGCGTTTGAATGCATTGGGTGGGCAAACCGGCCAATCCCGCCACAGCGGGACTAACCGGCTAAACCAGCGAACGGGAATACGGGTCCACGGGCGCACTGGCAAACCGGTCAACGGGCTAACCGGTTAAGGAGCCCGCAGGCCAACGGGCTAACCGGCAGAACAGGAGTCTTCCCATCCGTTTTCTCATCGACCACCAATGCCCTCAGTGCGGGGCTTCGGCGACACTGGAAGAGACAGATCGCCTGTTTACCTGCAATTTCTGCCGGGTAAAATCCTACCTGGTCCCCAATGGCTACTTTCAGTATGCGCTGCCGAGCAAAGCACCGGCAAACCAGACCCTGATCTATTTTCCCTTCTGGCGATTCAAAGGTATGTTCTTCTCATGCGGCCCCGCCGGAGTGGGTCACAAGTTTATGGATCTCAGCTATCAGGCGATCGAAGCCCCCGTCTTTCCCATTTCATTGGGATTCCGCAGTCAGGCGCTGAAATTACGGTTTGTCACATCCGACCTGGAAGGACGATTTCTTACCCCCGCCGTTCCCATGCACACGGTCATGGAAAAATTCACGCGCCGTTTTACCGGTACCATGCCAAAACCGATTCTTCACAGCGCCCATATCGGTGAATCCCTGAGTCTTGTCTATTCGCCGTACTACCTCAACGGGAGGCCCTACGACGCCGTCTTGAACGAGCCGTTGCCGAGAGCCCTCCCGGATGACTTTCATATTGAGACGTTGCCCGGCGGTACCCCGGAAAAAAGCATCCATTTTCTTCCGACCCTGTGCCCCGGCTGCGGTTGGGATCTCGTCGGGGATCGCGATTCCCTCGTGCTTCATTGCAAAAACTGTGATAGCGCATGGATGGAGGGAAATCAGGGCTTCAAGAAAATCCGCTTCGGCCATGTGCCGAATGTGCAGGATAATGTCACATATCTGCCGTTCTGGCGCATAAAAGCAGATATTTCCGGACTTGAGCTTTTTACCTATGCAGATCTTGTCAAGGTAGCCAACCTGCCCAAGGTCATCCAGGAAGATTGGAAAAAGATGGGTTTCCGCTTCTGGGCCCCGGCATTCAAGGTTCGCCCCAACACGTTTCTTCGACTACTCAAAGACATGACGCTGTCCCAGTCCCGGGATCCCCTCGACGAAGCGCTGCCCAATGGGCGTATTTATTCGGTCAATCTGCCGATCCGGGAGGCCCTGGAGACGATCAAGATCAACCTGGCGACATTCATCAGGCCGAAGCAGCGAGTCCAAAAGCTGCTTGAGGCGATCCGGGTCAAACCGATCAGCTTTGTCCTGGTCTATGTCCCCTTTATCGAAAAGCACCATGATTATACGCACCCGACGTTACACGTGGCGATTAACAAAAATCAGTTGAGACTTTCTACGAATTTATAGAACATGAGCTGAATGTTCAAATCTATAGCAGTTGCCATAACTATGTTCCGATTGAAGGTAGGGTCCACACCCTGGACCTTGAGTCAGGTTTCGGAACGGAATTCTGACAATCGATATAAAAGCTCAAAGAAGATAAGTACGATCACTGGCGTCCCGCCATGCGGGGCAAATGACAGGTTCCATTAGCGCCCCGGCCAACAGGCAAACCGGCAAACCGCCCCTATCCCGACCTCTTCTTTTTCTTGTAGAATTCCGTTAATGGTTCGTTTTCCGCTCTTGTTCAAACCGATCATAGAACGAAGCGATGTACTGAAGTTTTTCGTATTCCACCTGGGCGGCGACCGGGTTGTCGGCAGTGTACATCTTGATGAGTTTCACCCGGGGGCGGCGCAGGCCCTGGTTGTAATGAAGGGCTTTCCGGTAGGCGCTGATCGCCTTCCTCCCCTTTCTCCGGATCACCAGAAAGTCGCCCAGCTTTTCATACTTTAATGCGGCGGCAAACGAGTCATCTGAAACCCGGTCCAGGTAATCAGCGGCTTTGTAGAAGCTTCGGTTCATCAGGTAAACATCCGTCAGCGAGAGGTTGGCATACGCGGAATAGCGGCCTTCCAGATTGGAGGAGGCCTCCCAGAACGGGATCGCCCCCTCGGTATCTCCCTGGGATGAGATGATCGCCGCATGGGTGTTTAAAAAAGCGGTCATGTCCCTGGTGTTGTGAAGGGGAAGAAATTCGACGATCCCAATCAGTAAAACAACGAGAAGATATCCGAAGACTTTCTTACGACGTTTGTCTAAAAGCGCTTCCCAAAAATTCTTAATTCCGAGCACGGCAAACGGAATCAGAAAGACAAGCATGGGCAGCCGTATCCGTATGCTGGTGAAGAAGAGAACCAACGTCGCCGAATACATACAGAAGATCAGCGCCAGTGCCGCCAGCTTTCTGGACCCGGCCGCCGACAGAGCCATTCCGGCAATGCCAAAGGGAAGCACCATCCAGAAGGTAATAAACGGTATTCGAAAAAAGGGGACATATTTACTGGTGAATCCGATGTCGTAGTGGTCCCCGGGTTCGAACCAGTTGAATAACAGCAGGAACTTGTTAAGGAGCAGCTTCGTGTGTTCCCAAGGCTTCTGCTTTACACTGTTGAGCAGCTGTCGGGTCCAGTATCGGGACGCCTCGCCGGCGCTCAGGGCTCGTTGCACACGTCGGCTCGCCTCGATGGTAAACTGAATGCCCCGATCGGTGGGGACTGTGGTGGCAAACTGGACGCCATCGGAGTAGTCGATCTGGTTGCTCAGATAGAGATTAAATCCGGCCTGGGAAGTTGTGGGCTGAACCTCTCCGGCGGCCATGTCATTGCGGACTACAAACGGCGCCCAGGAAAGGGCCAGCCCGGCCGCATACAACACCAGAAGTGCGCCCACCACTCGTAATGTGGCCTTCCCCTGGAAACGCACCCATACGATAACCAGCGCCAGAAACGGCACCCATACGACGGCGTTGGATTGAACATTGGCCAGAAGACCCAAGGTGACCCCGATCAAAAAGGCGTTCGGGATCGATTTTGAGTCAAACAACGCGAGAAGAAAATAGATGGTTGCGCTAAAGAGAAAGATGGAGAGTGCGGTTTTCAGCGGTACGATGCTGTAGAAGATAAACGGCTCGTAAAAACAGGCGATCAGGGCTGCAAACAGTCCCAGCATCCGATTGCCCATCCGGTCACCGATCAGGTAAATCAAAAAGCAGGTGAGTGTTCCTAAAGCGATATTCGCATAACGGATTAAGACAATGTCCGGAGAGAATATCCAATAGATCAGCGCCATGAAGTAGGCCGGCAGAGGCGCGAACCCGTAGACACGGCCATATTGGCGGGAGCCCTCGGCAATATCTGTGGCCCAATCATGATAGAATCGCTCGTCCCACAGCATGAAGTCAAAATAGATGCTGTTCTTCAGGTCGAGAAGCGCGAAGATCCTCAGCAGAAGTCCAATAAACAGGATCAGCGACAGAATCGGAACAAATTGCCGCTCGATGAATGGGGACAGCTTACGGATAAAACCCGATGCCGGGGAAATCTGGTGCATGGGAACGCATTATATCAGATTGGACAGGCACCCGGCAAACCAACCTGTGGGCGGTGTCGCCCTGGATCTTGAGTCAGGTTTCGGAACGGAATTCTGAAAATCGCTATAGTAGGCTATGTCGCACAAAAAAGAGCGCACGCTGACCATGTGCGCCCTGAATTTACGTCATGACAGGCGGTCTTAATCCTCGGGAATATAGGGGTTATTTCCGATTCCGGCGACACCGGCCGCCGTGCCGCTAAAGCGTGTGGCGGTGTCCACCGTCCCTGCTGCGCCGCCTTCTATCCATATCCGTTGTCCGTCCATGGTGCCGGTGCCGGAGTAGGGTCCCCCACCTTGGACATGGGCACCCCAATTGCCTCCGGAGGCCTCAAATTTATCCATTGTGATCCTCGCCTCGAGACCGTTTCCGGATACCGTGGCGTAATCTCCCGGAGAAACACATCCTGAATAACTCCCACCGACCTCATCAGTGGCAAAAATTCGTGGTTGTGCAGCGCTCTGGGCGTAGTCGAAGAAAACGACGTTTTTCATGTACGCATCCGTGAGAGAGGCACTGTGCGAGCTCTCGGGGGACATTTCCAGATTTGCCCGCCCGATTTCCACAGTTGGAATATTCAGCTGCTCCAGAGCCGCCTTGTTGGTCGCCAGCATGTCCATGAATTTATGTGTATCGATGAAGCTGCCGATGGCCACCGCCTGCCAGTCGCTGGGGTTGAAGGTTCCCTTGACCTCACCGCCGGTCACACCCGTAGCCGCATGTTGCAGATCCACCCAGGCGCCCGGAGCGTTTCCGGAAAGCTCACCGGTCACCGTGTCTCGGGTGCCAAAGGCTTCCACCCACTGGTCGGCATGGGGTGAATTACGAACCAGGCTGACGTCCCAATTGTCTTCGGTCAGGCCGGTACCGAACATATAGGATTCCCAAACGCCCCAGTCTTGAGCCGGAAATAGCAACGACGAGGGTTGAAACCGCAGTTCGGAGCTCATGATCCCTGCCAGCGCTACGTTTCCGCCGGCCTGCGTGTAATTTATGGCGACCGGGCCGGTGGGCAGATAATAATCGGACGGGGAAATGGTGCTGGCCATCGGCGCCTCCGCCAGCAGGCTTTCGGCTATAAAAAATCCGTCATCCCCGACCGTATCGGTTTCGAGGTAGGTGCCGATCGCGTCGCCGGTCATCAGTCCCATCTCCCCGCTCTGGGTGATGAACAGGAAGGCGGCGTCCCCCTTCAGCGCCCCCATGTCCGGGTCGGCCGCGGACAGCCGCCACAGGCCGCCGGTAAATCCCTTCAGGAGGCCGGTCTTGCCGGTCTCTTGCCCGGACAGAAACGAGCGCCACAGGTATGAGGAACCGCCCCCTGCGGAATAGGAGAACGGACCGACGGCCGTCATGTCATAAAGATGCCCTCCCCTGTCGATGAAACCGGCCTTTCCGCCGGCGGTCCCTTCGACAACATATGAACTGCCGTCACTCGAATAGAGACTGGCCGGGCCCCAGCTGCCGTTGAACGTCAGGGGCTGCATCACATATGTACCGATGCCCGCCGCCTGCCAGTCCCCGGACGCACCGGTGTCCCAGTGGGATCCCAAAATTTCTCCGGTATAGGAGTACAGCGCCGTATCGCCGACGGCGTCGGCCCGGTAAACGCCCGAAAGGTCTGTCCCTTCCCAGGGGTTCCCGAGGATCTCACCGACCCAGTACCCGTCCGGGTCAAACGTACTGCCGTGGGACTCATCCAGCTCGCCGCCCAGGGCCGCCGACCAGGCACCATCGGTATCACCGTCATAATGACCGCCAAAGGCCCCATTCCAGACACCCCAATCCTGATCGCTAATACGGATCGGGTCCCCGACGGACACCTGAACATCCAGCGTGCCGTTCCCGGCGAAGCGTCCCACCCCGCTGTCTCCCTTGAATTGGTCGGTTAACAGCGACGCGCTCAGGTCCCCCGGCGCCACGGTGCTCGACTCGACCGGAGTAGCCGCGAGGGAGCCGTCTGCCCGCCACCGGTTCAGGCCCGGATTGCCGGCAACATAGGATCCGGTCGCAGCTCCGGAAAGAATTCCGGCCGTGTTGGCACCGTCGATATATAACGCGTAGGCACTGGCGCGGATCGTCGCGTCCCGCCAGATGCCCACCATGTAGCCGTAGTAATTCCCGGCGTCATTCCCTCCGGAGATCAACCCGTTGGCACCGTCCAGGATTACGCCGGAGCCGTACATCAGCAGCGGCTGGTTTCCGGAGGCATGGGGGTCATTGGATCCCATCATGGTAACGGCCGTTGGCGTGCCGCTAAACAAGGTATCGGCGGTGCCGCCGATGAGCCCGACAAGGTTCGGCGGCCCACTGATGGTAAAAAAACGGCTGCCGTCAAAATAGGCCAATTCTCCGGTGGCCTGTCCGTTAAACGCCAGGGGGGTTTTGGTGAACGCCCCGGCGGTGACACTGTTGTAGGGATACCCGGAGACATCCGAAGTCATGTCACCCGCATCGAGCATCGTGCTATCGCCGTAGCCACGGGTGTAGGTCCCGCGATGTTCCACCAGGATATTCCCCAGATGGGTTTGGTCCAGAAATCCGAGGTTGCCGCTGATGGATACATGCCCGGTGTCGCCGGCCGCCGGACTCCCGGCCTTGTCGTCTGTTCCGGAAACACGGCCGAGTATGTAATAGGTGCTGTTGTCCGTCTGCCCGTAATCGGCGGACCAGGCAGATTCTCCAGAGGGATTGGAATAGAGCCCGGAACCTTCCCCGGAGTGGGTTTCGAGCCATACCTCGAGCAGGTTGCCGTTGGTCAGCACCAGTCTGTTGACCGGTGACGCATGACTCCCCTCCGTGATCCATGGCGCAACATCCACATCAGCGAGGTGTGGCACGTAGGCATGTGCGCCGGAAACGAATTGATCATACAACGTATCGGCAAGGGTGACCGGCGCATCGGGTCCTGAAAGCTGAATCTGGCCCAAGCCATCGCTGCGGATGAGACTACCCGCGGCGCTGAACTCGCCCCCGGGTCCAATGGCCGCGGGGTCCTGGCTGCTGGCCGGATCACCGTAAAGATACCCGGCGTCATACCGATCCCCTTCCGCCGACGGCCGTTGGGCATAAATGCTGAAAAAGAGCCCCCGCCAGGTGCCGCTGACCCCGCCGAGCTGGCCGGCAAAGGCGCCGGCCTGTTCATCCAGGGCTGTTACCAAAGCGCCTTTGATGGCAGTTATGGGCTCATGGGTGGGTGCATCCGGTGCTCCGCCCGTAATCAGCTGGCTCTTGGCGATAACCGTCGGTGCCGTGACGTCATCCCCTAAAGTGCCGGACAGGGTAAATTCTCCTTCCGGGCTTCCGTTTTCCAGCTCAACCACAAATCCTTCCAGGGTGGCTTCCGTTAAAAATGCCGACCCGGTTAAATCGAATGGATCGCTTTCCACCAGGGTGGCGGCCTCGGCGATGACCGCCACGGCCGCGAGCTTGAGGTCTTCGCTGATCGCAGTGGGTACCCCTTCGGTGTCCGCAACAACCGTTAAGGGTGGATTTGCGACGCGCACAGTGCCTTCGGTTTGCATATCCCTGGTCTGGTTCCCTTGAAGCGTCTCGGCGATGTTCTCACGAACCGCCGCCTGAACCACCTCCACCTCGGCCTCCGTTGCAGCGACCTCTTCTTCGCTGGGTAGGGTCTCTTGCCGCAGGGGTTCCAGCACGCTCGGATCGGTTGCCTGGACCGTCGGCATGGTCAGGGCGTCCGTCACGATGCCGGTCTGGCCCGCATTGACGATCCGGGAGCGGCTGTCATCACCGCCCGCGGCCACCTCCGATGCCCCCTCCGTGACGACGACCCCGGTCACCCCGTTGGCGAACCAGGTAAAAAAATCGGTGCCGCGGACGCCACAGACGGCCGTGGGGGTCTGGATTAAAAAGCGATGGGGCTGGTTTCTGCCCCAGGCGCGACCCGCCACCTTTTTCACGAGGCTCTGCAGCTTTCCGCGAAACAGGCTCAGCCGGGAACGTTGTTCGTCTTTTTTGACCATATATTCGGTGATTTCCACGCGGCTTTGCTGCGCCAGACGGACAATGCTCTCATCGACAAAACGGATTTCAGCCTTTGCTCCTGTTTTGGTGCGAACGATATCACCGACATACACCTCATCGCCGGTGTCAAGAGGCTCGGCGGCAGCTCCAGGACGGGTAATATCCACCCTTCCCGTGATGAACGTTGCCGTGCCGACGGGATCTGCAGCCGTCGCCGGAATGACCGCCACGATCAAAAAGACAATGACGCCGATAAAAGAAAATGTCCGTTTCATGGCCGACCTCCGTATGTCTGTCGCCACCGGGTCAGAATGTGAGAAGAGACGGGATGGGTGGTCGCCGAGTGGCGGCGCCTTGCAGGTTATGTCTCCTGGTGTGGGCGGAACTGATAATCCTGATTGAAGCAGATGGACATGCCCTCGGATTCGGTCCGGATAACGGTCCCTTTCAGTTCCACATAGACCTGCTTGTGATCGTCTTTGAGGGTTTTTAGTTTTTCCAGGTTGAGGACCAGATCGATTCGAACGTCGGTCCCTTCCGGAAGGGGCTGGGGGGTGTGGAAATAGGCGCCTCCCGAACAGACGTTGCTGGTAACCAGTTCGAGCCTGTTTGCTGAAGGCCGGGAAACACGAATAATTGCCGGAATCTCCATTTCGAAACGCTCTTCCCGTCTTCGTTCCATCGCTTCCATGGGTAACCTCGAATTTTTAGATTAAACATTAGGTTACTGGATACTGACGCACCGTACATCGGTGTGAAGATATCTGCAATAGGTGTCCGGTATGAAATTCGGTCGTAATTTTAACGCTCCCAACGCTCATACTTTGATCTAAACCGGCAAGCCGGGCTAGCACCTTGGTGCTAGCCCGGCTTGCCGGTTTACCCGTTTGCCCGCCTGTCCTGAGCGAGCGAAGCGAGTCGTAGGGTATTCCCGTTCGCCGGTTTGTCCCGCCAAGGCGGGATTGTCCGGCGAAGACAGTCGTTTACAGCCTGACGGCGGTGTCATTCAGACATGGGTTCCGCTTCGCGGAACGTCATTCGTTGCTCTTCGACTTCTGTTTTCAGTTTGTATCCTTAACCTTTGGGTTGTTAACTTTCAGCTTTGAACTTTGAGCTAACTAACCTTTCAACTTTCAGCCCGCCGCAGGTTTACCCGCCTTTAAAGATTTTTAACGGCCCACAGCGCCGCCTGCAGCCGATTCGGCACCCTTATTTTTTTAAAAATATTATATATGTGTGTTTTGACGGTATTGGGGCTGATACAGAGCTCATCGGCAATATGATCGTTCTTGGCACCTGCGGAAATAAGGGCCAGAATTTCGGTTTCCCGTTCCGTCAGGGGGTTGCTCTTTTTTAGAAGCGGACGTTCTCCCTTACGGCTTTTGGCGTATGATTTGGATAGAATTTCCCGGGATACCCACAGCTCGCCGGCAAATATCATGTGAATACCCTTCGCGATCTGTTCTTTTGGATCATCCGAATAAAAAAAGCCTTTGACACCGATCTCCAAAGACAATTCCTCGATGCCGGCCGATGGCTTCACATTGAACAGGACAACCAGATAGTGCCTGAAATAGGGTTCTTCAAGCGCTTCCATAGTCCTGAGACTTTCGTCCAGGCCGCCGTCTTCACAATCGAGCAATATCATGCTCGTATGGCGGGTTTTAATATCCACCAAGAGCGGAATCTCTTCCTGTGACTCACAGCAGAGGCAGGAGAGCGTCATCTCGGTTTCCCTTTCGGCGAACCGCGCCAGCAGTTCATTCTGGAGTCGCCGTGGTCCCAATATGTATAGCTGGTGTTCAGCTTCCACGCGTCGTTACCTCCTGTAATTAAAATGACATGTTTAGAAGCGGTACTCAATACCCACCGAATAAATACTTCGGTCATAGGTATACAGGTTGATATTCGAGTTTGCTTTGGTGAAAAAATATTGGGGGACCAGAGACATCCCGTTCCAGAAATTCCAGGACAGTCCCAATGAATACCGGTAGATGCTGTCACTTCGTTTCGTGCCGGCACTCGGTGCGAATACCCGTTCATTCGTAAAGTTTTCGTAATATCCTTCCCCGGTCGCCAAAAATCGGAGTTTTGGCGTGATCGGGTGGATCAGATTGACCGAAATTCGATTGCCGACCCGGTCCCAATGGTCCCCGTTTGCATTGAAATCGAAAACGTCATATCTCAAATTAAAAAATCCGTTCCGGGTGTAGGTCCAAATCCAGCTCAGGTAGCCTCGAAACCCCTGGGACGTCCGGTCCTCTTCCGGAGCCAGGGGGTCAAACTTGAAATCGTCCATGTGATATGCGCCATAGGCTTCGAGCAGGTGCCGTTGTGCGGCCACCACACGCAGCAAGGGGCCGCTAAACGATTCCACATAGGGGTCCCATGATGGCTGGCGCACGATGACATGGCTGTAATGGATGGGGATATTGAGGGCCACCCGACCGAAATTGTATCCGGGGAACAGGGACAAAGAATTGATGAGTGAGTCGTGGGTGTCATGGAATTTGTCATAAAACGACCCCCAAAAGGAGTAACTCAGGTTAAACAGCCACGGGCTGTCCTTAAATGTCGGAATATAGTCGATTCTTCCGGATACCCGCGTCAGGTAGCTTTCCTCGTTGGTGATGCCAAATACCGGATCGATGGACGTATCCAGCGGATTGAGAATCACGTTATCATCGTACTGGGGATAAATGCCCAGGGTGATCCGGACGGGTCTTGTCAGGAACATGCGGTCTTCGACCAGGTCCACATATCGTCTGGCGAATCCTGCCAGATCTGTTGTGGGATCTTCGGTAATCGCCGCCTGCAGGACTGTTTTCGCCTTCTTCAGCTCCTGCGCGCGGATGTGGGACATGGCGATCTGGATCCGGGCCGATTGGGTATAGGACGGATCCAGTTCCATGGCCCGTCGAAACGCCGTTACGGCCCCGTCATTGTCGCCTTCCTGCTGAAGGACCAGCCCCTCTAAAAAAGCCACCTTGGCAGGGGCGATATTCTGGTCCTTGGCGACAGCGATCCAGCGTGCGGCTTCTGCCAGGCTTTCTTTGGTGTTTATCCGGACCAGGACCTCGATCAACTCGACCAGGGCTTCCTTGATGCGGGGCGGCATTTGAACAGCATCTTTGAGATGGATGGCCGCACGTGTAAAATCCAGAACCTGTTTGTAGGCAAGACCCAGAAAGAAAGCGGCTGTGGAGGACTCGGGTGCTTCCTGGCGGGCCTTCTCAAGAATTTTTATGGCTTCTTCGAAGTTCTCTCTCTGGTATTCCTGAATGCCTTCGGTCAGGGCCCCGTTTTCGCAGAACACCGGCGGGCAGGAGAGCAGCAGGACAGCAATCACCCATGCGACAACCCGAATCATACCGGGGGTTTTCACATTTCTCCCCCGGCTACGGATGAAATTGTCCAGCACCCTCGCGTGGCATGAAATCATAATACCAGGCATTGAAAAATTGTCATGCAAATCTCGGACTAACGGAATCCTGAATTACCCGTCGAAGTTAACCGTTCTCGCATCGGGATACCGAAGCCGGTCACTCAGCTGGCCGCGACACAGGGTGACCATAGCACTCCTGCACCCGGCAGGCGTAAGAAACGATGTGGGCTGGAAAACAAAAACCGGGCCGCCTTCTTCCGGCAACCCGGCTGTCTTTTACAGTGAATGGTCCTATAGAGTACCGCGTTTAGCCGTATAGGGCAGGTATGTTAGCCGACCCCCACTGGCTTGTCAACTTGTTTCCGGCATCCAAAAAAGATTCTAACCTACCGTTTAAATTGTTTTTTGTAACCGGTTCGATATGTATTGAAGCTGAAAAAACTCATGCGTGGTTTGCTTGACCATCCAATATCACAGCGGTGGAGGTCTGGCCGTCAATCTTGAGAATCAAGGGATCTTCAAGCCGGATATGGGCCACATAGTGCAGATCGGCCAACGGGCGTTTCACCTCGAACCAGTTCCAGTCGATGAAATCTTTGGATGGTTCCGTAATGGTGATGTACGGAATCCCCAAGGCGGTAAGGTTCTGGAAAAAATGCGACCCTTGGGAGGGATCCGCTCGAAGCTGTTCGTTTCTGAGTTCGATGACCGCACCGACGTTGGAAATATCCCGCCAGCGGACCGGAATGCCAAGCCACCGGTCGGCCGATCCCCATCTCCCAGGTCCCACCAGAAGGTAGGGCAGACCGTCCCGCTGGAGATCGCGATTCAGCTGTCCGATTTCGTTGGCCATGGCGATGGTTGCCTCGGCCTTAAAACCCGATCGTTTGACAAGAATGATATCTTTGAGACCTGCAATTTGTCCGTTCCCCAAGGCCTGGGTAGAATAGCAGATCGCGTTCTCCACATCGGATGGGCGGATGTCTATCTGGGAAGCACTCATCCCGGAAGCCATGGGACGCATCTGGAGGAAGTAAAACTCACCTCTCGGGTCGTTTGGCGAAGGCAGATTCACGGAAAATTCGATTTCCACCGGACAGCCCATCCCCTTCTTGCCAATCTCGACAAGGTCCGAAAGCAAATCCGGCAGCGGGAACAGGCGATGCTTCAACACCTGTGAAAAGGTGAGCACCTTGACACCCTTCATGTGCCTGGATTCCCGGATCCTGTGCTCATCTGGAATATAGGTGCCGGACAATAGGCTGACCGGCAATTCCATCTCGGCATCCGTCACATCGCGCCGCTCGAGATTGGCATACTGATCGAACCGGAGTTGTTTGGGGTAGCCTTTGAGTTTTAGCGCATAGAAGAACCGCTGGGCATTGACCAAAATGTCATCCACGGTTGAAAATTGGGGCAGGATGCTCGGGTGCCGTGGCGAGAAGCGGAGCGTTTGCTCGCCCTCCATGACGATTCGGCCCATCCCGAGGGCGATGTGGGCAATCCCGTCCTCGGCCGACATCCGCGCCACAGGATAGTAATTGTAGGACTGGGTTACCCCGGCGATGGCCGGATAGAAGTAATCGCCGGATGGCCGTCCGGTCAGTTCCTGTACGATGACGGCCATGGATTCCTCCTGGGGGGACGCGATTGTTTTTCGGGTAAAGGCTTTCGGGTTTTCAAAGTAGGTCGAGGCATACACCCGTTTTATGGCCTGCAGGAGTTGTTCCAGCCGTACCCCGGGGTCGGGGTCGTTGTTTGGAATCATGTATGTTTCGTAGAGACCGGCGTAGGGTTGGAAATGGGCATCCTCCAGAAGGCTGGAGGACCGAACCGACAAGGGGCACTGAACCTGAGCCAGAAAAATTGCGAGTTGCTCTCTTAGCCATGCGGGCATCTGTCCATGAAGGAATTGGGAGCGGATGTCCTGATCGGCAATGCCCTCTTTGGAAAGGTGCCGAAGGTTGTTTTCCTTGACAAAGGCCTCGAATCCGCCGGTGCCGATCACCGTGGTCCTGGGGATCTGAATCACGATATCCGGATATTTTTTAAAAATGTAGGGGTTCTCCTGAAGCAGGATGGACATAAAAGCCAGGCCTCTGGCCTTTCCGCCAATGGAGCCCTGCCCCATTTTGACGAAGTCCATGATGTCGGCATCGAAATTCTCGGCCCGGAACTTGGTGATGACACCCTTCTGCCGCCATTTTCGAAGGGCATGAATGTTACTAATCAGATACTCTCGAAGAGATTCTGCGGTATCGAATTCTTCTGCGCTCACACTTCGGAAATGGTTCGCAAGGGTGATTTCACTTCGTCCCATGATCCAGTTGGAAAAGTGGTTCCGTCCAGCATGATACCAGATGCATTCATCGGGGACCTTAGCGATTTTCATCTCCAGTTCCCTCAGGCTCGATGCCCGGTCCACCTCGGTGCCGTCCGAAAGCCGGAAGATAAAATCCCCGAAGCCCAGATGCTCCAGAAAGAAATCGTGGATCTCCGTCAACAGGTTCGGGGAATTCTTATCCAGGAACACGGCCGGTATGGCCTCGGCCCGCCGCCGGTTTTCGGCATCCGAACTCATCATGAGCATCGGCAGATCGGGTATCTCCCTTCTGAGGTGAGACAGCAGCGTTGGGCCGGCGTCGTCGTTGAGCTTGCCGTCCAAGGGAAACCTGGCATCGGAAATAATGCCGAACAGATAGTCCCGATAGCGGTCACACAGTGACTTGGCCTCCTCGTAATTCTCTGCAAGGAGAATTTTCGGCCGGGCCCTCATTTTAAGCAAAAGATGTTCCTCGTTGAGGCCCTCCCCGAGCACCGACTGGGTTTGACTCACGATTTCCTTGTAGATCAGTGGCAGAAGGATTGAATAATAAACCGGTGAATCTTCGACCAGGACAAACAAGCGCACCCCGGCACGATCGGTGTCGCTGTCGACGTTCAGTTGATCTTCGACATTTTTCACCAGCGCCATGAGAAGATCGGAGTTGCCCGTCCAGATAAAGAATTTATCGATATGGGTGCGATCCCTTTCCTCCATCGCCGAATAGAGCCCGCGCACACTGTGGGCCAAAAGGATAATCGGCAAATCCGGCTGGAGCTGTTTGATGCTCTTCGAGAGCATAACGGCGTCCATGTCCTCTAAATGGGGCATGGTGATGACAAGATCAAAGGCATTGGTCTTGATGATGTCCAGGGCGTCATATCCCGAAGGGGTCCGGGTCACCCGGGGCGGCTTGCTGAGATTCAGTCCGCTGTATTCGTTGATGATACGTGAGGCGAGACTTCCGTCCTGCTCCAGGATGAAAGCATCGTAGGGGCTGGAGACAAGAAGGATCTCCCCGACCTTGCTGGCCATCAACTCCATGAAAATCTTGAAGTTCGGATAATACTGGGTTTGGGGAAAGGGCTTTGGCGGCATCGTCGTTTCTTCGGGGTTTGGGTTCTGTACATCTTCTCCAAACGAATCGGAGAAGACGGTCCACGGGGTCATCTCTGGACGTGATCGTTATTCATGACATATGCGGGGCAAGGGCCGGACCGAGAATTCCGGTATCTCTGAGAAACGCTTCAATATCTCTCCAGCACGTCTCGGCGTCCAACCGAAGGTCATTGTGACCGCCCGAATAGGTTTTCATGGTGCCTCTGGAAGCTGCCCGAAACAGCAGCTCCCCGTGATGATAGGGAATCATCTCGTCGTGTTTCCCGTGGGTAATCAGCAGTGGATTTGGGTATCCCTGAACCGCCCCAAGATTGTCGAAGGGATCCCGAATGAGCAGGGGCGGTGCCAGGTATCGCTTGGCAAAGGCGCTGGTCCGTGTGAAGGTGGAGACCAGAATCATGGCAGCAGACGGCCGCTTCCTGGACAGGTCGCAGACGGCCCCGCCGCCAAGGGACCGTCCCAACAGAACGATGCGTTTCGGATCGATTTCAGGCCGTTGGACAAGCCGGTCGTAGGCCCGGAGGAAAATTTCACCGATGGACTTTTGCGACGGGGATCCCCGTGACCGCCCGTATCCGGGATATTCGACCAGCAGCACCGCCATGCCGATATGCTGAAACGGCCTCACCTCCTCGATCATGTAATCGATGAGTTCACCGTTGCCGTGGGCAACGATCAGTGCCGGTGCCGCTTCGGATGTCCGCGGTCCGGGCGATGCCGGCAAATACCAGGCTTCCACGCGCCCGAAATCGAAATCCATCCAGATGGACTCAACGCCCGCCGGGAGGGTTCCTTCGGGTTGTGGCAACGGCAGCACATACCGCGGAAACATCATCTGCCGCTGGGCGACAAACAGAATCAGCAGATAAACACCATAGATCCCCAGGATCCAGACAGCCATTTTCATGATGCGTGCGGCCCGCGTTTTCTGGGTGGTGGATTTCTCCGGCATGGGAACGCTTTCATTCAATATCCGATTGGCCTCTGCCGACCCCCACGTACGTGAAGCCCAGATCGCGCATCTCCTCCGGATCATAGATGTTCCTTCCGTCGATGAGAATCGGCTGTTTCAGAAGAATTTTCACCGCTCGCATATCCAGATTTCTGAACTCGTTCCATTCGGTAACGACGACCAGGGCATCGCAGTCCCGGATGGTTTCATAGGGATTTTCGAGAAGCTCCACGTTGCCGAGTTCTTGCTTCGCATTTTCCACAGCAGCCGGATCGCAGGCCCGGACAATGGCTCCCCTTTCTTGCAGCCGTTTGATGATTTTTAAGGCCGGGGCTTCGCGGATGTCATCGGTTTTGGGTTTGAAGGAGATTCCCCATACCGCGACGGTGCTGCCCTCAACATCGAGGACCGACTCTATTTTGGATAGGAACGCTGACACCTGGCCCTCATTGATCCGATGCACCGCTTCGAAAAGGTCGGCCTCACATTCATATTGCTTCAGCGTGCTGATCAATGCCTTGACATCCTTTGGGAAACAGCTGCCCCCGTAGCCGACTCCGGCCTGGAGAAACCGTGAACCGACCCGCTTGTCCAAACCAAGCCCCCTGCCCACCGCTTTGATGTCCGCCCCGGTCTTTTCACACAGGTGCGAGAGCTGATTCATGAAACTGATCCGTGTGGCCAGCATGGCATTGCTGGCATATTTGATCAATTCCGCACTGCGGACATCGGTCACCATGATCGGCTTGTCGGTGCGTTCCCTGGCCCGGTATAGCGAGTTCATAACGTCTACGGCCCTGGGGCTGTCACTGCCGATGATGATCCGGTCCGGGTTTTCGAAATCTTTCACCGCAGCACCCTCCCTGAGAAATTCCGGGTTGGACACCACATCAAATTCGATCGGTTCTTTTTGAGTCTTTTCGATAATACCGCGCACGCGATCGGCGGTTCCCACCGGGACGGTGCTCTTGTTGACGATGATGGTATACTGGCTCATGTGGGTGCCGATGGCCCGTGCCACAGCATCGACCGCGGAAAGATCCGCTTGCAGGTTTTCGTCGGTGGGGGTTCCCACACAGATGAAAATGATGTCCGACTCCTGGATCGCCAAAGCGGGATCGGTGGTCATCTGGAGCCTCCCGCTCTTTACATTTCGGCGGAATAACTCTTCGAGACCCGGTTCGTAAATGGGCATGACACCGTTTTGGAGGGCGTCAACCTTGGCTTCGTCGATATCCAGACAAATCACATCATTGCCCAGATTGGCAAATCCGGTTCCGGTTACCAATCCCACGTACCCAGTTCCCACAATCGTCAGTCTCATCCATGCACCCTTTCAAACGTTGTATCCGTAATAGTCCTTGAACCAGTCGACAAACCGCTCAATACCTGTCCGCAAGGGCGTCCCCGGTCGGAAACCGACATCGCGGACCAAATCGTCGATATCGGCATAGGTGGCCACGACATCACCAGCCTGTAATGGCAAAAACTCCTTTTGGGCCTTCATGCCAAGGACGTCCTCCAACGTCTCAATAAAATGCATCAGGCTCACCGGATGATTGTTTCCGATGTTGTAGATCCGGTAGTTGCTGTAGGATGTCCCCGGATCCGGCGTCTCCCCGCTCCAGGCCGGATTCGCTGTCGCTTTCCGATCCATGGTCCGCACAACGCCTTCGACGATATCGTCAATGTAGGTGAAATCCCGCAACATGTTCCCTTCATTGAAAACCTGTATCGGTTTTCCCTCCATGATGGCGCGTGTAAACAGAAACAACGCCATGTCCGGTCGCCCCCATGGCCCGTACACCGTAAAAAAGCGCAATCCGGTGCACGACATGCCATACAGGTGCGCGTAGCTGTGTGCCATCAGCTCGTTTGCCTTTTTGGACGCGGCGTAAAGGGACACCGGGTGATCCACATTGTGGTGCACGGAAAACGGCATACGGGTATTGGCACCGTATACCGAACTGGAGGAGGCGAACACCAGATGCTCCACGCTGTGGTGCCGGCAGCCTTCCAGGACATTGAGAAAGCCGGTCAGATTGCTTTCCGCATAGGCATAGGGGTTCTTGAGGGAATGACGGACGCCCGCCTGGGCCGCCAGGTGGACAACCCGGTCAATTGAATGATCTTCATATACCCGGTGGATCCCCTGTCGATCGGAGAGATCGATTCGATGAAACGTAAATTCAGGGCCCTTCGCCAGCCGCTCCAGACGTGCTTCTTTCAGCCGGGTGTCGTAATAGGGATTGACGTTGTCGATGCCGACGACCCGTCGGCCGTCCTTTAGAAGTCGTTCCGCCACATGGTACCCGATAAACCCGGCAACGCCGGTTACGAGAATTGTAGGATCATGCTGATCCATAGGTTCCCCACCCTGTTCGGCGAACCGCTGATCGGAACAGTAGCCTCGGTCAGCGATCCGGAATACCGGTTCAGACCATTTCAGCGAGGGCACCCGGTCCGGCACCCCAAAAAATGTCAGCGTGAAAAGAAATACATGAATTCACAGCAACTTACAATGGTGCCGATCATACCACAGGTGTTGTTGCCGTGTACAGCGCAAACCCGCTCCCATCAACGAAGGAACAGAATCTTCCGCCGGCGGCCACGACGGCGCCAAAGATAGGTCGCTTGACAGCCACAGGCAGATGGTGCATACCTGCGAACACGATTCCGCCAAAATTCCCAGAAACACGCACAGGAAAATCCGAGCGTTCGGCGTCATGCCGGCAGATGCAGGCGGAGCAGAATAAACGGCCATGGGTGAAACAGTATACTCCATCGAGGACGTATCGGGACCGGAGCGGGATGACCTGTACAAGCTTCTCCTATTGGTGCCGCCAAAACAACGGCAGGATCTTCAACTCCGCAGACTCCTCCTGTTCCGTCTTCGGATCGACGGTTTTGACAGATGCCGAACCTATCTGGTGAATCGGACAAGGTCTGCGGATCGATGCGGCTTTACCGGTAGAATTTTTGACTACCTGAAGGATGACGACATCGAGGGGTCCTGTCCACTGGACGAATAGACATCCGCTTTCTGCGGGTGCAGAACCGAGTCGACCCATGAAAAAACTGATATCCAGGCTCTTCGGAAAAGAGCGCCGGAAGTTTCAGCGGTTTATCGTCGAGGAAGTAACTCCGACTTTTACAAAAGCGGTCCAACCGGAAGAAGCCGTTGTTGAAAACATTAGTATCGGGGGCATCTGCATCAAGTACTCGGGAGAGAGCGAAATCACCGATAATACCTTCGATCTCGACATCACGGCCAGCGACGGGTTCCACTTGGGAAACATCACCGTTGAGCGGAAATCGGATTCCATAACCCGCTCCGGCCCGGAAGACAAACGACCCTACCGGCGCGTCAGAGGACGTTTTATCGGTGTGTCCAAAGTTCAGCGATTGAAGCTGCAACGCTTTCTGGAGAGCTACGAAAGAAAATTCGCAGCAGAGTAGGACCCGTTCCGGCCCGGCACGGCCATCGACTCAGGGGGTCTTGTCGGGATCTAAAAGATGCTGTTGAGATCCGGTGCGGAAGCCGGCTTCGTTTCGGCAAATAACGGCGCAACGGGAATGCCAAAGGGTTGATTGTAGTACCGGTCTTCCAGTTTTTCGAGGAACCTTAAGACGTCGACAGCGTTCCCACCGCGCTTCTTACCATAGGGGGCGAACTGGATACCGGTCAGGTACCGTGGAAAAAATTCTGACTGGGATTGCCAGCGAACCTCTCCGAGAATGTCCACCGAGGTTTCCTGGGGAACTATCAGGCGGACCAGCATTTTCTTCCCTTTGCGCATTTTGGACGGACAGACAAATGCCAGCCCGCCCTTACTGATATTGACAACAGGCAGTTCTTCCGAAAACGAAGCCCTCCACTCGAGGAACCCTTTTCGCCGGAATTGGGCCATTGCATCGGGCACTTCAAATCTGACACAGGTTCTCCGTTCCCTCGGATTTCCCATTATGGGCTCCTTTCCCTCAGCAGCTCAATTCCGTCCAACTCCGGCATCTGAAGATCGGTGATGACGATATCGTAGGATCCTGTTTTGATGTGATCAAGGGCAATTCGGGAATCCATCACTGTGGTGACCGGCCACTCCAGGGGGGACAGCGCGGTTTTGATGCTCGAAAGTACGATTTCGTTATCATCGACGACCAGAATGCGCATACCGTTCATCTTTCCTGATCTCTTGGTTTATCGGAAAAATCGCTTCATTGTGTTGCTGTTGTCAATTCGGTAATAAAGAGGCGGACGTAATATAAATTTGACGGAGCGGCAATTAACGTTTACTAATTCTATCAAAAAAAGTAGAAAGTTCCAAATAACGCTTCGGTATTTTTGCTGTTCTGACATTTTCTGAACCAAAACATGGCTCAGGACGAATCAGGGAAGATCATGGCACCAGCTCGCAACGATTATCACCGCAGACCGTCATCGACACGTAGAGGCAAACTTCTGATCCGGGCAGCCGTGGTTGTCCTGTCGATTGTTGGCCTGACATTTGCCGGCCATGGCGTTTATCGCGTCTGGCAAATTTCTCAATCCAAAGAGCCCGAGACGCCCACTGAATCCCGTACAAACGCCAAGCCGGTTCCGCCCGCACGTGAAACAGGTCCTCTGCCCACCGAATCCCGTATGGCAGTTCCGTCCGCACTGCCTGAGCAGGAAACCGCCCAGCCCCCGGGGACCGCCATCCCATCCGAATCTCAGCCGTTCCAACCGGTACCCCAAGCCGCTTCGGAGACTTTACCGGATGTCGTGCCCGCCGATACAGAATCTCCGTCCCCGGGATGGTCGGCGGAACCTCCGCCCCCCGAGGCCTCCCCCGAATTCCGGCCGGACTCTCTGAATACTGAAGTCATAAATTTTCTCACGGCCTGGAAGACCGCCTGGGAAAATACCGCGGGCCCGAATAAAGATAAGGAAATGGCGGCCTACATGCAATTTTACTCATCGGACTTTCAGGCCCGGCAGATGGGCAGAGCCGCCTGGAAGCAGGATAAGCAGGAGAAAAACCGCAAAAAGCGATGGATAAAAGTCACGCTAAACGACATTACCATTCAGGAACCGGCGCGTCGGGATTTCATAGAAGCGACATTTTTTCAAGAATACGGATCGAGCAACTACTCGTCTGCTGCCCTGAAGACCTTGATCCTGCGTCGGGAGGAGACAGGGTGGAAAATTATCGGTATCCGCGAATAAGCGACCATGTTTCATTCGTGGTAGCGATATCAACCTGTATTTTATGGATCTATGCACTACGTTGAAACGACTATCGGACAACCGCGGGGACAATCCTGCCGTTCAAATATTGCGAAACACCGTATTTTGAGCTATCATAGCAATTTAGAATCCGATCGTGAAAACACGAATCGGGGGTTCAGGTAAAACGGTACACACCGAGTGAAAGACGACACCTCCGCAAAACAGGATAATTGAGGGCAGCACGCCGTGCCAAAGCAAGGTAAAACACAGTCTTCATCCAATGGATCTCACAAAAATTCGGAAGACGAAGATTTCTTTGACGAAATATCCTCCCAGCTCGACAGTTTAAAAACCCCTTCCGAGGGCCCGGATCCAGAAGATGACGTTGTTGAACTGGAGCTGGGCGCAATCGATCCGGATCCGGGAAAAGAATCTCCCACGGACAACGCATCTCCGGCAAAACCGGATTCTGTAAAAAAACAGGCCGCAAAAGAAGCACCGCCAACCGGCCGGAAACGACACAGGAAGGCGCCCATACCGGCTGCCCCACTGAAAACGGAACCGCCTGCGAAGAAGAGCGCCGTGCCCGAATCGGATTCTCAGAAGCCGCCTTCAGAGAGGGCCGATACTCCAACGCCAAAACCGCCGAGAAAAAGGCATCCGACTCCGGAGGAGACACAACCGGACATTTCTGAAACGACCGACCCGGTTCAGTCGGATCCCCCTGAAAAAGGGAGCCGAGTGGACTACGATGGTTTTTTAGCCGAAGTCTCTGCGGATATTGACAAATTCAAGGGACATTTCGAAACGGCGGATGTGGAGTTATCGGATTTCGTCGAGTATGAAATGGACGAATGGATTCTGCCGGAGGAGGAGGAAAAAACCGAAACATCAACATTAGAGGCGCCCACGCCGGCGGGTCCTGAAAAAAAATCGTCGTTTCCAAAGTCCGCCGAAACGGAAAAACCGCCGGAGGTGCCTCGAAAACCGTCACCCGCCGAGTCCGCCCGAAAGAAACCACCAAAACCGACGAAATCGAAGGCTTCTATATCAGCTGCTGAAAAACCGGAACCGGTTTCGAAAAAACCGCTAAAACAGAGCCCGATTCCGCCAAAAGGGAAACCCAAGACGAAGGTTCGGAAAACTGCAAAAACACCTGGTAAAGCTAAAAAAAAGGCGCCGCCATCCTCAGGAATAAAAGACCAGCAAAAATCCCGTGAAGAAATCCGAGTGGATCGTCTTGTTCAGGCGGAACCTCGCCGCTCTCCACGACGCATTTCCAGCAAATTCATTCTGGGTGGAATGTTTACCATCGTTCTGCTTCTGGCAGCCGTATTCCTGGTTATGCAGGATCCCTTCGGCTTCTTTATGGCCAAATCGGATTCAACACCGATTCCCCAGAAGACGGCATCCTCTCAGGCCGATTCATCCCTCGCGCACAGGGTGCCTTCCCCGGCGCCACCATCACCTGCCCAAAAACCGGTGACCGCGGCAAAAGTCGAAAAAACACCGGCAACCACGTCTGAAACGCCGTCTCCTGCCGCCCTACCAAAAGCTGAACCGGCGCCTGCCGCTACTATGCCGGCATCTCAGCCGCCGCAAACGGAAAGAACGGAAATATCGGTTCCGCAACAACAGGTAAAGACGGAGACAGCTCCGCAAACAATACCCGTAGAAAAAGAAGCGCCAGCGGTGGCAAAGCTGGAAACAAAAGCAGTCCCACTCCCGTCTCCTTCGCCTGAACCGGTTCCAGTTGATCAACAGGTAAAAACGTTTCTGAACCAGTGGGCCTCGGCTTGGGAAAAGACTGCCGGTCCGGGCGGTGATTTTACAGCGTACAAGGCCTGCTACGCAGAAAGTTTCAAGGCCCGGGGAATGAATAAAGCAGCCTGGATTCAGGACAAACAGGTGAAAAACAGTCGAAAAAAATGGATTGCGATCGCTTTATACGATATTTCCATTTCGGAGCAGACATTCTCGAACCGGATCACGGCACGCTTCACTCAGAAGTACAGTTCATCGAATTTTTCCTCGACATCGCCAAAAACGTTGTTTCTGGCAAAAGAACCAACGGGCTGGAAAATAATCGGTGTTGGCCCATAGCAGACGTGCAAGAAATCCTACCCTTCCATGACCCTACGTAAACCACTGCTGCTGCAAAAAGACCGCAGGGGGATCGGGAGAATCCCGGCACGGGATTTTTTAACGCCCGTTTTCCAATGGGCCGGTGCCCCTTCCCCAATAGAGCTGGTCGATATCAGCATCGGCGGTGCGGCCATGGAATACGCAGAGGGCGTTAGGACAGAAAAAGAGATCTTCGCTATCGATTTAACGACACCGGACGGGTTCACAGCAGAGAATCTACCGTTTAAAAAACTTTATGACCGGACCATAGAAACAGAAGAGGGTAAATTTGAAACCACGTTGGGGGGTTGCTTTCTTGATCTTACGGACGAAAAGCTAAAGCAGTTAAAAAAAATAATTTACTACAACTACCAACATTACCTGAGTCAAACGGATCCAAGAGCATTACTCCAAAAGAATCCGGGCATGGCCGACCCTCCGATTCAAAACCGCCTTCAAAAACAGTCCATCCCGGAAGGTGTACTTCCAATCTGTTCATACTGCAAACGGATCCGAGATCCCAAAGGCGCCTGGCACACGATAGAGTCCTACATTAACAGGACCCTGGAAGTAAATTTGAGCCACGGCATCTGTCCCCGTTGCGCGCCCAAAATGTATCCCTGGATGCAAAAAGATTTTCCTTCAACTTAGTTGTATCCTGGTTGCTATAATTCTGTTCCGTTCTTTGTTTTTACTGCACTTTTTATCTAAAAATAGAGCAATTTGTACCACATTTTCGAAATGTGTTGAATTCCTCTCCTAGTAATATCCTCTTATTTCAAAAAAACATTCTCAAAAATATCAGGTATTTAAATTATATCTCGATTGGGCATGGGTTTTGCTACACTACGTAAGCAGTTGATGCGTCGTGTGCCTGGGCAGCGCTACATGCTGTGAGACAACGCCACGCCACTGAGGCATTCTTTGCCAAGGGGCAAAAAGGACACATCACGTCCAGGAGTGGAGACTGACAGAGAAAGCCTTTATGGGATAATGTGTCCGGGATGAGGAACAGAAAGGTTAAGATGCTGGCCTCTGACAGAAGAAAATTTCCACGATACGCCGTCGAAGAAGGCGCGATCATCATTTACGATCAGCCAACTGATCAGGAAATCGGGGTGGTTATCGACCTCAGCCTGGATGGACTCGCCTTTGAATACTTCGATATCGGGGCCTCAATCCCCAAAGAAGGAGAAATGAATCTCCTTGTTTGGGATTATGATTTCTATATTAAAAAAATTCCCTACCGGATTGTTTCCAATTTCGGACTTGAAACCGATGCGCACAGCCCGATTCCCATTGCCCGATGCTCCGTTCGGTTTGTTACCTTGAGCCCGGAAAAACAGCAGGAGATTCAAGTTTTTATCGACTTCTTTTCAGATAAAATGGGACCTTCCCCCGACAATGTGTGAGGCGACGAAGCCCCTACCCACCCTGTTGCATCAATTTGCCTGACTCGTATATAAGTGGACAACGATTCGTATCCATTTGGCGGATTGTTCGCGCAACTGAACGTTGCAGAATCATCGAAATCGGTATCGGATTCGGGATCGGTATCGACTTCAAAGTTGGCCATTCTGTCTCGATTCCGATGCCGATAGCGGTCCCGATACTGAACATGTCCCTATTCGGAATCTCCCAAAACGATACCCGCTTGACAGAAACCCGATATGCTTGAAAGGAACATATTTATGGCAGCGGGTATAAGGAAAAAGAAAATTTGATTTTGTACTATCCGGAAATTATAACAGCAGCTCACCAATCAATTAACAGGTCACAGCCGGCGCCGCCGTCCAAGGAATCTTTTCCGGATCCGCCAAAAAGAAGATCTCTACCGTCATCACCTGTCAGTTCATCATTTCCGGAACCGCCAAAGAGAATGTCGTTTCCCATACCTCCGGAAAGAATATCATCCCCGCCGCAGCCGAAGGCCCAGTCGTTGCCCTCTCCTCCGAGGATTTCGTCGTCGCCGCTTCCGCCGATAAGTCTGTCATCCCCCTTGCCGCCGTCCAACAGATCACTCCCCTGACCGCCTGAGAGCCAATCGGCACCATCCCCGCCCCAGATTTCATCATCACCCCTGAGACCGAGCAGGACATCGTTTCCGGTGCCGCCATCGATGACATCGTTTCCGGCCGACCCGATGATCAGATCGCTGTCGGCGCCGCCATGTAACAGGTCATTGCCGTCTCGTCCGATGATCAGATCGCGACCGTCACCGCCATGGATCTCATCGTCCGCTGTACTGCCGATGATGGTGTCGTTTCCTTCACCGCCATTCAATTGCGCCGCCCCGCCGCCGGCTATGAGCAGATCATTTCCGGCGCCGCCATCCATGGATATCGACAGGGTGATGTCATCGGAAATCTCGACCGTATCGTCGCCGTCCCCGAGGACGATATGAATGTGTTCGATGAGAGCCGCATCAAACAACTGTGCCCCGGAAAGAAAGTCGGCCTGAATCTCGATGCTGCCGTCTTCGGTTCGGTTCACCACGATGTTATCGCCACCGGTCGAGCCTGCAACGTAAAGCACGCCCTCAGCTACTCCAACACCGGTCACCACAGCCGTTACCGTCCCTTCGATGGCCCTGCCGTCTGCATCGGAAACGGTTACCTGGATGTCGTGCAACGATCCTTCTGCGAATATGTGGCTGATTTCGAAATGATCTGAACTCTGCAAGCCTTTTATTTCGTCCACCGTGCCGTCGCCCCAGTCGATCGTAGCGTGGACAACCGAATCATCGTTAAAACCTTCGAACGCAGCATGGAGTACGACCGGTTCCTCTTCAGCCACCACCGGCGGAAGCAGATACATTTCGGTCATCACCGGTGCCGCACTTTCGGTCACGCTGACATCGATGGTATTGGCCATGAAGGTACCGTCTTCATCGAGTGCCGTCGCCGTAATGGTGTGTTCAGTGGGGCCCTCATTGAATACATGCGTTGTTTCCACCTGGTATCCGGGTACGGTACTGGCCGTTCCATCACCCCAGTCGATGGTCCACTGGGTGATCGTGTCTTCCCCAGGATCGTTCGAAACCAGACGTAAACGATACGGGGTGCCGACATCCACTTCCAAATCCCCGCTGATCTCAAGAACAGGTGCCACGTTGAGAACGTCAAGGTCAAACACAATGGAGTTTTCCGCACCATCGCTGTCGATGGCGGTGATTTCCACGGTCTGTGACTCATCAGGTCCGTCAGTGGTCGCAAACGACCAGCTCCAGGTGCCGGCACCCTGGGAGATCGTGCCGATAGAAGCAGTGACGGTGACCGTATCAACACCCGGATCCGAGAAGGTGCCGGTATTTTCGGCCGTGTCGCCTTCATCCACAGTAACTTCATCAGAATCTGCTGCAACCGTCGGCGCCACATTGTTGACTGTCAAGTCGAACGCCGTGCTTGCGACCGCACCCTCGCTGTCTGTCGCCGTGACGGTCACCAACTGACTGTCATCCGGGCCATCTGATGTCTCGAATGACCAGCTCCAAGTGCCGTTATTCTGGGAGATCGTGCCGATCGAAGCAGTGATGGTCACGATGTCTTCACCAGGATCTGAGAACGTGCCGCTGTTCATTGCGGATTCAGCTTCATCCACCATTACCAAAGCATTGTCTGCTGAGACACTCGGCGCTACGTTGTCGACGGTCAGCTCGAACGCCGCAGTCGACTCGGCACCATCGCTGTCTGTGGCCGTTATGGTCACCGTCTGAGTCTGATCAGGTCCGTCAGCGGTATCAAATAACCAGCTCCAGGTGCCGTTGCCAGTATCGGTTACAGTACCCAATGAAGCCGACAGACTGATCGCATCGACACCCGGATCCGAGAAGTTGCCGGTATTTATGGCCGTCTCACCTTCATCCACAGTGACTGCATCAGAATCTGCTGCAACCGTCGGTGCCACATTCTTGACTGTCAAATCGAATGTGGTGCTCGTTGCCGCACCGTCGCTGTCGGTGGTGGTGATCGTCACCGTCTGGCTGTCGTCCGGGCCGTCTTCCGTATCAAACGTCCAGCTCCAGGTGCCGTTGCCATCATCGTTCACAACGCCGACGGAAGCTGACAGGCTCACGGTGTCCGCACCTGGATCCGAGAAAGTGCCGGTGTTGGCAGCCGTAACGCTCTCATTCACAATGACTGCATCAGAATCTGCTGCAACCGTCGGTGCCACATTGTCGACAATCAGTTCGAACGTTGTACTCGTGGCTGCACCATCGCTGTCTGTCGCCGTGATCGTTATGACCTGGGACTCATCCGGGCCATCTGATGTCTCGAATGACCAGCTCCACGTTCCATCGGCGCTGGTAATGACCTCGCCGATCGTAGCCGACAGGCTGACGGCATCTTCGCCCATATCCGAATAGGTGCCGGTGTTCTCGGCTGTGATGCCCTCCTCTACCGTTACCACACTCCAATCGGCCGCCACGTCGGGTGCAACATTTTCTACTACAAGTTCAAACGTGGTGCTCGACGCCGCTCCGTCACTGTCGATAGCGGTGATCGTCACCGTCTGGCTCTGATCCGGACCGTCTTCCGTATCGAATGTCCAGCTCCAGGTGCCGTCGCCCTGGGTAATCGTTCCGATAGAAGCGGTGATAGTGACAACATCCGCACCCGGATCCGAGAAGGTGCCGGTATTTATGGCCGTGTCGCTTTCATCCACAGTCACCGAATTAGTGTTTGCGGCCACTTCCGGAGCAACATTGTCAACGGTCAGCTCGAAGGTTGTGCTCGTGGCTGCACCGTCACTGTCGGTGGCGGTAATAGTCACAGTCTGGGACTGATCCGGACCGTCGGCGGTATCAAACGTCCAGCTCCAGGTGCCGTCGTTGTTGTCGATCACGGCTCCGATCGAGGCTGCAAGCGTAAGCGTATCTTCACCCGGATCCGAGAACATGCCGCTGTTGGTGGCGGTTTGGCCTTCGTAAACAGTTACCGAAGCATTGTTCGCTGCTACATCCGGAGCAACATTGTCGACGGTCAGCTGGAAGGTGGTGCTCGACGCCTCACCATCGCTGTCGGTCGCCGTGATGATCACCGACTGGCTCTCATCAGGGCCGTCCGCTGTAAAAAACAACCAGCCCCAAGTGCTCTTACCGTCGTTCCAGGTTACCGTGCCAACCGAAGCAGAGATAGAGACGATATCGGCGCCCGGATCTCCGAAAATGCCGGTGTTTCCAGCGATGCTGCCTTCCGGCAGCGTCACCAAAGGATGATCTGCCCTCACGGTCGGAGCGACATTTTCTACCACCAGATTGAAGTCGATGCTTGCCCACGCGCCGTCACTGTCGGTGGCGGTAATCGTCACCGTCTGGCTGTCGTCCGGGCCGTCGGTGGTATTAAACGTCCAGTTCCAGGTGCCGTCGCCCTGGTTGATCGTGCCGATGGAAGCTGACAGGCTCACGGTGTCTGCACCCGGGTCCGAGAAAGTGCCGGTTCTGGCAGCCATAGCGCTCTCATTTACAATGACTGCATCAGAATCTGCTGCAACCGTCGGCGCCACATTATCGACGGTCAGCTCGAAGGTGGTGCTCGTCTCAGCCCCATCACTGTCGGTGGCGGTGATCGTCACCGTCTGGCTCTGATCCGGGCCGTCGGCGGTATCAAACGTCCAGCTCCAAGTGCCGTCTTTGTTGTCGATCACCGCTCCGATCGAGGCTGCAAGCGTAAGCGTATCTTCACCCGGATCCGAGAACGTGCCGCTGTTGGTGGCGGTTTCGCCTTCCTCTACCGTCACCGAAGCATTGGTCGCAACTATAGCCGGAACAACATTGTCGACGGTCAGATCGAAGGTGGTGCTCGATGCCGCCCCTTCACTGTCGGCGGCGGTGACCGTCACCGTCTGGGACTGATCCGGACCGTCTTCTGTGCCGAACGACCAACTCCATGTACCGTCACCGTTTTCGGTCAAATCACCAATCGAAGCGGTTATCGTCACATCGTCTGCTCCCGGGTCGGAGAAGGTGCCAGTGTTTCCGATGATGCTGCCTTCAGGAACCGTAAGTGAAGCACTGTCCGCTTCGACCACCGGGGGCAGGTTCAGCGCCGTCACCGTAAACCTCGTCTCTACGAAGGCTCCCTCCGTGTCGATCGCTCTCACTGTTATTGTGCTGTCGCCGGATATATTCGCGGCAAGACTCAGCGTCAGGTCGTCTTCCGTGTTGTCGATGGCGATTAGATTAAACAGATCCGGATTCGAAACATTTGAAACACTGCGGACCAGGTCGGCAGGGTCATCTTCGATGTCATCGAAGAGAAAACGAAGATCAAATACGAGATTTGCGATATCCTCGTTCACTTCAATGTCGGCAATTCCGAAGGGATTGGTCGGCGTGTCATTGATCGGGTGCACCGTTACAGAGACCGATGCGGTATCCGTGCCGCCGTCGCCGTCACTGATCTGGTAGGTAAAGCTGCCGCTGCCGTTGAAGTTTTCATCCGGGGTAAAAAGAACGCTTCCATCGGCCTCGAGAACCACTGTCCCGTTAGCCGGGTCGCCGACCCCACTCACTGTGAGCACATCGCTCCCGGCGTCACTATCATTGGCCAGCAGATCAGAGACATCAACTGAAAGGGATGTGTCCTCGTCCGTTGCAAAATCGTCGTCTGCTGCAACGGGCGGTACATTGTTCACCGTAACCGTGAGGAGTTCTGTCCGGCTTTTTTCATAGCTGTCAGTGATTGTCACCGTAACGACATATTCGCCGTCGTCTGCATACACATGGCCGAGCTGGAAGTTCTTCTCATCAAGCAGAAGCGGTTGTTCTCCAGAGCCATCTCCGAAGTCCGCGGTGCCTGTCCAATTGTCAACAGTGTCCGGATCCTCGAATGAACCATCTCGGCTGAAGGTTTCTCCTTCATCGATCACGGCGTCCGGTCCGAGATCGAACTCGGGTGGTCGACCGGGAATTTCGGTCATCGCGTCCGGTTCGGAAGGTGCCGCTTCCACGTTGCCGGCATTGTCGCGGGCCTTGGAGTAGAACGAATACGTATGACCCCTTTCACCGGTAAAAATAGCAGTGGTGTCGGTTGTTACTTCCAGCCACAGTTCATAAGGGTCGTTGTCGGTTGACACGTAAATGTCGTAGCTTGCCAATTCCGAACCGCCGGGTGTATCCGATCCGTCCCATGAAACGGTAAACTCCGTCGTATCTTCGATCATATCCGGCAAAGGGTTGACGCTGCTTTCCGGTGTCAGTGTGTCGATATTTACGTAAATGCTTCTGGTAATTTCCTCGTTTCCGGCATTGTCTGTTGAGCGGAAACTGACCTTGGCAATGCCTTCGGTGGCAATCATCACCGGCCCGGTGTATTCTGCCCACTCACCTTCGTCGATAGCGATTTCGGTTTTCTGGACCCCCGACCCGCCGATATCTTCAGCTGTCAGTTCCAGATTCACTTCAGAAGTGAACCAGCCATTGTCCCCCTCTTCTCCGGATAAAAAGATCTCAGTTAGTGGACTGAATGGGTCCACATTTGAAATAACGGTTATCGGTGCAGATAATTCGCTGGCATTACCCAGCCGGTCGATAGCACGTGCTTGAACGACATGATCACCAAGGCCGACTAACAGCCCGTCGAATAAAAACTCTCCAAGTTCATCCGCCTCGACCTCGCCCGCGTATTCATCGTCAAGGAAGAACTCAATCTTGGCGTTTGGCTCCGCGGCTCCAGTTAATGCGATCGGCAAGACTTCTGCCGGCTGAGATGGTCCAATCAGCTGAGGTGCGTCCGGACCCTGCCGATCAATCCGAACCGACAAATGTATCGGTTGTGTGACCGCCAACCCGTTGCGGTTATCGATACCGCTCACCAAAATATTGCCGGAATAGATTCCGTCCTCGATCAAGTCGCCCAGTACCATGTGGACAGCGATTTCGGCCGATCCTCCCGCCTGCAGTTCGGTTTCAGGGATGTCTATCTCAACATCGGCAATATCCAAAGGATCTCCGCTTTCGTTGGCAAGAGGCTCCATGGAAGCATTGATGGATGAAACCCCTGTACTGCCGCCCCATTCAAAGGTGTCAAAGTAGATGTCGAACTCGGACTCGTTTGTCTCAATATCGATCTGCCCAGTGCTCGTTTCGAACAAAGCTCCGTATACGGGTATTTCCAGGACGGATACCGTAAACAGCTCCTCTGAATCAGCATCGTTAACTTCCACGACAATCCTGTAAATGCCCGGCGCCGGGAGCTTGACTGAGATGATCTGCCTTGCAGAGTCGGAACCCGAAAATTCACTATTCGGAATCAGAATTTCGTCCCCGCCATTGGACAGCGAGAATCCCACATGGCGATTGTCGGGATCATAGAGATGGAGGTCTAAATCTGCTCCGTCTGTATGTAGCATTGTGATCTTCAACTCGTTGGCGGTTGAATCCACGGCTATGGTTTTCTCGAAGTTCTCTTCGTTCCCGATCTTGCCGCCAATTGGTACTGAATGGATTTGCTGATCCAGATAGATCAGATCCTCTTCGGTTCCGACATTAAAATGAGCATGGAATGGTCCGATCTGCTCTCGACTCAGGGTCACGGGATCATAAGCGTCAAAGATAATCTCGGCATCATAGCCGGCGTTCCCGAAGAGCACCGTCCGCGGTAGCGCCAGTAATACCCCGGAGATTCCTGTCTCACCAGGGGCCACTGAGATCTCCGTACCTTCGAAAACCTTCAACGCTTTATCTCCCGCCGTGACTCTGACGAATGGCTTTATCTTGAGACTCAGATCGCAATCATTGGTAACAACCATTTCGGCCATACCGGCACCGAATATCTGGCCCTCGTCAACCTGAATATCAGAGAAATTCAAACTATCCACTGACACAGAAACATCCGGATCGATAGGATTATGCTCAATGATGTAGTCAATGTGGTTTTCAATATCAGAGAACATTTGCCAGAGTCCGGCACTTTCATACTGGTGTGTCGTAAGAAACCGAAGCATGATTTCCGACATCTTCTTAGAAAAAGCATGCTCTATTAGCCGGAGGTCGGCATATGCGTTCTGATAGGCTTGGGTGACAGTTTTCCAGATTGCGTCCATCCATACATCCATGGCTAGTCCGAAAAAGGGTGCCAGCGGCGAGGACATCATGATATCCAGAGAACTCAAAGGGCCCATCACAGCGTCTATCAGGAACTCGCTTGCCAGGAGTTCCCAGTGCCCGCGCAGTGTTTTCCACTGTAGAACATCCAGTTGATAGAAGTCGATGTAGTGATCCGACAATGTTCCAAAGTCCCAATCCTGTAAAAACACCGGATACCAATTGTTTGGGTCGCCGACAGAGTACCAGTAGGAGGGAAATTTTGCCCGTTCCTGTTCGCTTATGCCAATTCCGGTGCCGAGTTCCTGCATCAATTTCGTCAGGTTGACGATTTCGTTATAGAGCAAATCGACTGGGAACACAGCATTGGCTTCATCGGAAACCTGCCCCAGGAGGTTTTTTGTATCGGAGACACGTGTTTGAAGCTCAACCAAAAAATTCTTTGCATCAAGTTGGTCCCCCCCTTTTTGTATCACCGAATCCAGCATTTCAAAGATCTGCTCCTTGGAGGGAGTAGCATCAAAGCCTTCCACAGCATCCCACAATAGATATGGTTTTAACCTGTAGTAAGTGAGATTCTCACGAAAATATTTTTCAAAATCAGCAGCGGTGGCATTCTCATTTTCTATAAATGGGAATAGACCTTCGAGCATCTGTTCATACTTTTTGAGATCACGGGTTAGCACATACCCGTTAAAAACCAAATCGGCCAATGTACTAGTCAAACTCACTGAATTTATGGCTAAACTAGCGAAGGCCTCGCTCTTTTCCAATAACTGCGCGGCAAGGGTTTCCAAGTAGGGAACACCGATCTGATACACATCGTCAGTATCGAAAACCTTTCCCGAATTAATTAACTCTGTTGGATGCGTTATCGGTTTGCTCGTTTTGATAGGACGTGCCAGAGTCGTCAACGATAGCAATACGTCCGTGGTATTGATCATGATTTGGGTTGCCCCGCGCAACACCTGAGCGATAAGTTCTGCCTCTACTATGTCCTTGGACGTATGAATCACTTTGTGCATGTCGCTGTAAATGCGCCCAAGCGCCTCGATCTCCTTCTGAAACTTTTGTTCGGAGGCTTCGAGCAGGTTGTCCAGGGCCGGGATAAGGTCTTCTTCGATGCTAATGCTCGAAACAAACTCGTATTTTGCGGGGGCGTCGATACTCAGCTGCGGGACTTGGCCGCTGACCTTCAAATCGGCTGCGCTCAAAGAGGATACGATGGATGCAACACTGGGGGTTTCGCCGAGAAATCGGAGTTCCCAGCTGCTGGCGACAACCTCATGAGGCGCGATATTAAAGAACTCCAGAGGGCCGGGGTTGGTGACATAATACGATGTCGGCAGCTCTATTTCCGGATAGCCCACGGTTATTTTTCGGGCCGTTCCGGCACCGATGTTTTCTATGTTCAGGTTGATCTTGACGGCCTTGTCCGCGCCATCGCCAATACTTTCTACAAGATACCTCGCTGCAAAGGCCGGTTCCGGTTGAACCACGATATGCTGCGCCGACATTTCCTTTGTGGCCGTTTGCCCTTCAATCCCGTAGACCACTTCAACTGTTATGTCGTAGGCTTTCCCCTCCGGCTGGCTCCCACCGAGGTCCAATCCATACTTGGGTTTGATCTGCCAGAGGCCGGTAGCCTCCTCGAGAGGAACAATGGTGTCGCCATGCTGGATCAGCTTGGAAATGTCGAAGCTCTCCGACACATCGACCCCTTCGCTGTCGGTGATCACCACCCTCGTTTTCTCTATCTGGATTTCCCTGTCCGGCAGAATATTGAACAATGAAAGCTCCAGGTGAAATGCTTCGCCTTCCATGACAATGTCCTGGGACAGTCGCACATTGTCCAGGCTGTGGCCCGTCGGCTGGGCGCTCGATAGATGGGCGTTCTCGAACCAGGTGTTGATGAAATCCTCACCATAGAGAATCGGACCGGTCGGCCACGGGCCCGAATAAGGCACGTACCGGTAGGGCTCACCCTTGTGAAGATCTTCAAACTCGGCAACTCGGATCCGTATCGGGAACTTGATAAAATGTTCCTGGCCCGCTGTGGAAATCCAGATGCTGCCGTCGACGATAAGATCTTCGGATGCCAGGAGTGCGCCGGAGTTGATGGCAAAATTCACAATAGCGGACCCGTTTTGAGGGATGATGTCAAAATCCCGGGAGTAGAGTTTCAGATAGGACCCGATATCGCCTTCGAGAATCAGGGAGACATTCTCGATATCCTGGTCTGACAAATTATTGATGCTGAATCGCATGTTGTCCCGGAACTTTCGGGAGGAACCAGCATCCAGGTACGTCAATCGCTCGCTGAGGTGCTCCCCGGATCGCAATACCAGGAACTCGGCTCCGGGTCGATCGGTTAACATTGACGCCCCCGGACTTGGAGCCATGACCACACCAATCTGGGCCTGACCTAAGTCTAGGGGGTCGGTTGCCTCGTCCTGACGTAAGGAAATTTCAAGAGGTTTAAATGAAAGAATCGTCGTTTCGGTCTGGACCATTCCTGGATCGACCACCAGAGCTGCTGTGAGGCCGTCGTGATATTCAGCGTTGACCGAGTACCCGTATGTCCCGGCAAGGACATGTTCAAGAAACAGCCGACCGTCGTTATCGGTGTAACCAGTCATGTACCGGGAGCGATCGGCGATTGTCTCACCGACACCCTCTTCAAATTCGGTGTCGATTCTCCAGAGAACGATCTCCGCATCGGCGACAACAAACTCCAAATCATTGGTCACCTGGAGCAGAAGATCTGTTAATGCGTGCGTTGTGATGGTAACATCAATCGTTATCCGAACAAGACCCCCGCTCGAAGAGATTACCATGCTGTCCGTGTATGTTCCGGTGCCTGCTTCGGAAGACGGACTGATCCTGAAGATGACGGTCATACTCTCATCCGGTGCCAGAGATGTTCGGTCCGACCGAATGACTTGAATCCACGGCAGGGACGGGTCCGAAATAGCCAGTGATGTTAGCTCTGCACGCCCGGTGTTGGAGATAGTGAGCAGTTTGTCTGCCGATCTACCGGGTGTGAGGCCAATACCAATAGAGGTAATGTCAACGTCCAATTGCGGAGCAGCCGGAGTCACGTTTAGCGTTACCATGCCAGCAGTTTGATGGCCGTCCGTTCCAATATTCCAGTTACCGATAATGGAGAATTCGGCCTCACCGGAATAGTCGCCGACATTGAAACGGATGATCACTTCCGCACTTTCCCCGGGTGAAAGAGTCACCGGCAGGAGCAAGTCCTCGACCGTAACGGTGATCTCACTATAGGCGCCATTGGGTGTGACCACGACAGCTGGATTTTCGACAGCTTCTGTCCCCACATTTTGAACGACAGCACGGATCTCATTGCTGTCATTCGCCGACATATCGATGAACCGGGAGGGTAATTCGATGAAAAGCCCATCAATGGTGAAGTCGACAGATGCCTGTCTGCTCAGGCTGGCAACGGTGGTTTCGACCGTGACATGGTACACCCCACCCTCTCTGGCAGACGGCACAAAGGTATGCTGATAGCTTCCGTCGGGAAGGGTTTGGGTAGTGAAGACACGCCAGCTGACGCCGTCATCGATGGCGATGTCGACCGCCAGGTCTTCCATGGGTGTCCCGTCAAGTTTTTCAATGTGACCGGAAATTTCTATTGGCGACGCGACAGCGTAGGATGTCTGATCGGTGGTTACAACTACTTCGAAGTCTTCGGCCACTTGAATCGGTAGAACGGCGCTCTGAGTCTGTAGGGGACCAGAGACCGATACCGATGCAGAATAGATACCCGGCGACAGCGAACCGGCAGCGAATAGGAAATTGAACTGACCATTTTCAAATACGAAGGCATCTGAATTGAGGACCAGAGTCCCGGTGTCATCGAAGATGCTGAGGTCCACGCTGACCTCACCGGGCCACACAACCCCACCAGAAATCGAGTCGCTGACAGCAACGGTCAGGGTAATGTCTTCGGAGTCCAGGTAGACGGCTTTGCCCGACTGAAAGTCGATGATGTAGCTTTCTTGAATCTCGAAACTTTGGGAAAGACTGTTGTTCCCCTCATTGGCCTCTTCGATCTCCTCGTTGGCGTCCACAATGACCCTTGCCGTGAACTGCGCGGGATCCGCGCTTCGGACCTGCCAATCGAAGAACCAGTAGTCATAGGTTCCGGCGAGAAGATTCTGGGACATCCGCTCGACACCTATAAGTTCACCGTTGACCAGAAGGCGCGAGTTGAAAGCGTTACCGGCATCGCCATTGCCGTCATTGGAAACCTTGATCATGATGACGACATCATTGCCCAGCTGCACTTCACCGATGACCGACACCTCCTCAACCAATAGATCCGGATAAAGAATGTTGAGAGCAATATCGGTTGCAGGGGTATCGTTGTTCTCCTCATCGGCTTCGGGTATCGAATCGTCGGAATCGGCAGTCACCACCAATCGATAGGCTCCGGCTGCGGGCAGCCAGGTAAACCGAAAGATTTTCTCCTCTCCGGCTGTCAGACCGTCAATGGTATCCACGGCCACTTGGCGCTCGTTGGCTTCAAGTGCTACCGGGATCGACGTCGGAATGTCCACGGCGCTGTCGTTTTTCACCGTCGCATAGACAATCAGCGGCTCCCCATGCTGAACCTCTCCGTCAATCGGCCATACGACCAGATCGGCACTCACCAGATCTGCATAGACCAGTGTTGGGCTGCTAAGGGTTTCACTGTATTGATTGTTGGATTCATCCAGTTCCAGCACGTGGCTGAACGGATCGTCCACCCGGATTTCAAACTGGTGATCACCGGCCGTCGGTACCCAGGCGAGGGATGCGGTTGTCAGATTCAAGCCGTCCTCATGGGCGAGGCCATCGACGATGTCATGCCCGACGTAGCGGCCGTCAACATAGAAATTGATACGAAACGCGCCTGCGTCGATGGTCCCTGTATTTCGGACCGCTGCGACAATGTCCACGGGATCGCCCCAGATCACCGTATCTTCAGGCGCTGCGGAAAGAGAAATGCTCTCGGGCACCAGATCAGGGAAGTAAATCTGATCCGGATAGAGCGCAATCGTGTGCCGGTTGTTTCCTTCATCGGCTTCATCGATCCGGTCGGTCATGTCATCCGCCGTCACCGTCAGCAGATGATTCCCTGTGGTGGCCGCCCAGGTGAACGGTACATCAACCGATTGGCCTATTCCGATGCCCTGGCTTACGGTCTCTATCGCCTGGTATGCTCCGTCCACGTAAAAACCCGTGTGGAAGTTGTCGGTGACCGCAGTAACGCCGATGTTGCGAATGGTAGCGATGACTGAAACTGTCTCGCCTTCCTGGGGCGTATCCGGAGCGACTGTGATCAGCTCGACCAGCAGATCCGGACGGATTTCGTTGATCGTGACCTGCATCACGTCTTCGCTCATAGCGCCGACGTCGTCCTCAATTATGACGTGCACCCGATAGGTCGAGGAGTGTTCGTAAACGTGGGTCGGTCCCATGCCGCCGCCCCAGATGCCGTCCCCGAAATCCCACAGCAGGGACTGGATATAGCCATCCGCGTCCTCGGAGCGGCTTCCGTCGAACGTGGTCGGAGCCGAGACCTGGGAGAAGAAGTCCGCCCCGGCGTCGGCAAACGGCTTCTCATTGACGTAGACATTTAGCTCGTATTGGTTGACCGGGGAATCGTTCCGCAAGGATGCGGTCAGTGTGTGCATACCGCCGTTTTCGGGAGTCCACGCGACGATGACCTGGTGACTTCGAAAGGCTCTCAGGGGATCGATCTCAATCGTTTCCAGGAGAATCGGATCACCTCCCGGGGCGGTCATGTAAACGTCCAGTAATCCACCCTCTTCGATGACACCATTGTTTTGAATCGTAATGCCGATCGCTGCTTTCTGGCCCTCGGTCGGCGGTATATCGATGTAGAAAATCGGTTCGTTAAGTTCCCAGGTAGTCAGCAGGGAATCTCCCTGGGGCTGATTAAGATTGGCGTTGTACCGGATATAATCGGGCACCTCACTGCTGTAAAGAATGTTGAACTCCACCGGGACACAGTCGACGGCCGCCACCTCCAGAGCCGCTCTGAAGTCGAGCATGTAGGATACGCTTTCAGGTTGACGCTGTCCGTACTCATCCACAAACCCGACTTCGTCCACGAAGTAGACATTACCGTTGGCCTTCCAGTAATTGTTACCGCTGAGGGTGGTCTCTGTCTCTCCCGTACGGGTAATCGAGCGCAGATTAACCCCCGGTAGCGGGTCCGGTAAGATCACACAGACGTACCCTGCCGTATCGGCTAGCTGAAGCTCCAATGTGCGGTCGATGTCGGTGGCCGGTTTGGTCACCGTGGCATTGTCAGGGATCAACACCGGCAAGCGCAACCCGGTGGTCAGATTGATCAGGTAATCCGGGAATCCATCGTCATCACGATCGATGAGACTGAAGCAGTTGTTCGGGTCCTGAGCATCGGCGAACAGGTAATCGTGTTCGATGATCTCGGTGCTGACATCAAGAATCAGCGGGTTGATATCGATACCTTTGTATGCCCGATGGGAAAACTCGGCACTGAATTCTTCCACCGTACCATCCAGCGACGTCATCATGATCCAATACCCGTTGACGGCACTGTGGGGCAGGATATCGCCCAGCACGAGTCTGACAATATCGCCGCTAGTGCTCCCAAACGAACTGCCGACGATATCGACATCCAGTTTCAAGCCGGAAAGGTTCTCGACGATCTCAGGTTGCCCCGAATCGATCTTGAGATTCCGGGCCATTCCGTCGCCTTCGTTTTCGACCAAAAGGCCCAGTTTAAAGGGTTCATCGGCCAGCACATCTCGAGGCGTATAGTAGTGCAGGTAGAGTTTCGGCTGGGGATGGACCGTAATCTCCACTGAGTTGGTCTGTAGCTCTCTCAACCGCCCGTCCACATAATAGGACAGCACCGCCTTGACCCAGTAGGATTGGCCGTCAAGGGATGACCCGCCCAGCCCTTCTCCGGGTATCAGGATCCAGTTGCTCGACAGTGTGCTCAGTGCACCCAGAGAACTGGTACCGTCCACGGCGGAAATCCCTTCGAGCTCCGGCGGTACGATGTAAAAGCGATCAGTCACGTCCAAACCGTTTTCATCGGTCACCCGGGGTGAAATCGACAGACCGACCAGCTCCTGGGTCAGGCCGTTGGTCAACTCGAGCTGGGCATCAAATCCCTCCCGCTCGAGAGTGGCTTCCTGAGGGATCTCCAGCCTGACAACTTCGGTCGCTTTTTCTTCGGGCAGGGAACTTAACGAAAATCCCGGCAGTTTTCCGGTACCGTTCAGGAAAAAGATGTTGCCTTCCCACTCCGCTTTCACCGTGAAAGGTTCCGGGTTCACCAGGGGAATCTTGCCTTTGACTTCGGTCTCTTCCTCGAGGGGTTCGAGGGTCAGGGGATCGAACACCACATACGTCCCGGTAACCTTCAAAAACGTGTTTCGTCCATCGAGATGGTCGTAGGCTCCCGGCTCTATGTGAAGCCCCAATACGCTGGAGCTCTGTGGGGCCATAGTGCCGATCTGTCCCAGAGACGATACCTTGATCCCGTCCGCACCAATCACCTCCACCGTCACATCGTGCAGTTCGATCAGGCTGGGATTGACCACCATGATCTGATCATACAGGTCGGTGTCGAGCTCGTGGGGTACCGAGACCCAGGGTGGCAGAAAAACAAACTGTGGTTTCGGAATCTCCACCGAATAAGTCATCGACAGGGTGATGTCATAGGTGTCTTCGATAATGATCGGTGTAACGGTCCAACTGTAGGTCAATGGTGCGGCAACAAGCTCAATCGCGACCACCTGAGCATCGCTCTGGGGCATGACCCGGACTTCGCCCTGTACTTTCTCATGGCTGCCGGCGGAAACGGAGTAATCGTAGATGCCGACGGGAATGTCTTCGAAGTTGACAAAGCCAAGCTCGTTGGACTTGGCGTAGAAGATATTGTGATAGGTCGACGTTTGCCCCACACCGTACAGTGCTGTGAATGCCTCCCGACTGACCAGGCGGATCTCGGCGCTGTCCACCCGTTGCCCCGCATCGTTGCCGACCACAAACGATACCGAGCCTCGGGTAGCGGAGCTGACCTCAACCGTAAGCCGCATATGGGCTTCCACATTACCGTCGGTAACAGTGATTAGATCGCTGTACATCCCGAGTTGCAGGCTCTCCGGGGCTGAAATATGAATTTGAAAGGGTGTACTCTCACCCGGCGCCAATTCGTTGACCGGCAAAGCTCCCAGCGTCACCCAGGGAAGAATATCGGGAGGCACCAGCGTGATATCCGTCATGGTGCCCATGCCTCCGTTGGTCAGGGTAATGGTCTCGGTATGAGAGCTGCCCGGATTAAGCCCGATCTTGACCTCGACAGGCTCGATATGCGGAAGCGGCTGGGCGGGCAAAAGGGTGAACCGAATACGGGCGCTCTCCTGATACCCTTCAGCAGTATTGAGTATAATCCAGAAAGCCACCTTATTGGGGGCGTCTTCGGGAATGGTCACGGTGAGTGTCACTGGCGCCTTTTCGCCGGGTTCCAGGGTCTCCCCGACCTCATGGGTCAAGGCGGCCGTAACATTGTCACCCGGGTCTTCATCCAGAATGCTGAGCTCAACACCGGTCAGCGGATCGTCTCCGATGTTGGACACCGTGTATACATGGGCAAAGCTGCTGTTGGTGCTTGTGGTCACATGGAGCTTGGATGGATTGATCTCTGCCGCCAGAATCGTAAACTCGCTGTGGCCCGCGTTGCCAAGCACCCGGGTGGTCACCAGAGCGTCGGCGCTGAAAAGACCCGCATCACCCCAGTTGGGCCGGAAGGTGAAGTCGATGTTACCGAAGGGATCGGTACGGGTTTCAAACGTTCGCGTCTCGCTGTCGAAGAACTTGCGGGCCAGGGACAACTCCGGATACAGGCCTCCCCCCCCTTCGGAGATCATGATCATCACCGTCTGAAGGGACAGGTAATTCCCGTCCAGCGTGGTCACGGTGCCGGTGATGTGTACCTCATCGCCCCGGAAGTAAACCTCCTTATCCGTGGTCAGCGTGAAGATAGCCTCTTCGATCACTGTCATGGTCAGAAATGCCGAGCCGCTGTCGACCCCGTCACCGGCTTCGACGGTGACCGTATAATTGCCCGTACCGTAGTTAATCAGATCGAGGGAAGTGCGAAACGTGCGGTCCGATACACTGAAGGACATGGGCTGCGCGTCGAGAATCACCTCATCCGGCTCCTGGACCGGCTCGCCCTGGGCGTTGATGGAAATGCCGCCCGCTTTGATGACGGTGATCCGGCTTTCGATAAAATCTTCCGGGCCTACCGGGATATTCCCTGCGCTCCCACGTGAGACCGTGCTGACAAATTCAGCGACCATGCTCGACAAGTAGAAGCGCATTCCAAAATCATCGAGACCAGCATTTAGCGCCTCAAGTTCCACGGCAAAGCTGTCGGCCACGTTAAACGTACCGTCTGCGATCACCTGCGTGTTGTTGGCCTCGTCCTCCTCGACGATCTCATCCAATGTATCAATCACCGCTGTCACGGTATGCGCCACTTCCGGATCAACGTCGGCCCTCCAGTTCAGGACAAACGTATGTGAGGAATGCCCGCTCAAGCGCGGCAGTTCCTGGACAGCGATCCGAATATCGTCCACATAAAGAGCAAACGCGAAGGTATCCAGGGTGGACACCACGGTAGTATTGGACACCGTGCAGGTAAAATCTACCGGCTTGCCGTAGGTGACATTCGTCGGCACCCACTGCACGTCGGACACGATCAAATCCGGATAGATCATGGTGATCTCCGGGATGTCGAAATCAGCGCTGTTGTTGTCTTCTTCAGTTTCCGCAATGACCCCCGTCTGGTCGACGATCACCTCTGCCACATGGATGCCTGAGGTGGCCCTGGTCTGAAAGGCCACGGTCTGGACGGCGCCGGCAGGCAGATATCGGATCTCCCGGTCGCCTACATAATCTCCGTCGAGATAGAAACTGACCTTGAAGGTGTGTTCGGTGTCGACGTCGCCCGAATTGCGGATATCGGCACTGATGTCAAAAGACGTCCCATCGGAAAGGGTGGTCTCTGCGGGGAGGACACGGATGGCCTCTATGGTCAGATCCGGATAAGCCAGGGTCAGCTCGGAAATCGCCAGACCCCGTCCGTTGTTGGTCTCGTCGGATTCCAGAACCTGGCTCACCGGATCATCGGCTGAGGCATGTAGATCATGGTTCCCTTCCGTCGGCTGGAACTGAAAGGTCACGTCCCGGGTGGCGCCGACCAACAATTCATGGATGCGCTGTCGTGCGACCAGCTCGTTGTCCTGGTATAACGACACCCAGAAATCGAACGCATCGGCAGTACCGGAATTGTATACGGTCGCCGTTGCGACAAGCTGTTTTTCGCTGCTAAGCGGCAGATCACTGACGTCGCAGGCCAGCTCGCTAATCGTCAGATCAGGGAAATAAATTTGCTGCAGGGTCAGAGCCGTCCCCGCCGAGTTGTTGGCTTCATTGATCTCCACAACGTTATTTTGAATGTCGTCTGCAACAACTTCGAGGCTATGCAGGCCTTTGGTGGCCGTCCATTCAAAGATCACATCGAGGCTCGCCCCGATATCGAGCAGATCGTTAACACGCTGGTAGCCGGCATAAACACCGTCAATATAAAATGTCGTAAAAAAGCCAAACAGCGTCGGGCCGTTGCCCTGGTTGAGAACTGTGGCAGTGATGGTCACGGTGTCTCTTTCCTGGGGATCCACCGGCGTCCAGGAGAGGTCGGCAATTATCACATCGGCCCGGGTGTCGTCCACCAGCACCGTGCAGGTGTCCTGGCTCGCCGCTCCCCGGTTGTCTGTGACGGTCAGCGTGGCGGTGTAAGTGCCGGGCGCCAGATAGATGTGGCTGGTCACCCCGTGCGCTTCGGTGGTTCCATCTCCAAAATCCCAAAGGTAGCCGGTAATCAGCCCATCGACATCCTGGGAACCGGTGCCGTTGAAGGAAATCTCACTATTCCAGTCCCCTTGTTTGTCTGCGCCGGCTTCGGCCACCGGTGCAATATTGACGATGGCCTGGGTTGACGCCACATTGTTGTCCGGTGTTGTGTCGATCGCCGATGATCCCTCGATGCGGACCTCTATGGGTTGGACACCGCCGGTCTTCGGCACCCATAAGCAGTTGGCCGAAGCGCTGCTGCCGTCGCGTACCGTTACCGTATCCACGGAAATCAACGTGCCGGAGGCGCCACCTCCCAAGTAAAAGCCGACGCCGACGGTGGCGGTGGCCGGACCATTATTGAGAATCGTCACCTGAATGGTCGCCTCGCGTCCGAGGACAGGGCTGTCCGGCGTGAATTCAATCTCTCCAAGGGCAAGGTCAGATTCGGCTGTGGGCGTACCGGACGTTTCCGCTGAATGCGGGGAGATATTGCCGGCCGTATCGACCGCCGACACCACGTAGTAATAGGATTGACCGTTGACCAGCCCCCTGTCGGCGTACTGAAGTGTGTGGGAAGTCGCTACCTGGGCATATCCAGCGCCCGCGGTGTCGGAGCGGTAGATGTAGTAGCCGTCCACATCGATCGCCGGCACGGCCGTCCAACTCAGCGACAAACGGCCGCCGCTGCGCGGGTTGACCACCACCGGCGCCAAAGGCGCTTCCGGGGGTGTGTGATCGACAATGATGGTCTGCTCCAGGGAGTCGGAATTGCCGCCGGAATCGACCACGCTCACCCGCAACCGATACTCGCCCTGGACCCGGCTGTCGGTGTCCCAGGTGCCCTCTCCACGCCACAGGCTCGTCGATGTCTTTACAGGGGTGCTGTCTTCGCCGATCACGACCCAGTCGTCGGTGCCGGCCGGGGCCGCCTCGAAAACAAAGCCCTCGATCCGCACGTTGTCCGCGGCCGTTGCCGCCAAGGGAACCTTGCCGGTCAACCGCCTGCCCTCGGCCGGGCTCATAGACTGCAGCAGTGGCGGGGTGACATCGGCCAGGGGCACGTCCGAGGTCGGGTCGGACGGGGTGCTCCGATTGCCCAGATCATCCACCGCCACCACGCGGTAACTGTTCGCCACACCGGGTATGACATCCCGATCCATGTAAACCGTCGACGTGGTCGACGCCAGAACGACGGCATAGGCACCGCCGTCGGTGGAACGGCTCAGCTCGTAGTGGTGGAAATCGGCGCTCAGCACCGGGTCCCAGGCCACCACCAGGAGCACCTCACCCGGTGTGACCCGCGGTGCAGACGGTGACTCGGGGCCGGTGTGATCGATGGTGTAGCTTTGAATGATCGATGTTTCGTTGTCGAGCGCATCTGCCGCCGTGACCCGCACCAGATAGTCACCGTCGTCGATTCCACTCACATCCCAGTCTAGTGTCGATGCGGCACCGGAGGCCATTTCCAGCCAGGTGTCGCCGTCGCTTGAGTATTCGAATACAATCCGGGTAACAGCGACGTTATCGGTCGCTGAGACATCCAGATGCAGCATATCCGGCGCTCGAGCGCTGTCCATCGGCAGCAGGCGCGTGATGTCGGGCGGGGTCGAATCGTCGTCCGGTACCGCCGAGGCCGCATTGGAGAATCCGCTTTCATTGAGCACGTGATCGACCACCGTCACCTTGTACCAGTAGGTGACCCCTGGAGAGACGGTTCGGTCCGTAAATGTTTCGGTGATCATCGCGCCGTTGATGCGCGCAAACCCGCTGTCTGCCGACAGGCTGCGATAGATTAGGTAGTAGCCAAAGTCGGTGGCTCCGCTTTCGGACCAGTTCAAGACCACACTGAATTCTGCCGGCTCGGCGCTGAGCTGGACCGGAGAAGGCGCCGTGTTATCGACCACATAGGTCTCTGTCTGAACCGCTGTATTGCCGGCGGCATCCGCCGCCGTGAATCGCACCATAGTGTCGCCGTCGGCCAACCCGGTGGTATCCCAGGCCATACCGCCGGAGGCCGATTCGCCGATCAGAGTCCAGTTGCTGCCGTCCTGAGACACCTCGAATCGATAGATCACCACCCCGACGTTATCGGATGCCGTCGACTGGAGCCACGAAGCTGCGTGCACTTTGCCCCCGTGCCACGGGGCGACACTCAGAAATGTCGGGGGGGTCCCATCGAGGATGGTCGGTAGTGCGGCGGATGTACTGTTGTTGTCTTCGTTGGACTCGCTAATCTCGCCGCCGCTATCGACGATCGCCGTCACCGTGTAATCGCCGGGCCGGGCTGCCCAGGATGCTTCCACGGTGGTATCGGCACCCGCTGCCAGGCCTCCCGATACCGAGGACGTTTCCAGGAAGACGCCGTTGACCTCGAAGCGAACGGCGACATCACGTAAAGTACCGGCGCCGGCATTGGCCACACGGGCAGTGAATGTCACCGTGTCGGAATCGGTAATAACCTGGGGATTCCAGGTCAATTCAACGACGGTCAAATCGGCCGCAGGAACGTCGGCCAGTTCGATGGAAAGGCCGTTGTTGAGTTCGTCGGATTCATAAACGGCATCGGTCTCGTCCACCAGCACGCGGATGGTGTGCGACCCCGCCTGGACCTGCCAGGGTTGTTCTACCGAATAGGCCGCGCCGGAAACCAGCGCGGCGTCGACCGTCTGCCGGCCGATTTCGATGCCGTCGACGTCAAAGCGGACAATGAATCCGCCGGCACTGTCGCCGAGCCCGATGTTTTCCAGTTCAGCCGACAGGGTTACGGTCTGTCCGTCGGTGGTGGGATCCGGGGATGCGACCACATCGGACACAATCAGATCCGGCAGGGGCGGCAAAATCAGATTGATCGACTGGCTGGCGAGGCTGTTGTTGGCGTCATCGGTTTCGGTCTGGTCTGCCAGACCGTCGGCTTCAACGATGAGGTAGTAGGTGCCTTCCTGAAAAGCGGCGGAGAGGGGCAACACGGCACTGGTCGAGAGGGAAACGGTCTGGCCGGTTGGAAGGGAGCCCGGGTACGTTTCGACGGCCAGGAGTGTGTCGTCGGTCGACAAGATATCGTCGGTGGACAGCCAGACACGATCGCTCCTGGGGGTGTCGGCATCGATGGCGCCGATGTTTCGAACCGTCCAGGAAATGCCCACAGCGTCGCCGAAGAAGGCGGAGGCCGGCACATCGGCAATCTGATCGACGACCAGGTCCGGGCCGGCAATTTCTATGGGGAGGGGGCCGCCGACATTGTTGTCATCATATACAAACTCATACACACGGTTGTCGGAGTTGGCCGCAATAAACAGATAAAAGGTGCCTTCGATGCCTCCGGGCAGGATAACGGTGCCGCTACCGTCGTAGCTTTCATTGATCCCCAGCATGCCATAATGCCTGAATTGACCCAGGAGTTGGTCGTCTTCATTGCCGAGGGTGGTATCGCCGCTCAGGATAACGCTGTCTGACCACCAGGATACGGGGGTTTCGCTCCAGGCGGCACTCGTGTTCGTGACGGTCCACTCCACAGTGAACGCTTTTCCAACGATTCCCGCCGGAGGCGCCCGCGGCACCGACGCGCTCAGATCGGCAAAGAGGGACGCGGCCACGTCGACCGGGTCCGGCTTGATATACAGATTCGACTCCAGTTCCCGGTATTCATAGACCCCATCGTCATGATCGGCAACCACCATGACATGATACTGCCCGGATAGGCCCGCAGGAAGCTGGCCGGTCCAGCTGGCGCTGTAAGAGGCGGAAGGATCCAAGGATCCGCTGTGGGTGATGTCGGCAATCCAGACATCGTCGCCGTCGCCGAAGACCGTATTGGACGAAAAGACGATGCGATCCACCCATTCATTGACCGTCCCGCCGGGCGTGCCGTCACCGGAGGTGCCGGTCCCGGCATTGGTCACCTGCCAGGTCAGGGTATAGGGGGCGCCAACCGCACCGATGGCATCGGAGGCGATGTCGGTGGCGGCAAAATCCGCATAAGGGGTGAGAGTGATCGATACCGGTGTATCCGCTGGGAGGAGGTTGTTGTCTTCGAGATCGAATTCCGCCACCTGATTGGCACTGTCGGTCGTGACCGCAAACCAGTAGGGACCTGAAATACCCCTGGGAAGCTGGATGTCTGCAATAGTACTGTATATGTCATTTGGGGCCAGTGTACCGCTGTGCTGAACGGAACCAATGTGTATATCGTCGCCGTCGCTAAACGATCCATTGGGTGAAAGAAGGATGCTGTCATACCATGTATCGGTTTCTGTGTAGGCGGTGCCGAAGTTACCCACGGACCATGACAGCTGAATCGAGCCGCCGCTGTCTCCGCTCTCAGGGCTGCTGATCTCGGTGACGCTTAGGTCCGCAAACATGAACTCGCTGGTAGGGGCAATGGTGATGTCCAGCAGGTATTGCCCGTAGTCTCCGTGCCCTTCGAAAGCCACCACAGTGGCGTAGTAACTGCCGGCCTCTGATATGTCCACCCGGGCAATAGAGCCGTCCACCGGGTTTGGGTTGACGGACCGAACCTGATTGTTCCAATCCCGAATTTCAATGATCGGCCGGAGGGTGCTGCCCTCCAACAGGATCAGACGGGCTAAAATGGTCTGCCCACTCTGGATGGCGCCGAGATTAAAGGTGTCTTCATCAAAGTTGCCGGATTGATTCGCCATCAAGGTTCCCGCCACCGATGCTTTCTTGTGATCGCCGGCGGGTTCCATGACGAGGACATCGGCGCCGGAGATACCATCGTTGCTGTAATTTTCATCCGACTCAAGCTGAACACCCCGGGCCATATCCACTCGCAGCCGATACTTGCCGCTGGAGCCATTGTTGTAGCTGTGAACATCTAAATAGTAAATGCCGCTTGTAGGTATCGTATAGGCACTGATATACGCATCGGAGTCCGGACCCGAATTATCGTCGTATCGCAGCTGAGTGTTACTGGCGTCGCGTAGCCGTAAATAGGGATTCAATCCGCTCTCCGGAGTGTCTACGGCAATCGATACCTTGTCGCCGGCCAGCGCCTCAAACGACCAAAAGTCATGATCCGATGCTGGGTTGACGGACCCCAGGCCTCTGCCGGTCCAATAACCTCGTCCAAAGGGCTCTTCGACAAATTCCAGTTTGGTTGCCTTGTTCAGACTTCCGTTGTCGCCACCCTCCAGGACATGCCCTGCGGGCAGCGCAATTTCAAACAGGTGCCGATAGGCATCACCGCCCGTACCGTCGCCGTTGCCGTCCAGGAAATTGCCCACCCGGTCTGTGATGGTGCCGGCAACACGGAACCGATAATGGCCTATTTTCAGGGGGCCGTTGTTAATGAAGAGCCGTACGTCGTTGCCGCTGCTGTATTCTGGTGAAATGCTCAAGGAGTAGATTTGATCATCGGCCGTATCGAACTCACCGTCGGTGCCGGCCGCCCGCAAATCAAAACGGTCGGCACTGTTTACCGTGGCGGCAGACAGATCCTCGCTGAACCGGACGCGGAAGGAATCTACCACGGTGCCGGCCACCACCCCATCGGATGGCAGACCGGGTGTTGCAGATACGAATGGAAGAACGAGGTCTTCAATATTCACGGATAGCAGATACTGCCCCCACGGGCCCGGTTCGGCAGAGGCCGGCACCGCACCGTCGGCGATCTCCACCAACCCGATGTATGTTGAGTTGTTGTACCCATTGTACCAGAGCCCGTCGGTGTTTATGTACGCATAGTCGTAGGTGCCGCTGCTGTAAGGCTGTCCGGCAGCCCAGGCCGTGTAACCGACCGGCGTGCCATCGGCCCACACCCAGGTGCCTTCAACAGCCACATCGTTTAACCCCAGCATCACTTGGCCGATGGGGCGCCTGATCTGGTCGAGCCACTGATCCTCGGCTGCATCATCGACCGTCACCAGATGACCACCCAGACTCTGCGCATAGGCCTCGGCAGCACTCCAGCTCGTCTTTGCGGTCGCCAAATACCGGTGGCCCCCGTATACCCAGTACGACTCGACCTTGGCGTAATAGGCCCCGTCGGCTGGGATCTCCCCCTCAAAACGACCGTCCAAGGGGTCTCCGTCCGTATCTACAACCGTGGTTCCGCTGCCATCGATCAACCGCACCCAGGGCAGCAGCGTGCTGGTGCTCGGCAGTACCACCTCCAGCACCACCTGGTTGCCTGCACTCAAAGTGCCCAATGCAAATAGGTCCTCGTCGGTCTGGCCAGACTGGGGCAACATGATCGTGCCGGCCACCGTGCCCACCTGATCGGTGCCCGCGCCGGTCAATGTCAGCGCGTCGGCACCGGAGATGCCGTTGTTGCTGTAACTCTCGTCCGACTCGAGCTGAACACCCCGGGCCACATCCACCCGCACCTGATAACTGCCGGTGTTGCGATTGTTGTAGCTGTAAACATCCACATAATAGATGCCGCTGGAGCTGATCGAATAAGTACTGTAAAAAGCGTCGTTGTTTGGTCCCGTATAGTTCTTGGTGCCCAGCAGATAGGACGCGTTGCGCAGCTGGATGGAGGGGGTCAAGCCGCTGCCTAACGTGTCTACGGCAATCGATATCTTGTCGCCGGCCAATGCCTCAAACCGCCAAAAGTCACGATCCGATGTCGGGTTGATCGAACCCAGACCGTGGGCCGTAAAGTAACCGGAGCCTACCGGATCCTCGATTAACTCCAGCTCCGTTGCCGTGGCACGACTGCCGTTGGAACCGCCTTCGGTGCGATATTGGCCGAAATCACTTAAGGTGAGAATTTCCAAGTCCGCGTCGTAGGCGATTGGTGGACCATCTCCAATTCTGATGCTGTTCTCTCCGAAGGATACCGGCCCGCCCTGGGGGCCGATGGTGAGGGTGTCGTGACCGCCCCCACTCGAGACAGTGATGGCGCTGTCGGTCGCCGGTCCCAGAATGGTTACGGTGTCGTCACCACTTCCGGTTAGGATCGTGAAGCTCAACAGGCCTGTGGCCACAAGGCCGCTGCTGTCGATCGTGATCGAATCCGAATCGTTGCCGGGCTGGTCGTTGGCAGCGGTGTCGATGGTCACGCTGCCCACATCGAAAAAGGTGACGGACTCGAAGGGCGTCCCGTCGCTGGTGCCGGTAATGCGGTTTTGGCCGGCAGCCGGGCTGTCGATGACGATCGCATCGCTGCTGCCGTCGGTGGTAAAGGTGTATGCGTCGACGCCGCTGACGGTCACCGGTTCGAGGCCGGCGAATTGAATGACGGCGGTCGCATATGGGCCGGATATTTGGATCCAGCCGGCGTCTTCGCCGATGGCGGTATAGCGGATCGTCGAAGCCTGGTTGCCGAGCAGGACCAGGCTGTCGTAACCCCCGGCGCCGCCTTCGAATGCGATGGTCACATCTCGCAACAGCGGTGCGGAGAGATCCACCCGCAGCAGGTCATCGACCCCGTCTTGTCCGCGTATGTCGATACGATCGATTGCCGAAAGAGCGGCCGCAGCAAGTACGGCGCCGCTGGTATCATCCACTAATTCAGCATGTTGCTCTATAACCCGGAGCGTCAGTGTATTCTGCCCGGTCAGGGCGTAATACACCAGTGTGTGGTCGTCTGCGCAGGCAAACACCCCACCGGTATGCACTGCCGCCGGGTCTGGCGCAGGGTGCAGGGCGTGGTTGTCGGCAACCGCATCGAATTGGATGGTGTCGGAAAAATCCGTTGAGCCGGGCGGATCGAGCCCGTCATTGAAATGGTCATACACCGATGTGGCAAGCCGGGTGTCGAGGTTTTCGATGTTCCCGCAAAGGCTGGTTTTGTCTGAAATTTCGGTGGAGGAGAAACCGGCGAACGATGTTTGCTCGCCGTGGACCGCATCGAGAATTTCCGGATCGGAATCCGGTTGATCCGACTCGGTGGAGGAATCTGCAGGAATCAGTGCCTCCGGTTCAACTTCCATCAAGCCGGAAAAAAGGTCGTCCAGGCAATCGGCAGGGTCGTAGCAATCGGAAAGGTCTGTGGTTGTCTTGAAATTTCGATCGGCGCCGGCGGGCAGGATATCCAGGGAGGTCGGCAACAACTGCTCAGCGGCCGACGTCAGCTTTGGATCGTCGACGGCGGTAATTGCTGTGAGCGCCCCGAGCAGTGGATCGGCCGAAAGCAGGATCCGCTGCTCCAGAGTCTCTAATTCAAATCGGTTTCGGTGGTTCAACCGTTTCGGTAACAGAAGGCCCCTCCCCCATTACACCTCAGCTCCAAAGATACCCTGATCGACGGTGACCAGTGGCCTCTTCCGCACTTCCAACTGATCAAACTACCCGCGGAAAAGGCGTGAGTCGCTTTTCCTATCTGTGCGAAACTCGTTGCGAATAGCGCGCTACCGATCGAATCGGAACTTCACGAACACAAGTTGATCAATCCATGTGACCCAGCCGGTTCCGCTTCGTGTCAGAATTCCAAAAATCACTGTCCGTATCTGCAATCGATGACGTTTGACCGTCCGATGGGTTCAGGGTTCTTAAAGAACGTGCGCCAAACGGGGCTTCAGGCGCCCTCCCCCGGCAAAGGATAGCGGTTTGCACCGTATCGAGTGGGGTCCGGAGGATTTTTCTATATCCGATGAATCTAGTGTGTCAACCCATTGCTGGTTAGCAAAATTCGTGCAACAGATGGAGAAAATGTTTAGACAATTGGAATTCGTTATAGTCTCAGATAGTTAGGGAAACCCGGCGGGTTCAGGTGTGACACGGGTTTCGGGTAAGACATTTACCGAAATTGGGAAGCGGAATACCCATAATTGGGAAACCGATCGTGCCCGGGGTCAATCATATGTGAAATGAAGAGCGAACCGGGCAGAATGTTCCTTCCCCGATTTGCCGATCTGTCCGGGCGGCTCCAGAACCGCCGGATCGGCGGTCTATTGTCACCACCGGTTTATGTTTTATTTTCAGGTAGTTCTTTATACCTTTGAACCAAACATTTTCATTGAATGGGCAAATTCATGGTATTTTCGAATTGAACGTGCTGCCCCGACGAAAGACATTATTATGCCGCCAGACCCCATGAACACCGACGAGATAGATCAGGAAAATCACGAGTGGCTCGAATCCCTGGACTACATCTACAAAAGCCAGGGACCGGAACGGGTCCGGGATCTGTTGGGTCAGCTTCGGGCCCACGCCCTGGAGCGGAGCATCCAGTTGCAGTTGCTTCCTGCGTGAGGCGGCAAGACAGGCGAGAAAGGGACGCCCAATCCGCGAAGGGTACGAGGCCTCGACGGCCCTATCGCGAGCAGGAGCTCGCTCCTACATCAGTTGTCACTGTCTGGTAGGAGCAAGCAGCCTCCAGGCAAAGAGTTGGTCATCACCCCAGCTACCGTAGAGTCGATCATGCCCGCTGCCGCCGTCTAGATAATCATCACCACGGCCTCCGTAGAGTTTGTCGATACCATTGCCCCCAAATAGTCGATCATCGCCTGAACTCCCATAGAGCCTGTCGTTACCATCGCCGCCTGCCAAAATATCGCTGCCCCAACCACCGTACAGCCGGTCATCGCCGTCGCCGCCAAAGAGTTGATCATCACCCCAGTTGCCGTAGATCCGGTCATTCCCGGTACCACCATCGAGGGTATCGCCGCCACAGCCACCATACAGTCTGTCGTTACCATCATCACCTGCAAGATAATCGTCTCCTCCATCGCCGTATAGCCGGTCATGGCCACCGCCACCCTCGAGGACGTCACTGCCACGGCCGCTGTAAAGTTTATCATTTCCACCACCGCCTAAAAGGCGGTCGTCACCGGATCCTGAGTAGATTTTGTCATCACCCGCGCCCCCGTGGATTTCTGCGTCCACCTCAATTTTCCTGGACAGCTTGACGGTGTCATCCCCGCCTTGTGCGTAGACGATGATTCCGGACAGAGCATCTTCAATATAGAACGTCTTCCTGACCTTTGTTTTATGCTCCCTTATCTTCACCACGACCTGGCTGCTGCGACATCTTTTCTTGATCTCAATCTTGTCTCTGCTCTCGCTGCCGCCGATTCTCAAAATGCTAGTGCCCGGATCCTCCGGATCCGGCTCAAGGGCCCAGTTTGCGACGCTCAGCGTCTGCGTCGCCGTCCCGGTGCCGCCATCATCGTCGGTAACAGTGAACTTAATTGTTAAAGTACCAAGCTTTTTGGGAGTAAAATCCAGCAGTAGGCCGGAACCGATTTCCACGACGGTTTCGGTGCCGTCGAGAACTTCCCAACTTGTGATGTGGGTGTCCAACGTCCCCGGATCAAAGAAGCTACCCTCGAACACGAGAGGCTGACCACGCACTGCGCTTGTATCGCCTGCAATGGCAGCCACTGGTTTAACATTGTCCACCCACAGATCAAAGGTGATGCGTGTGAACGCTCCGTCGCTGTCGGTGGCCGTGATGGCTACTGTCTGGCTGTCATCCGGGCCGTCTCTGGCTGGAAACGACCAGCTCCAGGTGCCGTCGCCGTTGTCCACCAGCACACCCACCGAAGCGGAAAGGGTGACGGCATCTTCGCCGGGGTCGGAGTAAGTACCGGTATTGGCAGCAACCGTACCTTCATCTGCGGTAACAGTAGCCATATCCGTCGCTATACTCGGGGCAACGTTCAGAACCGTGACTGTAAGTTGTTCTGAGTCGCTCTTTTCATAGCTGTCGGTCACCGTTACTGTCACTAGATACGTGCCGTCGTCAGCGTAGACGTGGCTAAGAGCAAAGGTCATATGGCTTGTGGGCAAGGGCTGTGCACCGGTGCCGTCACCGTAATTGACAGTGACCGTCCAGCTGTCGTTGGGATCGGTATCGGTAAAGTGAGCGACACGGCTGAAGATCTCGCCTTCATTGACCTCTGCATCTGAACCCACAACAACCTCTGGTGGTGTCCCGGCGACTTCTGTGAACGCATCCGGCGCCGCAGGCGGCTCCTCGATGTTTCCGGCATGGTCCTGGGCACGGGAATAGAACGCATAGGAATGACCTCTTTCCCCTGCAAATAGTGCCGAAGTTTCAGTTGTTTCCGCCATCCAGAGCGCATAGGGACCTTGGTCTGTCGATACGTAAATGTCATAGCCGGCCAATTCTGATCCGCCGGCCGGATCCGACCCGCTCCATGTGACGGCAAACTCCGTCACGTCCACGATCTGTGCCGGTAACTGGTCGACGATGCTTTCCGGCTCCTGGGTATCGATTTTTACATATATGCTTCTGACAATCTCCTCATTGCCGGCGTTGTCTGTGGACCTGAAACTGACCTTTGCAATCCCTTCGGTCGCAATGCTCACCGGCCCGACATAATCGGCCCATCCACCACCATTTACCGCGATCTCCGTGTGCTGGATACCTGAGCCACCAACATCCCGGGCCTCCAGGGCAATCATAACCTGAGAGGTGTACCAGCCGTCGATCCCTTCATCGCCGGTGAGAACGGCCGTCGTGATGGGAGCAAATGGATCGACATTCGAAGTTACGGTTATGGGAGCAGAGAGTTCGCTTTTGTTTCCGACCAAATCGACAGCCAGTGCCTGGAGCACATGATCACCCAACCCGATGATCAGCCATTCGAACTCGAATCGGCCTTGGTCGTCCGCTTGCACTTCACCCGCATACGCTTCATCAGCGAAGAGTTGAATGGTGACGTTCGGTTCACTGGTTCCTTCAATAGCTATCGGCAGGTCCTCAGCGGGGCCAGAGAGGTCGGCCAACTGTGGAACGGCCGGGGCCTGACGGTCGATCAGGATAGCCAGTTCAACTTTCTGCGACAGCTCCTCTCCGCTGACGCCGTCGAAGCCTGTTACCACCAAAGTGCCAGAATACTCTGCGTCGGCGATTTGATCATCGAATGTCAGGGCGACGGTGATCTCTGTGTGGCCACCTGGCGGCACGCCCGGCTGGGAGAGTTCGATCCGACTCCTATCGGGCACGATTGGCGTGCCATTCCCGTGCTGTAGCGACACCTGCAAATTAGAAATTCCAGTGGTTCCACCCCATTCCTGAGCACTCAGATAGAATTCGATTTCCGCTTCGTTGGTTGCGATCTCTATCCTCTCTGTACTCGTCTCCAGCAAAGCAGGGTACTCAGGAATTTCCTGGACGGCCACAGCAAACAGGCTGTCCGGATAAGCTTCATTTACGGCTACTTCTAAGCGGAACTGGGTGGACCCGGTGGGCTTAACAGTGATCACCTGGCGCCAATAGTCCGACCCAGAGAACGCGGCGTTCGGAATGCGTATCTCATCTCCGCCCTTCCCTTCTGAGAACCCTACATGGTTTTCGTTTTCATCGAATAGATGGAGATCAAGGTCGGTATCATCGGAATGGATAAGCGTAACTCTCACCTCATTGGTGCCTGCCGAAACATCGATAGTCCTCTCGAAACGCTTCTTGTTGCCCACCTTTCCGCCGAGCGGCTGGGAGGTATGTTGCAGCGTGAAGTAGGCCAATTCCTCATCGGTTCCCACGTAGACATGGTCATAAAATGGCCCGATCTGCTCTCGACTCAGGGTCACCGGATCCCAGGCATCGAAAATGATCTCGGCATCGTACCCGCTGTTACCGTATAGAATGGATCGGGGCAGCACAAGAATGACGCCTGAGGTGCCGGTCTCCCCGGGTGCCAGGGTAAGTGGCATGCCTTCAAATGTTCCCAGGGTGTTTCCGCCGGCGCCTATCCGCACCAACGGCTTGATTTGTAAACTCAGATCACAGTCATTGGTGACCACAATCTCGGCTTGATCGGCGCCGATGAAATTGCCCTCTCCAACGCGGATATCCGAAAAGTTTGTACTTTCCACTCTGACAGAGACATCGGGATCAATCGGATTGTGCTCCAGAATATAGGCAATATGATTCTCGAAATCGGAGAACATCTGCCAAAGTCCAGCACTTTCATACTGATGGTGTAATTCTAGACTTCGCACGAGCTCAGACAGCCAGTCGTAGATCATCAACTCGGTGGATCTCAGCGACTGAAACGCCGAATCATATAAACTGGCAACATGATCCCATACTTCTCCTACGGCCATCTGCCAAGACGTACCCACGAATGGCGCTGGCATGAGGGTGCCGAGGGCACTATAAGCGCCGAACCATATATTGCTTTCAAGAGCACTGGCAATCACCTCCCAATGCAGGGCGAAGTTGCTGTACAGGAGTCCTTTCGCCTTGAGTACATTTATATAGTCCTCATACATGATACCGAAGCCCCAGTTTTGGAGAGAAACGGGATACCAGGCCCCCTTTTCTCCGACAGAGTACCAGTACGCCGGTAAGGTCTCCCGCTTCTCTTGCTCGACTCCGTATCCGGTTCCCACAGTCTCGATAATCTGCGTCAATCTGGTAATTTCCGCATGGAGCAGATCCACCGGGAATATTGCCGTCTCTTTTACCAGCGAGAGAAGGTTTATCGTGTCATTCGAAAGTCGGTCCAGTTCCTCGAGAAGCTCGTTCCCCGAAATACCCTCAGCCCCTGAGGTTATAGCCTTCGCAAGCATGTCCAGGACTTCTTCCTGCGAGGGTTCCTGTGGCAGGTTCTCAAATTCAACCATCAGCACATGTGGATTCAGCCTGTAGTAGGGAATGTCTTCAGATACATAGTTCAGGAAATCGTTAAGCGTGGTATCCGGTTTGCCGATTAGAGAATTCAGCTTGTCAAAGCTCTCCTGAAGTTCATCGTACCTTTGGTAGGAAAGCAAGGCATGGTACATCAGTTCAAACATATCGAACGGTAGAGTAGCCAGTGCCTGGGTATATTCGAAGAAATCTCCTGCCCGCTCCAGGGTCTCAAGGAGATCCATGCCGGGTTTGAAGGGTTCACGCAAGCCTGTCATGGCCGACCAAATATCGAGCATGGAGACACTCGACTTGAGGATGAATTGCCAGAGGTGGACTTGAAGCTCAGCCACGATCAGGTCTTGGGAGTCCCGGGCAATCGAGTGTAAGTCGTTGAAGAATTTCGCCAGGACGACCTGTTCGGCCTTAAACTTATCCCTGGAGGCCTGCAGTAGATCGCTGACAGCCTGCTCGAGATCCGCAATATCCGTGCTGGTTACAAATTCAAAGTCCACCGGGGCTTCAATACGGATATCGGACAGGCCGCCGGTCACCTCAGCTGTCGCCGACTCCAGAGAAGACACAATGGCAGCGATATCCACCGTTGGAACCATGAAATTTAGCCACCAACTGCCCGATACACTCTCATCCGGTCCGATCTCGATAAACACCATCGGTTCAGGATTTACCACTTCATATAACGCCGTGGCGAAATGAAGCTGGGGGAAACCGATCTCCAACCTGCTCGCCGTACCTGGCCCTGTATTCGTTACGTGAAGGTCGATCCTCACCTGGTTCGCGCTACTGCCGATTTCCGTCTCCACATGGTACCTGATCGCAAAGCTCGGCACCGGCTTGACGGTGATGCTCAGTGGTGGCAGCAAGGTCTTGCCAGCACGTCCCTCTATTTCATAGGTGATCTCGACGGTAATGTGATACTCGATACCATCCGCAACAGTCCCACCAAGATGCTGGTCGCTCTGCGGCGCTATCCGCCAGGAGCCATAGGCCTGATCTGAAGGGGCCAGGTCAGAAGAGAGCGATGTCGTCTCTGTGACCTCGAAGAGTTCCGTAACATGGGTGCCTTCGGTGGTTGTGATTACGAGATCGGTGGCAGCGATTCGGATGTGCTTATCCGGCAGCAGATTCGCCAAAGAGGCCGCCAGGGTAAACGCTTCTCCCTCGATGATGACGTCTTGGGAAAGGCGGACACTCCCCAAGCTGTGCCCTGCAGCCCGGCCACCCACCAGATTGGCTTCTTTGAACCAGGTATTTATGAAGTCCTCACCGTACATGATCGGGCCTGTCGGCCAGGGACCAGAGTACGGTATGTAATGGTAGGGTTCGTTGTTGTGAAGATTCTCAATTTCGGCCACACGGATCCGTATGGGGAATCCCACCCGGTGACCCTCCTCCCACGTGGCTATGATCAACTGGCCGTCGACGATGTGATCTTCCGTGGTGTTTAAATTTGCCAGTTTTATTGAATAGCTGACGATCACCGATCCGTTGGCGGGAACCTTCTCCACATAGTTGGTACTGATATCTATGTAATCGGATATATCACCATCTACCGAAATGATGACATCCGCGATGTCGGTACTCGTAAGATTATTTAGGCTGAACTGGAGGTTTTCCTGAAATTTCCGGTTGGCGCTAAGGTCCAGGTACGCCAGCCGATCAATGAGCATGCGACCAGACCTGAGGAGCAAATACTCTGCCCCCGGGCGGTCCGTCAGCAGGGTGGCCTGCGAACTCGGCTCAAGGACTACGCCCAGTTGCGCCTGTCCCAATGTTATTGGATCTGTCGAAATCTGTTGCGTCAGGGTAAGTTCCAGAGGCCTGAATTGCAGCGAAATGTCTTTGTCTTGACTTACCCCGGGTTCGACCACGATGGTACCGATGAGTCCGTCGTGATAAGGCGCCGACACTTCGTACGTGTAGGTGCCGGCAAGGATAGCGTCGAACATCACCTGGCCGTTCTCATCGCCGACACCCGTCAGATTCTGACTTCTTTCAACGATGCTATCGCCTACGCTTTCGGCATACTTGCTTTCCTGCAGCCATAGAACTATCTCCGCATCAGACAGCGTAAAGCCCATATCATTCAGGACATGAAACGCCAGATCGGCTACGGCCAATTCGGTGACTTCCACTGTGATCGGTAGGATAGCCTGGCCTTGATCATGGGAAATAATGATGTAGTCCGAATATACACCGGTTTCAATCTGGTCTGGGGGATTGATTCTCACGATGGCGGTCGTGCTCTCTTCTCGGGCCAGGGAGGTCTGGCTGGACCGGATCAATTGGATCCAGGGAAGGACCGGGTCGGTAAGAGACAATGAGGTCAGCCCGATATAGCCGGTATTGACCAAAGTAATTGCGGTGTCCACTGAAAAGCCCGGCATAATCCCGACATCGATGGCAGACGGCTGGATCTCCAATATGGGCTCTGCGGGTTGGCAGATCAGTTTAACCGAAGCAGTTGCTTCGTAGCCATCTGGATCATTGCCTGGCGGAACGGTATCGAAGGTAACCGTAAGCGTAAACTGAGCCTCTCCGACGAAATCTCCTACCTGAAAGGTAAGGCTAAGTTGTCTGGATTCTTGGCTCGAAAGCGTTTCTGCCACCTGGGAGACATCTATATCAGTTTTGATTTCACTGTAAGCGGCTTGAGGTAGGACGGAGACGCTGAGAATCTTTACATCTCCGGTCCCCACATTGGTTACCGCAAAGGACGCCTCCTCGCTGGAGTGCGCCGGCATGTCGATGTCTAGAACGTGGGGCTCGATGACGATTCCCTCGATGGTGAACTGGGCTGAACTCTGCCGCACTAGCCCACCTACTGTGGCTTCAACCTCGACCCGGTATTCACCGCCTTCGCTGGCAAAGGGTGTAAACGTGTACTCGTATGTTCCATCGGCCAGCGTCTCCGTCTGAACGCATCGCTCAATTCCGCTGTGACTGATGCAGAGATCCACAGCAGCATCAGCGATCGGGGCCCCGTCCGTCTTCTGGACGATTCCTGAAATGGTGACTGGAGATCCTACGGTGTAGGCCGGTAGATCCGTAGTCACGCTGATAAGAAAATCCTCTGCGACGACGAATGCGATGGAGACCTCCTGCTCCTGCAATGGCCCTTCGATGTGCGCCACCGCCCTGTATGTGTCCGCACTGAGAGACCCGGCAGCGAGGGAGAGGCTGAACAGCTTGAGCGGTTCCTGATATGAAAATGTCTCTTGCCGGACCCGGGCATCTGAACTGTCATAGATCCAAAGGACTTGCGTAATCCCGTCAGTTGGGCCCAGAGGTTCACCTGAGAATGAGTCCTCAACGGTCAGAGTCAGATGGATAGGATCTGAGATCAGATAGAGTGGATCGGCTGTTTGGAGGACCGCGACATAGCTGTCCTGAATGTCGAAAGCTTCAGACAGAGTGTTGTTCGTCTCATCCAACTCAATGATCTCTTCATTGGCGTCGACGATTGCTGCTATCGCGCACTGGGTGGTATCGGCACTCTGAACGTGCCAATCAACAAACCAATAGTCATAGGTGCCGGCCAAGAGGTTCTGGTTCATCCTCTCGGCAGTGAGCAGTTGGTCATTCACCAGCAACCGTATGTTGAAGGGTTGTCCCGTATATCCCGTTCCCGTGTTCTCCAGCCTCACGGCAACCACCACATCCTGGCCCAGCCTCAGGTCACCGATGATAGAGATGTCCGAAACCACCAGATCGGGATAGAGGATCTCGACGGCAAGCCCCTCCAGTGTTTCTTCGTTGTTTGTTTCGTTGGTCTCGGGAATAAGGCCGGAGCTGTCGGTGGCAAACGTTAAATCATAGGTCCCGCCTTCAGGGATCCAGGTTAACCGGACCCTTTCTTCCGCACCCGGCGCCAATCCATGAATCTCTTCCTCGGCGGCTATCTGGCCATTTGCTATCAGAGCAACCGGTATCGCGGTCGGGATATTTACCTCACTGTCATTTTTGACGGTTCCGTATGCAATCAACTCGTGTCCATAATCTACCCTTCCATCTTGCGGCCAAATCCTGAAATCTGTGACGGTGAGATCGCTATAGACAATATTTAGGGATGGGATTTTGTCCATATGCCGGTTGTTGGTCTCATCCAGTTCAACCACATGGTTGACCGGCTCGTCCACCCGAACCTCCAGGGTGTGCTCACCCGCCGATGGCACCCAGGCAATACCGGCAGCCGCGGTGTTGAAACCCTCCTGCTCCGAGAGCGTATCCACCGTGGTATAGTCGACATATTGTCCGTCTATGTAGAAATTGACCCGAAACCTGCCGGACGCGGCCGTGCCAATGTTGCTGATGGTCGCGCTGATGGTGATCGGTTCGCCCCAGGTGATCGCGTCTTCCTCCCCTACGGAAAGCGCCACCCCATCCACCACTAAGTCGGGAAAGTATACCTGATCGGGATCGAGTGCGATGGTCTTCTTATTGTTTCCCTCATCCGCTTCGTCCACCAGATCTTCCATGTCGTCAGCTGCGATGGTAAAAAGGTGATTACCGGTTATCGCTTCCCAGGTGAAGATCACTTGCTGGGCTTCACCGGGTCCCATCTCTTCGGTCACCTTTTCGAGCGCTGTGTAGATACCATCTACATAAAAGCCCGTATAAAAACTGCCGGCATTGACACGGCTGGTGCCGATGTTCCGAACCGTGGCGGTAAGAGAAACCGGTTCACCCTCCTGGGGTTGTGCGGGGGATACGATGATGGCCTCGACAACCAGATCCGGTCGGGTTTCACTGATGGTGACCTGCATGACGTCTTCGCTCATGGCCCCGAAGTCATCTTCAACAATCACATGGACCGGGTAGGTTCCGGAGTGTTCGTACACATGGGTCGGCCCCATCCCCCCACCCCAAACACCGTCACCAAAATCCCAGTAGAGGGCGCGGATGAAACCGTCGAAATCCAGAGACCGGGTGCCGTCGAAGGTGGTTGGTGACGACACTTCGGAGAAGAAATCAGCGCCACCATCTGCGAACGGCATATCATTGACGTACACGATGAGTTCCCGGGTGTTCTCAGGAGAATCGGTTCGCACCGTTGCGGTAATGGCGTGAACTCCGGAAAGCTGAGGCAGCCAGTTGAGAATTACCTGCTCGCTGCGGTAGGCGCGGAGTTCGGATATCTGCATCGAACCGAGATTCTCCTCCGTCCCCTCGGGAGTTGTGACGAGAATGTCTAAAATTCCGCTCTCGGGGATAATTCCCGTGTTTTTTATAGTGACTCCAATTGCGGCTTTCTGGCCCTCGGTGGGTGGCGTGCCGATGTAGAAAATCGGCTCATGCAGTTCATAGGTGGTTAGAAGCGAATCCCCTTGGGGCGGGTTGACCTGCGATCCGTCAAGGATCGCTCCTGGCACCTCACCGCTGTAAATAATGCTGAACTCCACCGGCACGCAGTCTACCGCGGTGACCTCCAGAGCGGATCTGAAGTCCAGCATATAGGTGCCGCTTTCTGCTTGCTGCACGCCGTTCTCGTCAATGTATCCGAGCTCATCTACGAAGTAGACGTTGCCGTCCGCTTTCCAGAAATTGTTGCTGCTCAAGGTGGCGTCCGGCTGGCCATATCGTAGGACAGATCTCAGGTTTGCGTCCGGCAGTGGATCGGGCAGGATCACGCACACGTAGCCAGCGGTTTCCGGTAGTTGAAGCTCCAGGGTTCTGTCCGTCTCTGTCGCCTGCTTGGTAACCGTGACACTGTCCGGAACAATGATCGGCAACCGCAAACCGGTGGCGAGGTTAATCATGTAGTCCGGGAAACCATCATGGTCCCGATCGATAAGGCTGAAGCCGTCGTCAGGATCTTGCCCGTCCCCAAAGAGATAGTCGTGCTGGATGATTTCCGTGGTCACCTCCACAATCAGCGGATTGACGTCTACACCTTTGTAGCTTCTGTGGGTGAGCTGAGCAGAAAAATCATCAAAATGACCATCCAGCGAAGTTGTCAATATCCAATAGCTTTGCGCAGTGCTATGAGGCGATACATCCCCGAGTACCAATTGGACCATATCACCCGCCGCACTGCCGAAGGAGCTTCCAACTATGGAGAAATCGATGGGCAGGCCGGACAGGTTATCCACGATCTTGAGCCGGCCGGAGTCTATCTTCAAATTCCGGGCTGCGCCATCCCCTTCGTTCTCCACCAGCAGTCCTAGTCTGAACGGTTCGTCGGCGGAAGCGCTTTGAGGGAGGTAATAGTGCAAATACAGCTGCGGTTGCGGGTGAACGGTAATTTCCACGGCCTCGGTTTGTGTTTCTTTAAGCTGCCCGTCCACATAGTAGGATAGGACAGCCTTGACCCCATATGGTTTGCCGACTTCCTCTGCACCGCCCAATCCCTCACCGGGAATGAGAATCCATCTGCCGGTCATGGTTGCCAGAGGGCCGAGGCTGCTCGAACCATCCACCGTTCCGATACCCTTGAGATCAGGGGGGATAATGAAGAACCGGTCGGTGACATCCTCGCCGTTCTCATCGGTCACTCGCGGCGTGATGGAAAGGCCGACAAGCTCTCGGTTCATGCCGTTGCTCAGCTCCAGGCGGGCGTCAAAACCCTCCCGTTCTATGGTCGCCGTCTGCTCAAGCTCGAATTTCACAACCTCAGTGCTGGTCTCCTCTGGATCCGAAGGCAAACCTGGCAGGTCGAACTGCACAAATTCACTGCTAGTCTCCAGGAAGAAGAACTCGAACGTTTCCCCCTCCCAGGTAGTTGAGACCCTCTGAGGTGCCGGATTGGCCAGAGGAATCCTGCCCTCGATGATGCTCTCCTCTTCCAGCGGCTCCAAGGTAACGGGATCGAACCGGGTATAGGTGCCACTTACCTCAAAGTAGGTATTATTGCCGTCCAGATAGTCATAGTTTCCAGCCTCCGCATGGAAGCCGATAACGGTGGAACTCTCCGGAGCCATGGTCCCTATCCGGCCGGACGACGAAACTATGATGCCTTCTGCGCCAACAACCGTAACGGACACGTCGTGCAGTTCTACCAGGCTTGGATTGACTACGGTGATCTGGTCGTAAAGATCCCCCTCCAAATCGTGGGGCAGGGTCACCCATGGCGGCAGGAACACGAACTGCGGCTTGGGTATCTCCACAACGTAATCCAAGGTGAGATTGATCTCGTAGGTGTCCTCGATGACGATGGGGGTGACGGTCCAGGTGTAGGAAAGCGGCACGGCCACGAGTTCCAACTCGAGAATCTGCGCATCGCTTTGTGGCATCACCGTGAGAGTCCCCTGCATCCCCTCGTGCCCTGGAGCAGAAATCCAGTAGTCGTACTCGCCGATGGGGATGTCCTCGATGGTGGAAATGCCCAATTCGTCCGACTTACCGTAATACACATTATGGTAGGTGGACGTCTGGCCCCCGCCATAGATGACTGTAAAGGCTTCACGGCTGACCAATCTGATCTCTGCATCTTTAACCGGTTGGTCGGCATCATTGCTAAGCACCACAGAAACCGAGCCGCGATTGGCGGAGCTGACTTCAACAGTTAAGAGCATGGCCGCCTCGGCAACGCCATCGGTTGCCACAATGCTGTCGCTATAAAGGCCGAGTTGGAGGTCTTCTGGAGGAGAGATCACAATCTGGAAGGTGGTGCTCTCACCAGGAGCAAGCTCGTTGGTTTCCAAGCCAGCGAGTGTCACCCACGGCAGGATATCGGGTCCCGCCAGGCGGATACTCTTCATGCCGCCCAAACCGGCATTGGTCAGCGTGACCGTCTCCGTGTGTGACGTTCCGGGGTTGAGGCCGACGTTTACCTCGTTTGGATGGATCTTGGGCGCCGGTTGTGCCGGCCGGAGACTGAAGCGAATACGGGATCTTGCCTCGTATCCCTCATTCGTATTCATGACGATTTCAAAAGCGGCACTATCTGGTGCATCCTCAGGAATAGTTACCGTCAGGGTGATGGGAATCTCTGCTCCCGGTTGCAAGATGTCAAAGGATGAAAATGACACGCTACCGGTCACATTGTCCCCACTGTCCTCATCAACGAGCGTTAGCTGAACTCCGGTCAGTGGATCATCACCCAGATTCTCCAGCGTAACCACTCTGGTGAACGTCTGGTTTTTGGTGGTGGTTACGTAAAGTTTGGCAAGGCTGATGTCCGCGGCCAGGATGGAGAACTCGGTGTACCCCATGGTACCTACCAGTGGTGCCCTGAGGAAGGCGCTCACGTTGAATAGACCGGCATCTCCCCAGTTGGGAATGAAGGTGAAGTCGATATTCCCGGCAAAATCTGTGAAGGTCTCGTATTTACGGGTCTGACGATCAAAAATCTTGTTGCCGAGGGTCAGTTCCGGGTAAATCTCCGAGCCCTCAGCGATTACAATGGCCACCCTTTGAAGAGCCACGGGCTCACCGGTGAGCTTGGTGATGTTTCCAGTGACGTGCACCGATTCACCTCGATGGTAGACCTCTTTATCCGTAGCCAGAGTGAAAATGCACTCCTCGATCACCGTCATGGGTACCGATTTCAGGGCACGGGCTACACCATCGGTTGCTTCGATGAGTACCGAGTAGTTTGCCGTACCGTAAGTGATCAGGTCTATGGACGCACGGAACGTGCTGTCCGCTGAACTGAAAGTCATCGGCTCGTTTTCGAAGATGATCTCGTCGGGCTCTTGGACCAGTTCACCCTCATCGTTGATATAGTAGTTCCCCTCCTTGATCGCAGTGATCAGGACATCCACACCAAGATCGGCTCCGACGGGGATGGTGGGAGAACTGCCCATGGTCACCGTAGCGACAAACTCGGCCGCCTGGCTAGAGGTGTAGACCAGCGTCCCCAGGAAATCAGTACCCCCTGGAGTCTGCACGGTCAGAGCAAAGTTGTCGCCGACGTCAAATGTCCCATCAGCAACCACTACCTCGTTGTTCGATTCGTCCTGCTCCATCACATTGTCTTTGACGTCAACCACAGCTTTGAGGGTGTGCCCCACGGTTGGGTCCACATCGGCCCTCCAGTTGAGTACAAACTCGTGAGACGAGTGTCCGGTGAGCTTGGGGAGCTGTTGCGCGGTTATCTGGACGTCATCCACGTAGAGGGCAAACATGAAGGTATTCAGCGTCGAGACCACCGTGGTGTTGGAAACCGTGCAGGTGAATGTCACCTCCTGGCCGTATTTGAGGTCTTGGGGCGCCCACTGGAGATTCGAGACGATGAGATCCGGATACATGATGGTGATTTCGGGGATCTGGTGATCAGCGCCGTTGTTGGCCTCATTGGCTTCGGCTATGACGGCCTCCTCGTCAATCACAACCTCGGCGATGTGCTCACCGGGTGTTGCTCTCGTCTGCATGGCTACGGTTTGGGAGCCGCCGGCGGGTAGATACTGGATTTCCCTCGCACCCACATAGGCACCGTCCAGATAGAAGTTGACCTTGAACCTGTGCTCCACAGCAACGGTGCCCAGGTTCGTTATCATGGCGCTGATGTCGAATGAGGTTCCATCGGTAAGAACGGTTTCGCTGGGAAGGATGGTGATGTTGCCAACGGCGAGATCCGGATAGGCAACCGTCAGGGCAGGCAGTGTGAGTGACTGATCATTATTGGTCTCGTCGGATTCGACCACGTAACCGACCGGATCGTCCACAACCAGGGTCAGGGCGTGGACACCATCCACTGGCCGGAATTGAAATCCCACCTCCTGCTGGGTTCCAACGCTCAGCTCGTTTACATACCGCTTGGAGATGAACTCGCCGTCCATGTACAACGCGACCCAGAAGTCAAAGGCGTCGGCGTCACCACCATTGCGGATGGTGGCTGTGGCAAACAAGGTCTGCTCATTGCTGACCGCGGTGTCGCTGATGTCGCATGTAAAGTCTTCGACAGTGAGATCGGGGAAGTAGATTTGCTGGAAGGTGAGTGCCGTTCCGGCATCGTTATTGTTCTCCAAAATCTCGGCGATGTTATCTTGAATATCGTCCGCCAGCACATCTAACGTGTGCAACCCCTTCGTCGCCACCCAGGTGAACTGAACCTCTAAGCTCTCTCCCGGTTGCAGGAGATCATTGACCCGCTCGTACCCCTTGTACAGTCCGTCGATGTAGAAGGTTGTGAAAAATCCGAAGAGGGTGGGACCGTTTCCTTGGTTGGCGATGGTCGCCGAAATGGTGATCAGATCCCCTTCCTGCGGTTCAAAAGGCGTCCAGGACAGGTTCGATACGACGAGGTCCGCTCTGGTATCGTGTACGGTGACTTCGCAGGTATCTTGTGCGATTGCGCCTCGATTGTCAGTTACCGTGAGCGTCGCCGTATAGGTCCCTGGCAACCTGTAGACGTGGGGTGTCACACCGTGTTCGGATGTCTCACCGTCGCCGAAGTCCCACAGGTATGCTGTGATCAGGCCATCGACATCGTATGAATTCGTGCCGGCGAACCCGATACTGCTGTTCCAGTCCCCTTCCCTGTCATCACCGGCCTCGGCCACAGGCGGCGTGTTGACGACAACTTGTCTTGATGCGACATCATTGTCGGAGTCGGTGTCCGTAACCTGAATGTTTTCAATGCTGACCGTGATATCGTGAACGCCGCTGCTTGCGGGTGTCCAGAGGTAGGTCGCCAGCGCTGAGGTTCCAGCGCCAACGGATATGGAGGAAATATCGAGAGGAACGGCGGTTCCCCCAACCCCATGGTAGAAGGCGATATCTGCAGCCGCGTCAGCGGGGCCATGGTTGTGGATGGTTGCAGCGATGATGGACGCGAGTCCCAAAATGGGACTCGTGGGCTCAAAAGTGATCTCGGCTACGGAAAGGTCTGCTTCTGCTGTTGGGATGCCCTCGGCCTCACCTGAATGATCTGATTCGTTCCCGGCCTCATCCAATGCCGTAATAACATAGAAGTAGCTCTTGCCATTCTCCAGGCCGCTATCGTTGTATCCGCGCGTGGGGGTGGTCGCAACCAGGACATAATCGCTCCCCGAAGTTTCAGAGCGATAAATCTTGTAGCTGGTGGCATCGGCGTCGGCTGAGGCAGACCAGATCAGCTCCAGTCTATTTCCACTCCGGGGGTTTGACACGGTGAGTGCGGGGGGCGGCCGTGGAGCGGTAAGATCGACAATAACGGTCTGGGTGAGGGATTGGGAGTTCCCCCCGTAGTCAAAAGCCGTGACTCGAATGGTGTACTGGCCTTCGACCAGAACATCCGGATTCCAATCCGATTGTCCTTTCCAAAGATTCGGTGAAATCTTGACAGGTGAAGCATCCTGGCCAATCGGGGACCAGTCTTCTGTGCCCGCAGGCCCGTATTCAAAGGCAAAGGATTCAATTCTGACGTTATCCGCTGCCGTAGCAGACAGCGTGATCAACCCACCTACTGCGGTACCGTCAGCCGGACTCAGAGAACGGATAAGCGGGGCTGTCTCATCCAGCGGAACGGCTGAGGCTACCGTGGAGGGCTGACTCCGGTTTCCGAGATCGTCCACGGCCAAAACGCTATAGCTATACGTTGTTCCGGTATGTACATCTCGATCCACATAAAGAGTTGATACTGTCGAGCCCACCACAACCTGAAAGACCCCGCTCTCCACAGAACGGCTCAGCTCATAGTGATGGAAGTCAGTACTGACCACCGGATCCCAGGCGACCACCAGCAGTACTTCGCCTGGTTCAGCCCTCAGGACTGGTGCGGCTGGTGCGGTATTGTCCACCTGATAGCTGAGGATCTGTTCTACCGTGTTCCCGGCGTCATCCTCAGCGGTGACCCGGATGGAATAGTGCCCGTCTAAAACTGATGTGGTGTCCCACTGGACTTGGCCAGTTGGACTCTCCCCTGAAGACTCCCAGACCGTTCCGTCCGAGGAGATCTCAAATCTGTAAGTCGCAACGCCCACATTATCCTGCGCCGTCGCTTGCAGTTGGACAATTTCATTTACTCTACTGCCTTCCCGGGGTGAGAAGCTCGTAAACTCTGGTGGTACCTCGTCGATATCGGTGTAGGCGAGTAGGGTTAGGCCGGTTTCGCTCATATCGGCTTTAAGGAATAGATGATTGCCCAGCTCCAGACCATTGAAATCGCTGAAACCGCCGGCAAGGGACTCGAACGTCATCACCTGAAAGGTATCACCCGGTTCGGTCATAAACCCATCGATCAGGCTTACGTTGAACTGACCTGCCAGCGTGGCGCTACCCACAATGTTGAGTTGGTCGAACCCCGTACCTGGATCGAGTCCGCCCAACTCGATGTTGATTGAGCTATTCGAATCCTGAGTGTAGTTTCCGGTTACATTTAAAATCCCTGCTGAAAGGCCTGGATGAACCTGGCCGGCTGTAACCTGAATATTTGTGCCAATGTTTCCAATACCGAAGATGTTGCCTAGGTTGTTCAAGGTGGCTGAGCCGGCGATGTCAATCGTGCCGGCGTTAGTGAACCTGTCGGTTGCCGTACCACCATTGATGCTGATGCTCCCTGGACCGCTGATCAGCCCGCTGTTGTCGAAGCTGTCGACGCTGCTGATGCGCAAGTCGACGCTTTCGATGTTGATGACACCACCATTGTCAACCTCAGCCGCATATACATACCGATACCCACGGTCAGTGCCCACATGGGCCAGTGAGTTGATCGTTCCCGTATTGACCAGCACACCACTACTCATGTTAAGCGACACCGAACCGGGACGGCTTCCCTCGCTTGCCAGATTCAATACACCCGCATTGGTCAGCCCCGCCGTTACAGTCAGACTCACCCAGTTCCCGGAATAACTCGTTGACTCAGACTTGACCAGAACCGTTGCACCTGCCTCGTTGGTAAACGGCCCACCGATGGTAACCCTGGTTCCGATACCCGAACCGGCCACCTGCAGCTGTCCCCTGTTGACCAGCGATACAGTGCTCCCAAATGTGCTAACGACGTTAAGATTCAACGTCGACTCGTTGATGAACGTCCCTGTACCTGTAACCGTCGCGCTGTTCAGGTTCATCGCTGCCAGAGACGCCGCCACCACATACGAATCTTCGATCCTAAACTCAACTGCGCCCAAGGTGATCGTGCCCCCACCACCCAATACCGCTCCAGACTGGTTGATGACGGTGCCGCCAGATAGGGACAATGTGCTCCCCGAACCGATGGTTTCAATCAATCCCGCATTGGTCAGCGTCGTATAATTGCTAATGCTGCCACCAGAAGACCTCATCGCGCCTGTGTTCTCGATGCTTGAAAATCCACTGATGCTCAACCTGCCGGAAAGATCAATCGTGCCACCATTGCTCAGCGTACTGCCGCTGGCTTGCCCTCCCCCTCTCAAAGTAAGGCTCTGTCCCTGGATAGTTCCAGCAAGTATCAGATTTCCTGTTGTTTCCACCACGACTTGGCCCACGGCTGTCACATCGCCGAGGACTTCAAGTGTATTTGCACCGCTCCCGGTCTTAATTGTGAACGTTTGCAAGCCGCTCGCCACTAGACCTGCGCTGTCAATGGTGATGGAATCTGCATCGTTACCAGGCGAGTCGTTCGCCCCTATGTCAACGGTGAAGTTCGCGACATTGAAGAATGAGAGGGCTTCGAATGTAACACCCCCACTCGTTCCGGAAATGCGGTTTTGACCCGTAGCCGGGCTGTCAATCGTGATCACATCCTCATCACCGGTAGTGGTGAACGTATGACTGTTGACGTTACTGATAGTTACCGGTTCGAGGCCGGAAAATTGAATTGAAGCGGTGGCATACGGGCCGGAGAGTTCGATCCATCCGGCATCGGTGCCGATGGCGGTGTAGGTGACCTGGGCGGAGGGGTTGCCGAGCAGCACCAGGCTGTCGTACCCCCCGGCGCCGCCTGAGAAAGCGATGGTGACATCGCGCAGCAGTGGGGCGGACAGATCCAACTGCAACAGGTCATCGACGTCGTCCTGACCGCGTATGTCGATGCGGTCGATTGCCGTGAGAGCGGCTGCAGCAAGCACGGCGTCGTTGGTATCATCAACTAATTCGACACGTTGCCCTTTAAACCGGAGGGTCAGGGTTTCATGCCCGGTCAGAGCGCAATATGCCATCGTGAGGTCGTCTGAGTCGGCAAACACCTCACCGGTGAGCACTGCCGAGGGGTCTGCAAGCGGATGCCGCGCATTGCTTTCGGCAACCGTGTCGTTTGGAAGAGTAGTGGAAAAATCCGGTTGGCCGGGCGGATCCAGCCCGTCGTTAAAATGGTCATATACCGAGGTGGCCAACCGGGCATCGATAAATTCCACATGACCGAAGGGTTGATTTTCGTCTACAGTCTCGCTGGAAGAGAAACCTGCTGACGCCGGTTGCCCAGAGCAGGTCTCGTCGGGATCGCGCTCCTGCGGAACCGAAGAATCCTGCTTAGCGATGGTTTCCCCAGCCATGAGGGCTGTGGAGCTGACATCCGTCAATCCCGAAAAAAGGTCTTCCAGGCAGTCGGCAGGATCATAGCATTCGGAAAGGTTGGGGTCTTTTTTTTGTTCCGGACCGGAGTCGGAGGGCAGGATATCGAGAACGGTCGGCTGGGCATCGTCCATTGCCAACGACGATTCTGAATCGTCGACAGCTACGAAGGCCGTGAGCATCCCCATCAGCGGATCGGCTGAAAGCAGTATCCGCTGCTCCAGGGTCTCTAATTCAAATCGGTTTCGATGGTTAAACCGTTTCGGTGACAGAAGGCCCCTCCCCCGCTACACCTCAGCTCCAAAGATACCCTGATCGACGGTGACCGGCTGCCCTTTCCGCAATTCCAATTGAGCAGACAACCTGCGGAAAAAGCTTGAGTCGCTTTTTCTATCTATACGGAACGCTTTGCGAAAAGCGTGCTACCGCTCGAATCGGAACTTCACGAACACAAGACGAGAAATCCAGGTGACCCAACAGGTTCCGCGTCATGTCAGAATTCCAAAAACTACAGTCCGTATCTGCAATCGGTGACGTTTAACCGTCCGATGGGTTCAGGGTTCTTAAAGAACGCGCGCCAAACGGGGTTTCAGGCGCCCTCCCCCGGGAAAGGATGGTGGTTCGCACCGCAAATAAAGGGGGCGGAGAATTTTTTTCTATATCCGTTGAATCTCGCGTGTCAACCAATGTTATATAGCAAAATCCATGCAAAGGATGAAAATACAGCGGAAAGCATAAGAATTTCTTATTCTCTTAACTAGTTAGAAAAAATTTGGTGGATACCGGGAAATAGATCTATGGGTAAGGCGATTCCTGAAATTGGGAAGCAGAATACCCATCTATTAAAACTCAAGCCCGCTCGACCACAATCCATGCCCCTTGACTCGATTGGAACAACAGGATGATCTTCTGTTCATCATCTATATCTATCTAAACCGCTCCTTTATATGGTGTTTACCTTTCGGAATGCGCCCGACCAGTCGGTGCATCTGTCTATTGTCACCACCGGTTTATGTTTTATGTTCAAGTAGTTCTTTATACCTTTGAACCAAACATTTTCATTGAATGGGCAAATTCATGGTATTTTCGAATTGAACGTGCTGCCCCGACGAAAGACGCTATTATGCCGCAAGATCCGATAAACACAGACGAGATTGATCAGGAAAATCACGAGTGGCTCGAATCCCTGGACTATATCTACAAAAGCCAGGGACCGGAACGGGTCCGGGATCTGTTGGGTCTGCTTCGGGCCCACGCCCTGGAGCGGGGCGTCCAATTGCCGTTCACCGCCAACACCCCCTATGTCAATACGATACCTGCTGAAAAAGAACCGGTGTTTCCGGGAAGCCGGGAAATCGAGCGTCGTATCAAGAGCATCATCCGCTGGAATGCCATGGCCATGGTGGTCCGGGCCAATCGGGAGCATTCGGGAATCGGCGGGCATATTTCGACGTACGCATCGAGCGCCACCCTGTTCGAGATCGGCTTCAATCACTTTTTTCGGGCAAAATCTGCCAAGCATCCAGGCGACATCGTATTTTTCCAGGGACACGCCGCTCCCGGCATATATGCGCGGGCTTTTCTGGAAGGCCGCCTGGATGAAACCCACCTGGATAACTTTCGCCGGGAGCTTCAACCAACTCCAGGCCTGTCTTCCTATCCACACCCCCATCTCATGCCGGAATTTTGGCAATTTCCGACCGTCTCCATGGGGTTGGCTTCCATCATGGCAATCTACCAGGCCCGATTTGCAAAATATATGGAAGACCGTGGGCTGATCGAACCGTCCGACCAAAAGATATGGGCTTTTTTGGGCGACGGGGAACTGGACGAACCCGAATCCCTTGGAGCCATCACCTTGGCCTCCCGGGAAGCACTGGACAACCTGATTTTTGTCATCAATTGCAACCTGCAGCGCCTCGATGGTCCGGTCCGTGGAAACGGCAAAATCATCCAGGAACTGGAAGCGGCGTTTCGCGGGGCCGGCTGGAACGTCATCAAGGTCATCTGGGGCGGCGACTGGGATCCCCTGCTGGCTCAGGATACCAATGGGCTTCTGGTCCGGCGTATGGAAGAAGTGCCCGATGGTCAATATCAGAAATACTCGGTGGGAGATGGCGATTTCATCCGCGAGGACTTCTTCGGAAAATATCCAGAGTTGAAAGAAATGGTCCGCCACTACACCGACGAGCAGCTGCAAAAACTTCGGCGGGGCGGTCACGATCCGCAAAAAGTGTTCGCGGCGTATACCGCGGCAGCGGCCCATACCGGAGCACCAACCGTTATTATGGCCAAAACCATCAAGGGCTACGGTTTAGGGGAAGCCGGCGAAGGGCGTAATGTGACGCACCAGCAGAAAAAGCTCAACGAGCAGGAGCTGCGGCACTTTCGCAGCCGCTTTGGAATCCCCATTCCCGATGAAGCCATCGCCGAAACGCCGTTTTACCGACCGGCTCCGGACAGTGAAGAAATAAGATACCTCAAGGAACGGAGACGGAAGTTGGGAGGATCTTTTCCGACACGTAGCGAATCCGTGCCTGTATTTCGCCCCCCTGGCGAATCGCTGTACGCCGAGTTTATGGAGGGATCCGGAAACCGCGAGGTGGCAACGACCATGGTCATGGTCCATCTGTTGGGAAAGCTGCTGAAAGATAAAAAGCTGGGCAAGTACATCGTGCCCATCGTACCCGACGAAGCCCGAACATTCGGCATGGAATCTCTCTTCCGGAAAATCGGAATTTACTCCCGCCAGGGACAAATCTACGAGCCCGTCGACAAGGAAACCTTGCTTTACTACAAGGAGGCCACCGACGGGCAGATCCTGGAGGAGGGTATCACCGAAGCCGGCGCCATGTCCTCGTTTATTGCCGCCGGTACCGCCCACTCGACCCACGGCGTCAACATGATCCCTTTGTTTTTCTTTTATTCCATGTTCGGATTTCAGCGAGTGGGCGATTTGATCTGGGCAGCGGGCGATGCCCGGACCCGGGGATTCCTGCTGGGAGCCACATCCGGGCGCACCACCCTTGCCGGCGAAGGCCTGCAGCATCAGGACGGACACAGCCACATCCTGGCCTACCCGAATCCTTCCGTGCGGGCGTACGATCCTGCCTTTGCATACGAGCTTGCCATCATTGTCAGAGACGGTCTGCAGCGCATGCTGGAAACTGGTGAGAATGTTATTTATTACATCACCATCATGAATGAATTTTATAAGATGCCTCCCAAGCCGGAAGGTGTGGACGAAGCGATTTTAAAAGGGCTTTATAAATTCTGTTCCTCGGAGAATAAAAAGGCGAAAATCAAGGCGCACCTTTTTGGAAGCGGCGCCATTCTCAAGCAGGCCCTCGAGGCCCAGCAAATACTGGAGAATGACTACGGCGTGGCCGCCGATGTGTGGAGTGCAACCAGCTACAAGGCCCTATATTGGGACGCCGTGGATAACGAGCGCTGGAACCTGCTGCACCCCGCTGAAACACCCCGGCAATCGTTTCTCGAAAAACAGCTCGACGGGGAAAAGGGCTGCTTTGTTGCAGCATCCGATTATCTTAAGGCCCTCCCCGGATCCATCGCAAAGTGGGTGCCCGGCCCGATGGTGCTCCTGGGTACCGACGGCTATGGCAGAAGCGACACCCGGGAGTCCTTGCGGGATTTTTTTGAAGTGGATGCACGGCACATTGCGTTTGCCGCGCTGAGCGCCATGGCCCGTGAGGGGCACATCAGCGCTGACGTGGTAAAGGGCGCGATTAAAAAACTGAACATTCGTATGGAACGCGAAAATCCGTTGTTTTTGTGAAAGTCTCATCACCACGTGAAATTTTCCCTTTGTGTCCTCTGCCTGCCCGCCCTAGCTTCAGCGACGGCGGGTGCCTCCGTGGTGCAAATTTTTTTTAAGGAAATGATATGATTGTAGAAATCAAGATTCCGGAGATCAGCGAGAATGTCGAATCCGGCAAAGTGGTCAGTGTCCTTGTACAAGCGGGCGACCTGGTTGATGTCGACGACATCCTGATCGAGCTGGAGACGGAAAAGGCGGTCGTCGAGATCCCGTCAACTGTCAAGGGTAAGGTCGCCGAGCTACTCGCAGAAGAAGGAGAAGAAAAAAATGTCGGCGACGTGATCGCCAGAATTGATACCGAGGCAGAAGTTTCGGAAGAAGACGCGGCAGCAGAGACCGGTGAGCAAGAAACCGCTGGCAAGGCCGTACCAGTCGAAGTCGATGCTGAAGAAAAACGACCGGAACCTGTGGATGTTAAACAAGAGGCCGCAGTAAAAACGCCTAAAGATGAAACACCATCCAAAACCAAGGAAGAGAAACCGGCGGCACCCGAGCCGGGACCCGTGGTCCCCGCGTCGCCGTCCATTCGACGTCTGGCGCGTGAACTGGGGGTGGATCTGGTTTCAGTGACCGGCAGCGGTCCGCGCGGTCGGATTACCGAGTCCGATGTCAAGGCCCATGTCCGCAAGGCGACGACCACCGGTAGCGATAGAGCCGTGTCACCGGGCGTAGAACCGCCTCTGCCGGACTTCAGTCGCTGGGGTGATATTGAGTCCGTCGAACTTCCCACGGTCCGCAGGGTCGTCGCCGAAAGCGTGACAACATACTGGCATACCGTCCCCCACGTCACACAATTCGATCGGGCGGACATTACCCACCTGCAGGAGTTTATCGGAAACAACGCCAAGAAGGCCGCATCAAAAGGCGTCAAGCTGACCGTCACCGCTATTTTAACCAAAGTCTGTGCCGAAGCACTCAAGCAGTTTCCCCGGTTCAATGCCAGCATCGATGTGACCAACCGTCAGCTGATCTACAAGCACTATCGCCACATCGGCATCGCGGTAGATACGGATAACGGCCTGCTCGTGCCGGTGCTCCGAAACGCGGATGAAAAGGGAATTTGGGATATCGCTGCGGAAATCGCGAAGCTCGCCGAGCGAGCGCGCACCCGTAAAGTCAAACCCGATGAGTTGGAGGGCGGGACCTTCACCCTGTCCAATCAGGGCGGCATCGGCGGCACCAATTTCACGCCGGTGGTCCTATGGCCCCAGGTGGCGATCCTTGGCATCAGCCGGTCTTCCGTCGAGCCGGTGATGAGAGACGGAAATTTTGAACCGAGGACCCTGCTGCCGCTGTCTCTCTCCTATGACCATCGCATGATCGACGGGGCCGATGCCGCCCGCTTCATGCGCTGGATATGCGACAGCCTGGAACAGCCCTTTACCATGATGCTTTAGTTCGGCGTTTCAACAACAGAAATCTTCAAGAGGTTTTGAATATTGTCTCTTCACCACAGAGACACAGAGGACACGGAGGACACGGAGGAAAGCTTTTTTTTCATTTTCGGGAGATACCGAAAATGAAAAATATTCCATCAGACGTTGTCTGAAAATGACTGAATTTAACTTGTTAATACCAATTGGCAAACTGGCCTAACCGAGTAATCCTCATTGTCCGAAGGGCTGGGTGCGTTTCACAAATCGGAATCTCCCGATTTGTGAACCAATATAAATCCTCTGTGCTCTCTGTGTCTCTGTGGTAGGATCAAAATTAAAAAAAAGGAGAGAAAATGCCCGATAAATCAACCCAAGTAGCCGTCATCGGGGCGGGGCCGGGCGGATATGCCGCCGCGTTTCTGGCCGCCGATCTCGGCATGGACGTGTCGTTGATCGATCCGGAGGCAAACCCGGGCGGGGTGTGTCTCTACAGGGGCTGTATTCCCTCCAAGGCCCTGCTGCACGCCGCACAGGTGCTCACCGATATCAAAGACGCCGGCGAGTGGGGCCTGAGCGTATCCGGCCTTAAGGTGGATCATGACAAGCTTCGCGAATGGAAAAACAGTATCGTATCGAAACTGACCGGCGGCCTGGGGCAGCTGGTCAAACAGCGCAAAATTAGCCATCTTCGTGCCAGGGCGGTTTTTAGTGATTCACGCACGCTGGAGGTAACACCCGTCGACGGCGAGACGTATACACTGGCTTTTGAAAACGCCATCATTGCCACCGGCTCACGGCCGATAACTATTCCCCCCCTCGATGCGGCGTCGAACCGGTTGATCAATTCCACAGGTGCCCTTGAGCTGGAAAGCATTCCGAAGAATCTCCTGGTTGTCGGGGGCGGGTACATCGGAGCGGAACTTGGATCGGTGTATGCGGCCCTCGGCTCAAAAGTCACTATCGTGGAAATGACCGCAGGCCTTCTGCCCGGCGTGGATCGCGACCTCGTGCGGATTCTTAAGAAGAGGCTCGATGAGAGCCTCGAAGCGATCTTGCTCAATACCACCGTAAAAGAGGTCCAACCTCAGAAAAACGGACTGAAAGTCGTTTTCCAGAGCGACGGGAAAGATCCGGAAACCCGTGTGTTCGAACGGATTCTGTCTTCGGTGGGAAGACGACCAAACTCTGAAGATCTGGGGCTGGAGCATACGGCCATTAAAATAAATGAACAGGGATTCATCCAGATAGATAACCAGCGGAGAACGTCTGAGAAGCACATCTTAGCCATCGGCGACGTGGCCGGCGAGCCCATGCTGGCCCACAAAGCCACCCACGAAGGCCGGGTTGCCGCTGAAGTTATTGCCGGTCGGGACGTGATTTACGAGCCGTCGGCGATTCCCGCAGTGGTGTTTACCGATCCGGAAATCGCATGGGCCGGTCTGAGCGAAACTGAAGCCAAAGCACAGGGCAAGACCGTTCAAGTAAGTCGGTTCCCATGGGGGGCCTCCGGACGGGCGGCCACATTGGGCCGTAGTGAAGGGCTGACCAAGGTCATCGTTGAGCCGGAAACCGATACCGTCCTTGGCGTCGGAATCGTCGGACCGGGTGCCGGGGAGATGATTGCAGAAGGTGTGTTGGCGATAGAAATGGGGGCCAAAGCAGTTGATCTTGGGTTAACGATCCATCCCCACCCCACCCTTTCCGAAACCATCATGGAGGCGGCCGATGCGGTTCATGGCACCTCCACCCACATCTACCGGCCGAAACGGAAACGATAGGTTCTGGTAACATCTGTTCTATAACCTCGAAGACAATGATATCGATGATGACGATGATGACTAGTCATCCATGAGGAAACATGTCAAACAAGCCGGTCAGCGATATCGCCTTTACAGAGGCAGTGAAGCAGGCGCAACGCCAACGGGGGTCGCGCAAGATTTATGAAAATATCGAGCGGGGTGAGGGTTGGAAAGATACCGTAGACGAATCCCTGGCAAGTTTTCTGGCCCAGCGAGTTTTTTTTTACTTCTGTACAGCAAGCCGAAAAGGTCGTCCCTACATTCAATATCGCGGCGGGCCGAAGGGCTTCGTAAAAGTCCTCGATCCCAAGACCCTGGCATTTGCTGATTGTGCCGGCAACCGTCAATACATCTCACGAGAAGACTTCACCCAGCGGGAAAAGGACATACGTGAGCATGTCAAACCTCTTTGCCGTGAAGCGGAGATGGGTTTCGTAACGAATCTGTTGCGCGTCGGGTGTACAGCTTCGATGGTTCAGGTCGCCGTTAAATCCGCCAGGCTGTCAAGGCGGGCCAAAGCCTCCGGGGTGGCGTAGGCACGCAGGCGGTTCACCAGGGATTCTGCATGGCAATTCGAAAAAGCCTCATAGAAATCCAGGATACTCTGCTCGCTGGTCATTCGGATGGCTGTCTTGGTCATGCCAGTCTCCTCCTTGAAGGTGGAACCGGGTAAACGGTGTTTTTAGGAATGGAATGACGACATGAGGTGATGCGATGAAGTCTCCGAAGTTGATGTTGCAGAACGGAACACCCGGCCCCATTTTACAATATATTTAATAATTTCAGATACAAATTTACCCCAAAGAGAGGAATAGCGGGGCAATTTGTCCCAATCCACCGCTGCCGGTGAGCCGGTTTGTAGAGAGACCCGGTATCTGATACTGCAGTAGGCCTTGACAGAAATGAGTCTATCCTCAATTAATAGCGTTATCAAGCGCTCGTACCAGAGGTAAAATCGCCCTTAAATTTTTGGTATTGATCTCAATGAGTTGAGACCAGTGCTAAAAAATAAATGCCTTCCCTTGAGCAGTCTTTGACTTGCAGGCGGAGTTGAGCTATTACAGCTCCGCCTTTCTCACGGTTCCTCTCGATTGACGATTTTCCTCTTCTCTATTCACCGGGCATACATTTTGCCTAATGAATGGAGTTTCTAGTCGAACTCTGTTTTTGAGTTTATTATTTAAAGGAGCCCAAATGGTCCAATACGAACCGTTCAAGCGGGTTTCCGGCACACGCCAGGACTTTGATCGCCAGGTGGCGACCGTCTGCCAGGAGTGCACCGTCGGCTGCGGTCTGACCGCGTATGTAAAAGATGAAGGCATTGTGGATCTGCAGGGTCGCGAGGATCACCCCATCTCGAAAGGGCGCCTGTGTCCCAAAGGCTCGGCGTTCGTGCAGGGTCTGGCCCATTCCCAGCGCATTACAATTCCGGCCTATCGGAATACGCTCACGCGCGGTTTTGAATCTGCAACAAGCTGGGAACAGGCGTTGGATCAATTGGCTGAACGTTTGCGGAGGCTTAAGGACAAGCACGGCGCAGAGTCGTTGATCATCGGTTGCGATCCGGAAGCCGGCCTCGATTTCTATCTGGGAGCCCGACGCTTTGCCCGCCTGTGGGGAACCCCGCATGTGTATCATCCCTGGGAGGAAACGGAACAAGCCACCCGGTTGGCACAAGAACTGCCTGTTTCACCGAGCTCTGAATGGATCGAAAGTCGCTGCCTGTTGTTGGTCGACGCGGACCTTGCGGTCACCCATCCGGTGGCATTCGGCCGGGTGCTCAAGGCCCAGGGCAACGGTGCCAAGCTCATTGTGGCGGACTCGCGATACACCGCCTCCATGTCCAAAGCCGACCTGGCGGTTCCCATCCGGCCGGGAAGTGGTAATCTGCTTGGCCTGTACCTTCTGAAACAACTGCTTGATGAAGGCCTCGAACACAAGGATGCCATCGAAGCCGGCTTTGAGCAAGCGGATAACTGGCAGGCATCTTTCGACCGAATGGTCTGGGACGGTGTCGAGAATCATACGCATGTCACCAGGGAAGATGTCCTTAACATCAGCCGGTTTATATCCAGCAAACATCCGGTCACGGTCATCACCGGAAAACGGCTGGCGCATTCGCCGGATTTCGGAATCTGGCGTACCCTGGCGGCCGCCATGGGCTGGATCGGCCATCCCGGGGGCGGCTGGTATCCAATGGATGCGGGCCTGCCGAGGGTTCACCCCGATACCGACATCGAGGAACCGCCGCCCGAAAATTTTTCCCCCCGACTGGCCCCTTTTCCGTACCAGAATAGAAGTGGATCCAACGAAGAGCTCTTGTTCCAAGGGTTGATCGGTTCCGGCAATTGTCTGGATGATTTTTTCCTGCCGGTACGGCGGCAGTCTCCAAAGATGGAGCTCATCGTCCATTTCGGGGCGTTTCCGAACGAGACCTGCCAACAGGCCCACATGGTATTTTCGGCGGCTGCCTGGGCCGAACGAGACGGCCTGTGCTGGAGCATCGACCGCGCCCTGCAATGGGCCCCGAGAATTCTGCCACCCGCGGATGCCAGCCACTCCGGTCTCGGCTTCTGGGCCGGACTGGCCCAACGACTTGGCTGGGATGAATTTTTTCCCTGGATCCGAAAAGACGGGCGAGCCGATCGATTTGAATTTTACCGCTGGCTGCTGAAAAGAGACCCCCAAACCGCTTCCTGCGATCTGTCGCAGCTGCGCGACAACCAAGACCTGTTTTTCTGGACGGACAAGACCGAGTTTCCGGAAGCCGGCGAGACACCTCAGTTTTACACCCAAAACGGCCGAATCAAACCGGTTGACGCGCCGGAGCTGCCCACCGCGGAAGACTCAGACATCGATGACGGTGAATATCCCCTCTATTTTCAGTCCACCCGGATCGTCACCCGCGGCGGCGATGCCGGCAACTGGTGGCCCTGGACCGCGGAACTGGAAGATGTCGACGCCATCCAGATCCATCCGGATACCGCCGGCGTGCTGGGCATCGAAAACGGCGATGCCGTCGTTGTCAACTCACCCAAGGGTTGTCTCGAGGGACGCGCCTGGATCAGCCGCATGGTCGACCGGCGAATGGTCTGGTCGCCACGGCGGCTGGAAGGGGATCACGTGTTACTCCTTAAAAAAGGGCAATCCGCCGATGAGGCCTTGAATCTATTAAAAGAGAATACCCCATGAGCAACAAGCGAATTAATGCCTTGATGATCGAATCTTCCCGGTGCATGGGCTGCCAAAGCTGTGAAGTGGCCTGCAAACTGGAACATGAGCTGCCGGCCGGACCCCGGCCGGTCAAAGTGATCCAGATCGGTCCGCTCCAGACCGACAACGGTCTTGCCATGCGTTATGAAACGGTCACCTGCTATCACTGCGACCGGGCCGCCTGCGTGGCCGCCTGTCCCACGGGTGCCATGCAAAAACGGCCCGATGGGATCGTTTTTTCGGATCCTGAGCTTTGCATCGGCTGCCAGACCTGTGCCGTGGCCTGCCCTTTCGGCGTGCCGGAGTTGAATCCGGCAACGGGTAAAATTGCAAAATGTGACGGCTGCAGAGACCGCGTGGATCAGGGACTTTGGCCGTCCTGCGCGCTGAAGTGCCCGAGCGGCTGCCTCAGTTTCGGAACTCCCATGCGGGTGGTCAACGATCTGCGGACCCGGGAAGCCCTCACCATCGTCCGGACGCTCGCCGTCCGATAGGAAATGAATATGCACCGATTAAAAGGACATCCGGAAGAAAGACGTTTTCTAGAAGAAGTCATCGAAAAAAGCGGGCAGAATCTGCTGGAGTGTCTTCAGTGTGGGAAGTGTACCGGTTCCTGCCCGATCAGCTCACAGACAGTGGGCGGCCCCCGGCAACTGATTGCGCGCATTCTTCACAACATGCAGGATGCCGCCCTGGAGGACCCCACCTGGTGGTACTGTGTCAGTTGCGGGACCTGCGCCAACCGGTGCCCGGTTGAAATTAACATGTACCAGGTGGCGACAGCACTGTGCGAAATGGCCGAAGAAGCCGCTGTGGCGCCCTGCGAACCTGCCATCCACCGCTTTGAAGAGCTGTTCCTGAAATCGGTCCGAAAATACGGTCGCGTGCAGGAGCTGAAAACGGTCATGCAATTTAACATGAGGAGTTTTCAGCCGTTTAAAGATGCCAAAAAGGGGCTGCAACTGATGCTCAAAGGGGCCATATCGCCGGTTCATTTCATCAAGGGCGGCGCCAAAGATCCCCGTGTGGCGGACATATTCACCCGCGTCGAGCAATTAAAGCAGGGAGAAAAGGCTCATGAAAGTTAGCTATTATCCCGGTTGCTCATTGGAAGTAACCGCAAAGCCATATGATACGTCGGCCCAGCAGGTCTGTCGCAGCCTGGGTGTGGAGTTGGAAGAAGTCCCCCAGTGGTGCTGCTGCGGCTCTTCGCCGGCACTTAAAATGGACGGGCTATTGTCCACGGCGCTATCGGCACAGAATCTGGTCCATATTGAAGGCCAGTCGGTCGACAAGGTGGTCATCCCTTGTCCCTTCTGTTTTCGGCGACTTCTCAGCGCCCAGGAAGAAATCCAGGCCGATCAGGATCTTAAGACAACCGTTCAGAACGTGATTCAGGCCGAGATTGCCGGTCAACTGGACATCCAGAACCTGCTCGGTTTCCTGCGCTATGACATCGGGCTGGAGAGCATTCGGGAAAAGGTCGTTCAGCCGCTCAGCGGGTTGCGTCTGCTGACTTACTATGGCTGCTACTTAGTCAAACCGAGCGGTGTCACCCACTACGATGACGGCGAATATCCGGTGTCCATGGACGAAGTGCTGCAGGCCTTGGGGGCCGAAGTTCTGGACTGGGATTTTAAAACCGAATGCTGCGGGGCTGGTTTGTCATTGAGTAAAACCGACACCGTGGTCGAGTTAACACGGCGGATCATGCGTGAAGCCAAATTCAAAGAGGCCGACGCCCTGGTGGTGGCCTGCCAGCTCTGTCAGGCCAATCTGGACATGCGCCAGGAAGAAATCGGCAAGGCGGAAGATACGGATATGGCGATTCCGATCATTTACTTTACCCAGCTCATGGGACTGGCCTTCGGGTTGCCGGCCAAACAACTGGGTTTGAACCATCATCTGATCGATCCGATATCGCTGTTGAAAAGCAAAGGGTTAGCCTAATGAAGAAAAAAGTTGGGGTCTATATCTGCCAGTGCGGCACAAATATCGCCGGTAAGGTCGACACGGATAAAATCGCCGAAGAACTCGGTACCGACGACTGCGTGGCTGTTTGCCGCACCTACAAATATATGTGCTCGGAACCCGGACAGAAGTTGATCCGGGACGATATTGAAGAACTTGGCCTGGATCATGTAGTGGAAGCCTCCTGCACACCGAAGATGCATGAGCCAACCTTTCGCAATGCCTGCAGCCAGGCCGGCATGAACCCGTACATGTTCGAGATGGTCAATATCCGCGAACACTGCTCGTGGGTATCTGAAGACACGGACGCGGCCACCACCAAAGCCAAGGATCTGGTTCGCGGCGGTGTGGCCCGGGTGGTCCATCACGAACCCCTGCGGGGCTCCCGCAAACCGGTCCAGCCCACTGCCATGGTAGTCGGTGGCGGCATCGCCGGGATTACGGCCTCGCTCAAAATCGCCGATGCGGGGTACCAGGTCTACCTGGTGGAACAGGATGAAATTATCGGCGGCCGCATGGCCCAGTTCGATAAAACCTTTCCGACCCTGGACTGCGCCGGCTGCACCCTGACGCCGAAAACCAGCGAGGTAGGCCGGCATCCCAATATCGAGATCATGACCAAGTCCCAGGTGGAAAGCATCAGTGGATTTGTGGGAAATTTCAAAGTCAAGGTCCGCCAGCAGCCTCGCTATGTGAGTCTGGAAAAGTGTACCGGATGCGGGGATTGCCAGCCGGTCTGTCCGGTCAATTTCGACAGCGCATTCGAGGAAGGGATGGCGACCCGACACCCCATCAGCCGTGCGTTTCCCCAGGCCATCCCCAACACATTCTCCATCCTTAGAGCCGGCGCCCCGCCCTGCGAGTTCAATTGCCCGGCCGGGGTCAATGCCATGGGCTACATGACGCTCACCGGAATGGAAAAATATGAGGAAGCCCTGGACCTGGTTCGGGAGCGCATGCCCTTCGCGGCCATTTGCGGCCGGATTTGCTTCCACCCCTGTGAAACGGCATGCAAACGCGGGCAAATCGAAAGTCCCCTGTCGATCTGCGCCACCAAGCGGTTTTTGGGCGACTGGGAGTTGGCGCGTAATGAATTCAAACATCCGCCGATAAAGAAGTCCCGCGATAAAAAGGTGGCGATCATCGGTTCCGGCCCGGCCGGGCTTTCGGCCGCCTATTATTTGGCCCTGGAAGGTTATTCGGTCACCATTTTCGAAAAGCTAACGATGGCCGGCGGCATGCTGGCGGTCGGTATTCCCGCCTACCGGCTCCCCAGGGACATCCTTAGCGCAGAGATTGACAATCTTCTATCCATGGGGGTCACCCTCCAGACAGGTGTCACCTTTGGAACAGACATCACCTATGAGAGCCTGGAGGCCGACGGCTACGAGTCCATATTCGTTGCCACCGGGTTGCACAAAAGCGGTCAGATGCGCGTCGAGGGCGAAGATCTAAAAGGGGTTGTGCCTGGCACCGATCTGCTCCGTCAACATGCCCTGGACGAACCTGTAACCATCGGCAAACGGGTGGTCGTCATCGGCGGCGGCAATGTGGCCGTGGATTGCGCCCGAACCTGCTTGAGAGTCGGCGCCGAATCGGTCGAGATCCTGTATCGCCGAACCCGTAAGGAAATGCCGGCTTGGGATATCGAAGTGGAAGAAGCCGAAAAAGAAGGCATTTCCCTTTCTTTTCTGGCCGCGCCGATCCGGTTTGTGGGTGACAACGGCCAACTGACCCACATGGAAGTTATCCGCATGAAATTGGGGGAACCGGACGATTCCGGCCGACGTCGCCCCGTGCCCGTGGAAGGGTCCCAGGAGCTTGTTGCGGTGGACACCGTCGTTGCCGCCATCGGCCAGGCACCGGAAATGGAGACCTTGGATAGTCTGTCCCTGGACACCTCCCAATGGGGGACGATTACCACGGACGAGGATACCCTGGCGACAAGCCGTCCCGGGGTGTTTGCTGGAGGCGACTGTACCCTGGGGGCTGCCAGCTTTGTGGAGGCGGTGGCCCACGGCCGTCAGGCCGCCGAGTCGATCCACAGCTATCTGAAATACGGTGGCCTCAAGGAAATCAAGCCCCGGGAGCGGGCCATGGACCCGGACCTGACCGCCGAGGAACGCCTCCGGGCTAAACCCATCGAGCGGCAGCCGATGCCACATCTGGCTGTGGAACAGCGCGCGGGCAATTTCGAGGAGGTCGACCTTGGCCTGAGCGCCGAAACAGCCAGTGCAGAGGGCCAGCGCTGTCTGCACTGCGGCCTGTGCTGCCAGTGCGGTGAATGCGCCCGCGCGTGCGGTCCCCAGGCCATCGATTTAACCGAAACCGAACGCATCCATGAAATCGATGTCGGCGCGTTGATCGTGGCCACCGGCATCGATGTCTTTGGCGCCGTGAAGTACCCCGAATACGGCTACGGAAAATACCCGGATGTCATTACCAACCTGCAGTATGAACGATTGTGTAATTCTTCCGGCCCCACCCACGGCGAGGTGCTCAAGCCCAGCGACGGCAAAGTACCCCAGAGTGTCGTGTTCATTCAATGCGTCGGATCCCGGGACCGGGCCAAGGGATATGAATACTGTTCGAAAGTCTGCTGCATGATCAGCGCCAAACAACTGCGGATCTTCAAACACCACAATCCGGATGGCCAGGCCTACGTGTTTTACATCGACAACCGGGCCGGCGGCAAAGGGTATGAAGAGTTCATGAGACAGGCCATCGAAGAGGACAACGCCCAGTATATCCGTGGTCGGGTGGCCAAAGTCTACCAGGAAGGTGGCCGCCTCGTGGTGCGCGGTGAAAACAGCCTGGTGGGCGGCCCCGTGGAAGTCGAAGCCGACTTGGTGGTGCTGGCTACCGGCCTGGTGCCCCAGTCGGATTACATGACCGTGGCCCGGGCCCTGAACCTGTCCACGGATAAATACGGCTTTTTCATCGAAGCCCACCCCAAACTGGGCCCGGTGGAGACCTCCTTGGCGGGGATCTTTCTGGCCGGCGGTGCCCAGGGCCCCAAGGACATTCCCGAATCGGTGGCCCAGGGGGCTGCGGCCGGCGCCGAGGCACTGGCGCTGTTTGGCATGGGAGAAGTGGAGGTGGAGCCCACCGTGGCGCTGGTCGATGAGCGCCTCTGCACCGGTTGTCGCACCTGTGAAAGCCTGTGCCCATACACGGCCGTGACATTCAGTGATGAAAGCAAAACAGCCGCTGTGAACGATGCCCTTTGCCAGGGCTGCGGCACCTGCGCGGCGGCCTGTCCGACCGGCGCGATCGGCGTTCGGCATTACACGTCGGAGCAGATCTGTGCCCAAATTGAAGGGATGCTGGGATGAGCGAATTCGACTCGAAAATCATCACATTTCTATGCAACTGGTGCTCCTATGTGGCCGCCGATGCCGCGGGCGTCTCCAGGATGACTCAGAAAACCAACACCCGCGTCATCCGGGTATTCTGCTCGGGCATGGTGGATCCGGGATACGTGATCAAAGCCTTTGCCAGCGGGGCCGACGGGGTTCTGGTCGCCGGCTGCCATCCGGGAGACTGTCATTATATTTCCGGTAACATGAAAGCCCTGCGACGCTCGTTTTTACTTGAACGGTTATTGACCGAATTGGGAGTTGAAAAAGGCAGATTTCGCCTGGAATGGATCGCTGCATCCGAGTCTCCCAAATACGCCGAAGTCATAAACGCCATGAGCGAAGACATCCGTCGGCTCGGGCCCTTTTCGACGCCGTCCCGGGTGGACGAGCCATCCGCCGCGGCGTCGGCGTCCGGCCAATGAACGGGTTTCTGTCGCCTGGACCGTGGGGCCGGCGTAACCGGTCTGAACCGCGACATTTACATTAGGAGAACACGAGGGTGCCAAAGAAAAAAGTTGCCATCTATACCGCTACCGGCTGTCGGTCCTGTGAAACCAGTATTCTCGACATCCATTATCAGGTCCAGCGTCTGAACCGTATGGTCGATGTCGTTTTCTGGCCCTATGTGCTGGGTTCGCAGCTCGATGATGTGGATGCGCTGGACAGCATCGACGTCTGTTTCTACGCCGGCGCCATTCGTACCGAAACCGACCGGCGCATGGCCGAAAAACTGAGGGATACGTCACGCCATATGGTTGCTTTAGGCGCCTGTGCGGCCTTCGGGGGTATGCCGGCGCTGGCAAATCTGAGCGTAACAGACAGTGCTCCTCAGGAAGCCATAGGGGAGCCGACAGATCCTGTTGCCGCGCCCACGCCGGGCGAATTTGAACCACACGTAAAAAGCCTGACCCAGGTTGTCCCCGCCGACTACGTCGTCCCAGGCTGTCCGCCCACGCAACCGTTGGTCTGGGCCGCCATACAGGCACTGGTACCAGAGGCCGGTTCCGACAGTCACCTGGCATTTGCGTTTTCGCGATTGCCGAAACTCGTGGCCGAGGCGATGGCTTCCGGTGTGTTGCCCCCCCGCGGAACGATTTTCGGGGGAGACAAGGCCGTGTGTGCGAGCTGTTCCCGGGTAAAGGAAGAAAAACGCTTCAAAACCGTATTGCGTCCATATCAGAAATACGAAGCCACCGGACGCTGTTTATTGGAACAGGGTCTGGTATGCCAGGGGATCGCGACCCGGGAGGGTTGCGGGGGGTTGTGCACGGCGGAAGGCATCCCTTGCCGTGGCTGTTTCGGAAAAACCGAGGCTGTTTTCGATCCCGGGGCCAAGATGGTGTCCGCCATCAGTTCAACCTTTGAGCCGGAAACTCCGGAAGAAATTCAAGCCCTAACGGATCAATTCATCGATTTGACAGGCACCTTCTATCGTTACGCATTCCCGACACAATGCGCGCTGCAGCGAAATAGAAGCATCGAGACACAAAAATAAGGATTGATATGCAGACCATTACATTTGAACCATTGCGCTGGCAGGATCCTCCCAGCCGGGTAACTATCAAGAATCAAAACGGACATTCGGATGCGTATTTACAGGTTACGACTCCCCGTAACGTCCGAGCCATGACTATCGGACGGCCGGTGGAAGAACTGCCGCGCATTCTGGCAATCCTGGGGCCGGCCCATCACCTGGCAGGTGCCATGGCTCTGGACTCCCTGTTCGATGTGGAGGCACCGGAACCGGCAGTGAACATGCGCCGTGCACTGCTTGATACCTACGTTTTCATTGAACACTTAAAAAAGATCGCTTTTCTTCTCTCCTCGAAAACCAATCCGTTCGCCGACCTCCGTGTCGCCGGAAGAACCGACCGGATTCCCCACGGTCTGCTCGACGATGTCATGCATACCATCGCCCTGGCCCAGGAGGCGGCCAAAATACTGGGGGGGCGTAGCGACCATCCCATCACCGCTATAGCCGGCGGTATCAGCCGTTACCTCAAAAAAGAAGCTTATGCGCGGTTGCCGGAAATCGCCGGAAAATGTCTTGCGGCGGCAACGCACATCTCCGCCACATTGAACGAAATCGTGATGGAAACCGGCGACGCGCTGCCGACGGTGAAGGCCACCAGCATTACCGCGATGCCCTTTCTGACGATGGCAAATGGAGAAGATCCCCCGAACACTGCGGTTTTCAAGGCCGACACCGGAAAGAGCATTGCGGAGTTCCCGGCAAAGGACATTCCGGCCAACATCGGATTTCACAAAGAATTCTGGTCCCACGCCCCGTTTGCGTACATCAAAGACCGGGGCTGGCCCGGGCTGCAGGCCGACACGACAGAGGGCCTTTACTTTGTGGGACCCTTGGCCCGCCTAAACAGCAGACAAGCACTGAATACCCCTCTGGCCGAAGAAGAACGTCTCCGCATGGTCAGCGCCCTGGGGCTTCCACCCCATGTCGGCGTGACAGCGGCTTACTGGGCATTGGTGGTGGAGATGCTGCAGGCTGTCGAAGGCATGTCGGAGATGTTTGACCAGAAAAAATTCGTCGGCCCGTCCATTCGAACGATCCCGACGGAAACGGGTACCGAGGGCTATGCCGCTGTAGAGGCTCCCGATGGAATCATTTTTCACCGCTACCAGGTCGACCCACTCGGTATTGTCGAAGAGGTCGATGTGTTGGACACCACCAAGCAGAACAACGCCTTGCTCTGCTTGCTGACCCAAACGGTGGTGGCCACATGCCGGGAGCAAAAGAAATCCTGGAAAGACACCAGGGCCGCTTTAGAGTTGAGTCTGCTGCCGTTTTGATTGACTGCGCGTTTTAAATCTTGAACCTTTGAACCCTGAACCTTGAACCTCTGAACCTGTGAACCCTGAATCTTTTAACCCCTAAACCCTTGGATCCTTGAACCCTTTTTTTACTCGGAGGTCCACCGTGGCACTGAAAACATTAATCATCGACGCACAGAAATGCATTGGATGCCGATCATGTGAAAACTACTGCGCCCTCAAGCACGAGCATGTCTGCAATCCGGCAAAAGGACGAATTCACGTTGTGAAGTGGGAACAGGATGCCATTTTTGTGCCCGTCAATTGCATGCGCTGTGAAGAACCCGCTTGCGAGCTGGCCTGCCCCAAGCATGCGACCTATCGAAACTATCAAACCGGGGCCCTGGAAGTCGACCGCGATCGCTGCATCGGCTGCTTGAGCTGCGTCTTCGAATGCCCCTTCGGGGCGACCTTTGTCGACCCCCAGGACGGCCGGGTCCTCAAATGCAATTTGTGTGACGGTGATCCGACCTGTGTGAAAGTGTGTCCCACCAATGCCATCACCTACGAAGACATTTCCCAGGAAGCATATCTGAAACTGGTTAAAAACGCCGACCGCATTCCGGTGCTGGTCAGAAAGGCGATAGGGGAGGAATAAACCATGTACGGATGGGTAGGAAATATACTGAAAGTCGATTTGAGCAGCGGAGAGGTCACGACCGAACCCACCGAGCCGCTGGTGGATGATTACATCGGTGGCCGCGGACTCGGCGTTCGGTTGATTTACGATCATTACACACCGGGAACCGATGCCTTCGACCCCGGCAATCCGCTCATTTTCAATATGGGGCCGCTGACCGGCACCGCCCTGTCCGGGTCCGGCCGTGTCGATGTGACCGCCCTGTCGCCCATGAGCAAACTGAGAGCCAAGTCGAATTTCGGCGCGTACTGGGGACCGGAGGTCAAGTACGCCGGATTCGATCACATCATTATTACGGGGCAGGCCGCTACGCCCAGCTACCTGTGGATCAAGGACGGTGATGTCGAAATCCGGGACGCTGCCGAACTGTGGGGCAAGGACACCTACGAAACCCAGCAGCTCATCAAACAAGAACTCGGCGATCCGGAGGTCAAGGTGGTCTGTATCGGCCCGGCCGGAGAACGTCTCGTGCGATTTGCCTGCATTATCACCGAGACCGGCGATGCCGCCGGCCGCACGGGGATGGGCGCCGTAATGGGCTCCAAGAACCTGAAAGCCATCGCGGTGCGCGCGTCTGGAGGTGTGGCCGTGGCCAAACCGGAAGAATTTCTGGAGCTATCGATTCAGATCAACAATGAAATTCAAAAGCACCCGGCCTATGAGGAGCTTTCCCAGTGGGGGGTTTCCCGCGGGGTACACATGATGTACCAGATGGGATTTTTCCCGGTTGGGTACTTCGAAGATGTGTGTTGGGACGAAATCCTCGAAAAATATGGCGCCGCCGATTATATCGATAAGAATCAGCTCAAGAATATGGGCTGTTTCAATTGTCCGAACCGGTGCATGAATTTTATCTCCGTGCCGGAAATCGGAAAGGGTGTCACCTCCTGCGAACCCTTCAGTGGATTCACGGGCGCTGTCTGGAACCTGGACATGGACGTGTTTTGGGAAGCGACATTGCTGGTCAATAAACTGGGCATGGACTGCACGGAAACCTCGGCTTCCATCGGTCTGCTGATGGAGCTTTACCACAACAAGATCATTACCGAAAAGGACACCGACGGCATTGCCATGGAACGCGGCAGCAAGGAAGCCATTCTGGAAACGATCCGCAAAATCGCCGGCCGCGAGGGCTATGGCGATATTTTAGCCGAAGGCCAGAAAGTATTTGCCGAGCAGATCGGGGCGGACGCCGTCGAAAAAGTCGATCTGGTAAAAGGCGTGGCGCCCCATGCCTATGAATTCAGGGCATTTAAGGGCACCGGCCTCATGCAGGCGGTGGGTCACAGAGGTGATCCCCTACCCCTGCGCGGTAGTTTGCTGGAAGTCGACTGGCACCATGCCAACGACTGGTTCCAGCAGGTCGCCGAAGAGCAATTCGGCGACGCCGAGGCCGCCATTCCCACGTCCTACAAAGGCAAAGCCCGCTCGGCGGTCATTTCCGAGCATATAGAACGGGTGGCCGACAACCTGGGGGTGTGCAAATGGCTCTACGGCCTCTTTATCTACCAGGACGCCGACATGGCCACCCAGGTGTTCAACCTGGTGACCGGCAAGGATTGGGACCTGAACCACTTGCTGAAGGTTTCTGAACGGGTCCGCAACCTGGAGCGCATGTTCGATGTGCGTCAGGGCCTGCGGCGCAAGGATGACAGCCTGCCGAAAAAATTCTTCGATGAGCCGCTAAAGAGCGGCCCCTATAAAGGCGAAGTCCTCGATCGCGAAAAATTCGAGCAGATGAAAGACGAATACTACGACATCCGAGGCTGGGATAAAGAAACCGGCATCCCCACAAAAGAAAAGCTCGTCGAATTAAACCTGGCCGACGTGGCGGAGGAAGTGTTGGGATCCGCCTGATTATAGAGCTTTCTCAGAAACAGAATACAGTGTCGAGGGAGGTCAGACCTCCGTATAATCGGCGTCGGGATCGCTATTGGAATCGGAATCGAAACCTTTGGCCACTTTACGCCACAACCCCGATCCCGATTCCGATTATTCCATTGACCTGATCCTATTAAACGCTCCGATATTTCATCCGATTATCTGACATTCGCTATAAACGCCTCGAAAGTATCAGGCGGGACTCGAAGCACGCCAGCAAGCTGCCGAGGTATTTCCGTGCGTTGCATCCATGCACGAGATCGGCTATCCATAGACGGATAACACCCACCCACGGAAGGAGGCGACAATGGCAGACAAAAAAGTTACCGTCGTGGCGAAATTTACGGCAAAGCCGGGCCTGGAAGACACGGTGCGCCAGGAAGTGCTCAACCTGGTGGGGCCGACCCGGGAAGAAGCCGGGTGCATCAATTATGACCTGCACCAGTCCTTGGATGATCCCGCCAAGTTGATCCTTTATGAAAACTGGGTCAGCAAGGATGACCTGGACAAGCATTTGGCAATGCCCTATCTGGAGGCGTTTAAGGCCAAGGCAGATGAACTTCTGGCAGAACCGTTGGACATCACGTTGTGGGAGATGATCAGCACTCCGGCCGAATCGAAATAGCAGAATGCTGCGGTGATCACGTCGGAAGCGACTGTTCCTCATGAACACAACACCGGAGAATCTATCGTTCAGGATGGCTCGCCGATGAGCCTGGGAGGATACCATTCTCGTCTATTGTCAAAAACCCAACTGCACAAAGTTTGCCGCTGCCGACGAGCTGCTGCTCTCCCGATCGGAGGATCCGACCGCCTGGGCATCCCGCTCGATCCATGTCGTGACCGAGGATTCCCGTGAGGGACTGGACCTCAACCTCCTGGAAGAAGAGCCTCTGTCCATACGTGTTCAGAGAAAACCCTACTCGGTGGTGATGCGCACGCCCGGAGATGAACTTGCCCTGGTTGCCGGTTTCTGTCTCACGGAGGGGATTGTCGATGCACCGGATGAGTTCACCAATATCGCCTATTGCGATGGCAGTGATACGAACGTGGTCACGGTCACTCTGACGCCGTCCCGGAGGGATGCGGTTCGCAGGCTGCTCGATCGTCAGGGATTTGTCAGTCAAAGCAGCTGTGGGATCTGCGGAAAGACCATTATCGAGGATCTGCATCAGATTGTTCATCCCATAAAAGGCGACACGGCCCTGGCTGTTAACACCGCGTGTACCTATCTGACAACACTGTCCGATCACCAGGTGTACCGTGAGCACACCCGAGCATCCCACGCAGCAGCCATCTACGACGCACACCAGTCCTTACTGACCGTCGGAGAAGACGTGGGCAGACATAACGCCCTGGACAAGGCCATCGGCAAGCTTTTTCTGGATGAAGAAATTTTCCGGGCCGCGGTACTGGTCCTGTCGTCCCGAATCAGTTATGAGCTGGTTCAGAAGGCAGCCCGGGCGCGCATCCCGATCGTGCTTGCAAAATCTCGTCCCACCGTGTTGGCGTTGGAGCTGGCTGAGAAACTGAACATGACCATCGCCAGTGCGTTCGGATCATCGGGCCTGTACGTCTACTGTGGGGCGGACCGATTGATCGATTAACACTATGGCAGAGACGTATTCCCATCTGATCGAAGACATCGCTGCAGCCGGTCTGAAAGCGCCCCAGCACCTGACGCTGATGATCACGCCCCACTGCAATTTGGAATGTATCCATTGCTGGCTGGATTGTGTGCCTCAACGTCTTCCCGAACCGGTACCGAGGGATGCGTGCGTGTCCATTATCCGGGATTTTGCCCGTGTGGGCGGCCAAGGCATCACCATCACCGGCGGGGAGGCATTGACCCATCCCGATTGGCTGGAGATCCTGTCGCAGGCCTACCGGGAGAAATCATTAGCGTGCGGACGGCCGCATGTATCCGTGTGTCATGTTTCTGAACGACAATTATGCCGGTTCCAACGTTCACCGAAACGGGATGGCGTCTGTGATTCGGACCATGCTGCCCAGATGGGCGGATCTGCCGAAACGCGAGCGTCACCGTCAGGCGTCCCTCTCCGAATGTCGGGATTGTGTCGGTTGGGCTCATTGCAAAGGCGGTTGCATGGGGCGGGCCGACGCGGTTCACGGGGATCCCATGACTCCCGAAGATCGATGTCAACTGCGCCAGGCGGTGTATTCGTGGCCTTCTGAAGAGTGAGTAATCATTCCGTATAACAGGCGGCCTCAGATAGTCCCCAGCCTGCGGAGAGTCACAAATTCGAAGGGGCCTATAACCAATAATAAGGAATGTACCTATCCTACCCCCTCCCTCTAGTTCGACTTGGCTCACCACGAGCCGCCAGGGGAGGGAAATTTTGTCCTCCCCCTTGATGGGGGAGGAACGGTGGGGGTGATAGGACGGTCAATTTCCGTATCCTTAGATTGGTTCATAGTCCCGAATTCGAATGACCTAAATTCAAAATTCGAAACAATTACAGCAAGTGGAACATTTCCTGATGATCCACTATCGTTGAGAGTGCAAATGGAACTAACTTTTATCGGCAGTCAGCAGATAGAACACCCCTGAAAAAATCAGAACGATCACCGCGGCCGTAAAAAATCCGGTGCTGAAATCAGCTTTCTCAATAACGGCGCCCATGGATGCGGAACTCATCATCATCCCGAAAAAAATGGCGGCGTTGTAGCCCCCCATGGCCAGCCCGCGCTGCCCCGGGGAGACGGCTTCGGCCACAAGGGCTCCCACAGAAGTAAATGCCAGTCCCATGCTGATCCCTAACAGGATGGCCCACATCATAAAATGAATTACCCGGGCCGACATCCCGAACCCGATATTGGATGCGATGATTCCTATAAATCCGGCAACGACCAGGATACGTCGATCGGACATCCGATCGCTCAGAATACCGAAAGGAAAGCGGGACAGCGCATTGAACATGCCTTGGTAGAAAAACAGGAGACCGATCTGACTCACCGGCAAGCCCTATTCCACTGCATAAAGTGGTGAGAACGTGATAAACATGCCCAGTCCAAAGCATCCACCGAGGGTCGCCGCCCAGCACCCCATAAGGGAGCGGTTTTTGAACAATGCGGGAAAACCAGAAAGGGACTGGCCGGTTCCTCCGATTTCCCGGGAGCGGGTGCCGGGAAACAGGCCAACGGTCAGAGCGAAGCCACCCAGGATAATGGCTCCGGAAATCAGGAATACCGGTTGAAAACCAAATTCCCGCGCCGCATAACCGCCTGCGGCCGGCCCGAGGCTCATGGCGCAGAAAAGGGCCGTGGTATACCATCCGTACACCCGGCCCAGGTGGGTCGGCGGGGCGAAATTTGCAACCGCCGACATCATGGTAGGGCCGAATGCCGCGATGCCGACACCAAACAGCACATAGAGCAATAAGAAATGGAAAAAGTGGGTACTGAAGTAAAGAAGAAATGATGTGCCGGCCAGAATGAGCAACCCGGTGGCAGCCATGGGTTTTGCCCCCATCCGGTCCGACACGGCACCCAGTGGAAGCGACAGCAATCCCGCCATTAAAAAAAAGGCCGAGTTAATCAATCCGATTTGGGCGGTATCGATGCCCAAGGAACTGGCAAAAAGAGGCACAACCGGCAGCCGCATGTAGGAACCGAAATAGCACGTAAAGGCAATTAAACAGCAGATTCCGACCATCAGGCGGAAGGGACGCTGTTGAATCTCTCCAGCACCCGCCTGGTGGTCCCCCGGGATAGAGGAGATGTCCGAGATTTCGCCGGCAGCATCCCTCAGGCCCTGATAGGCATTGGTGTCGCGGTTTCCATCGGTGTTTTTTATCATTCAATTAGAACGGTAGCGATGATATGTTGGCAAAAATGGCTCTTATCCAATTTAGCTGGAGAAGAGGGTCCAAGGTTTACCCGCCTATGGCGGCGCCGGAGGCGACCAGGGATTCAAGGGTAAATGACTCAAGTGTTCGGTTTTCATAAAATCGTGCGACGATATTATGAAACGGGACGATGTCGCTCGAAGGGCGAAACGCTAAATCTGCTGTTATCTAAATCTGGGTTTCCAGTTCTAAATCGAACCATAACACGTTTATCGCATCCGAACACCTTCAGTGGTAGTATTATTTCCATACCTTTCGGCTATAGTTATGCAAATAGAAACGGCAGATCTTCTGGTCTATGACATTTAGCGGTAGCGTTCTTTCATTCGGGATGTTGCTGTTATTCTCATGTCTTTACAACCAGATCATAAGACTTTTTTTATAATATCAACATCTTGAAATGTTATTGGATTTCACTCGACCCCTTGAATCCTCGACCCCTTGAACCCTCTGAGATACCGCTGACTCAATGGGAAAAGATTCACTTATTTTAAATGAATTAGCCACAACTAACTGGGGGATGATCCATAATAGTCAGACGCACTGTTGTAGCATTACATTTGGGATGCAACAATAGCTCTCTAAATTTATTGCCAAAATTCGTTCTCAACCCAGCGTCATGAACACCCATCTCACAAATATGATTACACGGCTATGCCTCAATGGGCTTCGCTTCCGGTATTTGCGTGCCCGGGGAAAGCCGGGAAAACCGGCGGCCATCAGTATTGAAATCACCCACGATTGTATTGCCCGTTGCATCATGTGCAACATATGGAAAATACCTGCCCGGGTGCCCAATCTTCCCGTCGAAGACTGGCTGTCCATGCTGGCGTCACCGGCCCTGGCCAATCTGCGGGAACTGGATGTGACCGGCGGAGAGCCTTTTCTACGTGATGACCTGATCGATTTTTTCCAGGGGCTGTGCCGCCTCAAGCAGACCCGCCTGAGGCGATTGAAAGCGGTGGCGGTGACCACCAACGGTTTCCTGACACGGCGAGTGGTAACTGCCGTTGCAGATATTGTCGAACGATTGGCCCGCCGGAATGTCGAGCTGGTCATGGTTTGTGCCATGGATGCGGCCAGTCCTATTCACGACCGGATACGCAATGTCAAACATGCCTGGCAGAAGTTGAACAAAACCATAGAGGGCTTGATCGATCTTCGCCGACGCTATCCGAACCTGATCATCGGCGTGAAGACCACCATCTTGCCGATCAACGTCGATGAACTGAACGGGATTGCGGATTATGCAAAAGCCAATCGTTTGTTCACGATCATTTCGCCATGCATCATCACCGGCGGAAGATACCTGAACATCGACCGGGCCGACGATTTGGCGTTCAGCGCCGATGACAGATCCAAGATGATCCGTTTTTTCCGGCAAGAGCCCTCCGGCTGGAGCTATCACAGCCGGCGTTTGATTGATTATTTTTGCACCGGTCGCATGCAAAAACCCTGTACCTGCGGATTTAACTATTTCTTCGTGCGCAGCAACGGCGATCTGTATCTGTGTCCCCTGCTCGGTCCTTCTGTCGGGAATATCCGGAACACATCCTTGGAGGATGTCTTCTTCTCAACTGAAGCAGATCACATCCGCAAACGCATCGGTCATTTTGATGAATGCAGCAGTTGCACGGAACCCGGCCTGGAGCGATTCAGTCTGCCCCTGGACGGATTTGCCTACCTGTCCCTTTTGCCGAAGTTCGGCAGTTCGGATTTTCTGGATTTCCACCGGCACATGGGATTGGACAAATACATCGATTAGCCCGAACCGTGCACGATACGGATATCATCCCTTTCCACCGCGTTTATGTCAGACAAATGCCCGTATCACACGCCGTGACGTTTCCCATGATGACCCCGTCATTAACACATCATCAATGGCCCTTGGAGGATATCTTCCCGTGTGCACGTACGGCCGACAGGTCAACATGGCGTTGTCCCCAAACGCCCCATTCGACCCCAGATGGCATCCAGGGCATTCTTTTCATATAATTACATTATCTTATACGAACTTTCCGTCATCCTGCAGTTGGTTCGTGAGTACCTTTGCGTTGCCGTCGGATCCCGGATGTTTTCCAAGGGCATCATACCATTGCCGCCGGAACGATGGTATGATGACCGGTTTCTCACCATCAAAATAAAAATATCATCTGATTCCAGAGCGTTAAAGGATCATTTGCGTTTGTTTAACCGTATGGTGAAACACCTCCATGGGGTGAAGAGGAAACATTCATAGGATGGCATAGATATTGCTCAAAGACTGTGTGACGATCTCCTCGTCACTGAGCCCTACAGCCTATTTCTGAAAGCGTATCTTTGGTCTCGGGCATCGGCTATTGAAAACAACTGTGGTGTCGGAGTATCAGAACAAAGGAGGTGAACACGGAAACATAAGGTCCATTTCAATCGAGGACGGATAGCTGCTCCCGCCGGCGGTTCCAGCAACTCTCCGGCAGAAGCAAAAAGGGGGCTTCTTCACCGAGACCTGAACATATCCGCGACATTTCCAATTCCTTTCTACGCTGTCAATTTATATCTTCCTTCTACTTCCAACAGACACCGTTCTTCTTCCCATCCGAGAATGGAGAAGTCCGCACACGATTCTTAATCTAAAAAGGGAGAAAAATTATGACAACATCAATACTTGTCGCGATAGCCGTAATGTGGTTGCCGGTGGCCCTATTGAACCTGGGTAAAGGAGAACCCAAGGGAACCGGAGCCGCGACCGGTTTCGTCGGCGCGCTTGTGATTCTGGGCGCCGTTATCCAGGCAGCCGTGTTTAAGGACAACTTTACCGCAGGTCTTTTGTTCGCCCATGGTCTTCTATACTGCTGCGTGTCTTACGCGTTGTTGACTGGTCTGGAAGATCTGAGATCCGTGGGCAACGTCAGCCTCACGGTGGCCCTGATTTCCACGATTTATATGGTCCTTTTTTTTACTGGCGCGAAGGATGCGGCGGGAAACGTCTTGATTGCCAAAAGCAACTACCTGGCGTTCGCCTGCCTGGGATATGCGGTGCTCACCTTTGAAGTCTGGCTGGCATTTTACGGAAAGCTATCCGGAAAGGTAGTGGCTTACTCCCTTATTGTCTGGGTTGCCGTCGGATTGTGGATTCCGGCATTTTGGCTTATGGGAAAAGGGACGCTTCCGTTTTAGGGACGCTGTCCATCGGAGAGACCGGCATGCATGGTTATAGAAAACACCCGAATCTATCCAATTGGTGCGCCTGTCACCACGTTGAACGATAGACCACCTTTTCCGGTTGCCTCGGCAATCGCGGCCGGCGCTTCATTCAGCGGGTATTTACGAATGTCGAGAACAATCAGATCGATAGAACCAGCGGCAATCATACGGGAAATATCAGCAGGCGCCTCAGGCGGATACATGAAATTGCCCCGGATCGTTAAGCCGCTCACCATGATCTCTCGATACGGAATTTGGATGGCTTCCGGCAGAGCCCCCATCAATACGGCCCGGCCGCCATTTGTCAGGGCTCTGATGGACGCCAGAACCGGTTCGGTGCCGCTGCCGCCGGTGATGTCGAAGTAGCAGTCCGCCGGACCGTCCGCTGCGGTAACCATACCGGCCGTGTTGTTTTCGACATCTTCGGTGAGCACTACCGGAAAAACGCGGTTGGGTGCCAGCGCTTTCAAGTCCTCGAGAATCGATGCCTTGCGACCGGTGGGGATGATACGGGATGCCCCCATGGCAAGGGCGACGAGCACACCGTGGGCCCCAAAGTTACCTGTGGCGCCGCCGAGAATCACTGTTTCACTCGGCTTTAGTTCCGCCGCGACAGCAACCCGCCGTAAGGCACCGCCAGAAACATCAGGGAGGCCAATCGCTCCGGTGCCATGGCGGCAACATGCGTGAGGGGTGTGATGCAATCCACAGTTTAACCCGCGAATCCGGCGAGGTAGTGCGCGGGTTGATGTCTGAGGCCCTGATCGATCCGGACTTCGCCGTGGCCATGCGGGAAATTTTTATCGCCAGCCGCCGTCATGCGCTGCGAGAGATTCTGACAAGAGGAATCGAGCGTGGGGAGCTGGCATCCGATGTGGATATCGAATTGATCATCGACTTGATATATGGGCCGATGTGGTACCGGCTGCTGAACAATCATGCGCCTCTGGACAAAAAGTTCGCCCAGCAGCTTTCGGAGTTGATTGCCGGCAAGTTGGTTCGAACCGAATGAACCATCGGTGTCCCAGCCAGGTTTTTTCGGAACGATGACTTGCCGCTCCCACATTGCCGGCCGTTGCTCACACGAAATTGGCATGTTTTCGTTTGAGGCTACAAAGGGGGCCGATGGCAGTCAGACGCATTTCCCATAGCACCGCAGCCGAGCATCGCAGAGCCGGGCTGAGAAGGCGCGCAAACTGTTTGAGCCTCGCCGTCGGCGGGGCGAGTTTTTGCGTGCCAGGACCGGGTCGAGAAGCGCAGGGAAGTCCGGAGGACCAAGGGACGGGATGCCCTTTCTTTTGGTTCGTTT
>CAFBRK010000154.1 GCA_903231505.1 Olavius algarvensis associated proteobacterium Delta 3 | reverse complement strand
TTTTTTTCTCTGAGAACTCTGCGAGCTCTGTGAGATCCTTTTATCCCTGAAACCTGAAACCCGACACCTGTCCTCTGACATCAGACATCCGACCCGCCAAAGGCGGGCAAGCCTCC
>CAFBRK010000153.1 GCA_903231505.1 Olavius algarvensis associated proteobacterium Delta 3 | reverse complement strand
GCCCCATCATAATCGGTTACCTCAGTGCTCGAGTGGTTTATGAACACCTAGCAACTAAAACCATGCGATTCAATGGCTATTTGGGCAACAGCCCGTTGAGTTCAGAAAGTACCTCATCCCAACCGCCAAGAACGATGGCCTTTTTCATCACATTTTGAAGTTCCCGCACATTTCCGGGCCAGCCATAGGATGTCAAAATACCTAAAATTTCGCTTGAGGGATAGGGTATTTTGTTCTTTTTGAGTGTTTCCGAGTATTTCTCATAATAATAGTCGATAAGATCCGGGATGTCTTCGGGCCGATCTCTGAGCGGGCTGATCAATATTTTAATAATATTTAGACGATAATACAGGTCCTCCCGGAAGGTCGCGGTCTCTATGTCACGTTTCAGATCATGATTGGTGGCGGCGATAATCCACGTGTCCGTCGTGACCATTTTTTCCGAACCCAGAGGATTGAACTCACCGCTTTGAAGCACGTGAAGAAGCTTTGACTGAAGGGGCAGTGACATGTCCCCTATTTCGTCGAGGAACAACACGCCGCTGTGTGCGATTTGAAACTTTCCGCGTGTCTTGCGTTCCGCGCCTGTAAATGCCCCACGTTCAAATCCAAAAAGCTCACTTTCAAGCAGACCATCAGGCAACGCCGCACAGTTTACCTTGACAAAAGGTTTTCCTCTTCGCGGTGATCGAAAGTATAGGGCTTGGGCGATGAGTTCCTTCCCAACGCCCGTTTCCCCTGAAACAACTGTATTCAGACCGGTATCCGCGATATGCTCGATCAGTTCCCGGACCCTTTCAAGGTTTGCGCTTCTTCCAATAATTTCAGGTTCCATTAATCGCTCGCTGGAAAGAGTTCATGATTTTTCGGTATGGTGGAAAATCGTTACCGATTATTTTTTTAATGCTTGAGACAGCAAAGATATTACCGATTCCTCGAGCTTCGGTAACTCAATGGGTTTTTTTAAAATAATATCCGCCTCAGCTTCGGCAGCCATCGCTTCGGGGTGCTGGCCATATCCCGTCATGGCAATTATCGGTATTTTCGGATATTTTTTCTTTAGAACCTTAATAACACCGACACCGGTGACGGTGGGCATGACGATGTCTGTAATCAAAATGTCGAATTGACCGTCTGATTTTTCTATAATTTTCAAGGCTTCAAGACCGTTTTCGGCAGTGACGGTGTCATAGCTCTTTTTGCTGAAATAGCTTTTCAGACTGAATAAGGTTTCTTCATCGTCATCGATGATCAGCAATCTGAAATTAGAACTCATAACTTTCAGGATCTCCCGCAATGTTTGGGGGCAAAAAAACGATGTCAATACAATATGTGAAAAATTTTACCATATTGTGGAAAGTTTTGCAGTTAAATGGTATCTTGTTCCTCAAAATATTCAAACAACAGTTACCATCATATAATTTGACACATCAAAGTGCAAGATAAATCATTGCATTTTAATAGGTTATGCAACAACTATCCCTAAAATTCGGAAATATTGCATTTCATCAATAAAAGGCACGAATGTTGCTAAACCACTTATCTGTCACTCAATCGTCATGCTCTTTAACCATGATAGGTTCAATGCAATATTAACCTTCTTGGTGTTGCCTGTCCCATACAAAATCAGACGTGTCATTCTCGTTTAAGGCGATGAACCAATTTAAGTCTACCAAAATTATCTTTATTGACCAAGACCGATCTCAATGGGAACGATTTCGGTGCTGCATTTCAGATGCTTCCTGCCTGCCATTCTGTTTTGACCGGGTAACCCCCTGCCTGGACAATTTTGCCTCAATCAATCCAGACGCCATTGTATTCGGAAACCTTCCCTTTCATGCCGTTGCACGGCTCATTTACCATATTAAATCCATAAATCCGTTGTTTCCAGTTCTGATCATCGGCATCACCAATCGCGTGGTGAACCTGATCGAATTGAATCTATTCGAAAATATCATAACACAGACCGCCGATTCGAGTGTCGCTGTCGCCACGGAAAATCTGCTGAGACTCATCCAGATGCCGCTTCACCAAAGTCCCTTTTCAAACCCTCCAATGATCGTCGGAGAAAGCCCCGAGATTCAAAAATTAAAAAAAATCATTAACGAAGCGGTTCGCTCAAAAGAAACAGTAATGATAACCGGAGAACCCGGTTCCGGAAAAGACCTCGTGGCCAATGTCATTCACAGTCGCTCGAATCTGAATTCCGGCCCATTGGTAAAAATAAACGTCTTGGCCATTTCAAAAAATCAGGAATTAGCTCAGGATTTTTCACAATATGTGATCGGCGAGGTTCACAACATTAGGTCCTCAGAGAATACACATGCGAGAACTGATCGTTCTCCCACAATCCTTCTTGACGGCATCGAACATCTCACCCCGTCTTTACAAAACCAAGTTCGTGTGCTTCTCAACAATACCTCACATAGCGGGCTTTCCCAAAGTACGTCACCAAGCCCGAATTGGCATGTAATATCGTCATCACGCATCAACATGGGGGAATTGATCCGAAAACGGCAATTTGACAGGGAAGTGTTACATCAACTGAGTGTATACAACATAAAGGTTCCGCCACTGCGTGAACGGCCTGAGGATCTCAGATTATTGGCTGACTTCTTCAGTAACAAGTATTCAAGGTTACTGTCACGGCCCTATTGCACCATCTCGGAGGAAACGAAGAAAAAACTCCTGGACTTTTCCTGGCCCGAGAACATCCGTGAACTCGAATCCACCGTCAAGCAAGTCGTCCTTTCCGGTAAAGAAGAATTGGGCACAACTTTGCCCGACAGATTAAAAGCCAGCAGACAATCGGACAAAGCTATCCTTCAAACCTGCCACAGTAAAAAATTGACAGAGCACATCGATAGCCTCTTCCAGGCCGTCGATATAAACTCTTTTTCGTTGAAATTCTTCTCCAAACAGCTGGTCTCAGCCACCGAGAAACAGATTATCACCAAAACTTTGGGCATAACAAAATGGAATCGGCGAAAAGCGGCACAACTCTTGGATATCAGCTACAAGTCACTTCTGAACAAAATAAAGGAGTATCAAATAAACAGATAGGGTTTTATGTGGCGGAACGATAGATGACAGACAACCGAAGGATCGGTGAAAAACAATGGAAAATAATTCCAATATAACGCCTGAACAAATCGTTGACATACTGATTCGCAGAAGGTGGTATATCATCATACCCTTTATATTGGCAATGATAGTCGGCATTTATTCGTCGTTGACATTGCCCAAAGTCTACGAAGCCAAAACATTAATTTTGGTACAGCCGCAAAAAGTCCCGTCGGATTTTGTGCAATCCGTTGTGTCATCGGACCTCGAACAACGGATCAGCACAATTTCCGAACAGATTATGAGCCGGACCAATCTTGAAAAGATTATAAACGATTTCGGCTTGTATACGGAGCAACAGAAAAAAACCATGTATATGGAGGACATGATCGGGAGTCTGCGCAGGCGTATCTCCGTCGATGTGACTCACAGCCGCCATAGAACAACAGATGCCTTTTCTATTTCTTTTAAAGGTCAAAACCCCGGGCAAATCACAAAGGTGACGAATGCGCTGTCATCTTACTTTATCGATCAAAACTTGAAAGTGAGAGAGGAACAGGCGATTGGAACAAGTAAATTTCTGGATGACGAGCTAACTGCGATGCGCGCCAAACTCATTCGGATGGAGGGAGCCCTTAAACAATATCGTGAGGAAAACATGGGTTCCCTTCCAGAGCAGCTGGATTCGAATCTTCGAATAGCAGATCGACTGCAGGAGGAAATCAACCATAGACAGAACACCCTTCGGGACTCCAAATTGCTCCTGATTTCCCTGAACCAACAATTGGAAGAAGGAATGCGGAACCGAAGCACCAACGAAGATCAAGCCACGGCATCGTTCTCATTCAGCGAGGCGGACAACCTTATGGCCTTGAAGAGACAACTCGCCGATCTGGAGGGGAAATACACACCCAAACATCCGGACGTGATACGACTTAAACGGAAAATTGAGAACCTCGAAGATCGAAACCAGAAGCAGGAGGAGAATCAAAACGAAACAGCTCAAGTTGCATCGTTCTCTAGCAAAAACAACCCGTTTGTCCAGATAGAAATGTCGCTACTTAAGGAAGTTGAAGCTACCAACCGTGACATTGCCGGTCTAAAGGAAGAGATAACGATCCTTCAGGAAAAATTGGCAATGTACCAAAAAAGAATCGAGGAAATTCCCAAAAAAGAGCAGGAGCTGCTCAGTTTAAAAAGAGATTATGAGGAGGTCAGCGGAACCTACGGCTCACTATTACAGAGAAAATTGGAAGCCGACCTTGCGGTCAACATGGAAAAAAAACAGAAAGGCGAGCAATTCCGAATTTTAGATCCAGCAAAAATACCCACCAAACCTGTGGAACCGAATATGAAACGCTTACTCTTTATTGCTATTGCGGGTGGACTCGGAATCGGCGGCAGCTTAATTTTCCTTAGAGAATACTTCAATGACTCTTTCAAAACAATTGATGACATTGAAACCGGTCTAGATCTGCCTGTTCTTGCGATTATTCCCGTCCGGTTGACGCCGAAGGTCAAATTCTACAAGCGCGCGAATCTCGTTCTCAGTGTCATGGGCGGGTGTATATCGATCGCCCTATTTTCATTTTTAGCATCTATCACGATGGTCGGAGAAAGAGAGACATTGAGCATGATCAAGCAGATCACATTCTATATTTAAACCTTTATTGAAACTTTTTTACGGTGCTTGCTGCAACGAAGTGGAATACCCGCTCAACGGGTCTGCAGGAATGGAAACCTAATCCGAAAACTTAGCGACGTCGTCGCGTTTCATAAAATCGTTATACGATTTTATTTTTATAGTGCCAGGGAGCTGCCGTTGGGAAAATTATCGAAAGCCTTCGAAAAACAGAATAAGGCATCTCAAAAAGCGAACAGCGAAAAAGTGCTTTCATTTTCTCGGCTTCAAGAGCCGACCTCATCAAATGCGCATGAAAAAGCTGCGGACTCCGAAATTCCTCCGGAACACAAGCTAGATCCGATTCTTATGTGCCTTCACGAGCCAAATTCTATCTGGGCCGAACAGATCAGAATACTGAAAACACGCCTGCTGTTCCCAAAGGATGGCAAGGTACAGAAGATGCTAATGGTCACCAGCGCCATGCCCGGCGAGGGTAAATCCGTGGTGGCATCAAATTTGGCCATTAGTATCGCTCAGAATGTGAACGAGAAAGTCCTTTTAATTGACTGCGATTTACGAAGACCGACCGTCCATAAATTGTTCGGGTACGGCCGTGTAACAGGGTTGGGCGATTACCTTTCTCATAAAACATCCCTCCCGGAAATTTTCATGAATACACCTGTCGATCGGCTAAAAATCGTTACTGCCGGACGATCCTTGAAGAATGCCACAGAACTGATCACTTCGCCGCGCATGCTGGAGCTGCTTTCCGAACTGCGGGATCGGTACTCTGATTGGTACGTCATTATAGATGCTGCCCCGCCGGCATTTGCAGCAGAGGCAAACGCATTGACGCGTCAAACCGATGGCGTTCTGGTCGTCATCAAACATGGCCATACCGGCCGCCATTTGCTTTCCAACATCGTTAATTTGGTGGGTAAAGAAAGAATTGTAGGGATTGTACTGAACTGGTTTCAGAAACCATTCATCGCATCTCGGGGATACCACCGTTATGCAGCCATTCTTCCTACTATTATCACGCGGAAGAGGATTAATTTAAGAATAGAAGTTCGGTTTCCTGAATGCCGTGCTCATTCTAAGCAACATCGCTACCGGAACAATAATTGCTTAGCTTTTGCCGAATTGATTTCGGCAACATTTAAAAAACAACTCGGGCTCTTTTTTTATTTAATATTTTCAATTATTTAAAGGCTGTTTCGCCTTGTAATTGAGGAGGCGGAGCTGTCTGAAAACACCTCGAATTGGGGGCGTCTTGAATAACAGAAAGGAAGGATCGGAATTGTCCAACAGCTTTCATAGAGTAATTATGGTCGGGGCTCTCATCATCGTGTTTGTGTCCATAGTATTTGAGTCTCAATGGGCTTGCGCTCAGAATATGGAGGATATGTATCGGTTGGGAGCCGGCGACGTTCTGGAAATAATAACCTGGAAGGAGCCTGATTTCTCGAGGGAGGACGTTTTTGTGCGCAATGATGGGTATATCACTTTTCCGCTGCTGGGTGACATCCGGGCTGAAGGCCGGACAACCGGGGAGTTGAAGAATGATCTTGAAAAAAAACTGCAGGACTATGTCGAAGCTCCGGAAATAACTGTTACTGTGAGAAATCCCGGGAGCCAGAGATTTTATGTGCTCGGTGAAGTTGTGAATACTGGCGAATATCCGCTTCTAAAAAAAATGACCGTTCTTCAAGCATTTGCCATGGCCGGCGGTTTTACCGAGTGGGCATCGAAAAAGAAGATTATCTTGCTGCGAAGGGAAAACGGCAAGGAAAAAATTTATGAAATTAATTACAAAGATATCGTGAAACGAAAAGACTACAGCCAGAATGTGCTTCTTCAGGCGGACGATACGATCATTGTCCCCTAATAAAACCTCGGTGAGGTTTTATTAGACATAAAATCAGAATAAAAAACTATTTCTTAACTGTTTAGCATCATTCAATATTTGAATTCTACTTCGGAAAGCTAACTACAACGCTTTTAAACGACAAGTGATGAAACAAATATTCTATAGTGTTATTTTTTTTACTTTCTTTTTGTCAACTGCATCAATGGCGATTGCCGCTCAGTTTACGTTTATCCCTCGGGCATCTGTGGGAGAGGAGTGGACGGACAACTTTCTTTTGAGTGAAACAGACCTGGTATCCGAGAACATTACAACGGCTGGAGGCGGATTTACGGCCGGCCTCTTTGGCGAAAAATATGGACTCGATGTCAGTTATGACGGCGCCTATGCGAGCTATGCTAATTTTTCGGAACGAAACAACTGGCGCCACAGTGCACTTTTGAATTTTTCAGCAAATTTATCCAAACATACACGCTTCAACCTCAATAACAGATTTGTGCAAACTGAAAACCCAGCACCACTTGATCGATCCGATGTGACAACAGTTCCTCCCGGATCCGTTGAGGATCCAACGATTCGGAGAAGTCGACAACGGTATTGGCGAAATACGTTTAATGCTCGAGTAGATCAACAATTCGGCCGAAACAACAGCCTATATTTTTCATATCAAAACTATCTGTTGATAAACGAAGATCCGTCCTTCCAGGACAGCATAAGAAGCTCTCCTGCCGCCGGAATTACCTTTAATCTGACGAATCGTTGGGGTATTTCGGCAAACGTAAGTTTCAATCGGAGCGAATTCGAGATCGACCCGGACCTGGACCGATATACTGCCGATGCAGGAGTTTTCTATCGTTTTTCCAACGCTCTTAATGTATTCGCTCGAGTTTTGCACGAAGTGGCTGATTTCGAGGAACAAGGCGTTGCCATTGATCCGGGAGTCGGGGCCCAGGCTTTTGTGGATTATACCGTGATAAACCCAACAGCGGGTTTTACCTATGTTATCTCTGATAAAATCGATGCCAACTTCGAAGTCGGCTATTTCATCCGAGACTTTGAGAGAGGGCAACCGGATGAACCGGATTTGTCTCTGAACGCGCGATTGAACAAACGTTTCAAGCGGGGATCCATACGCGCTATTGCCCTCAGCGGGTACAATGAGGGATTCAACACCGCCCAAAATCTTGGGTTCAATCGTTTTTGGGAGGCGGCATTGTCGGGAAGCTATCAGCTATCTCGCTATGTTAATGGAACCCTTTATAGCTCATATCGCAACACGGAATATTTAAACGTTCTACCGGATAGAACCGATCGTCAATCACGAGTCGGAGGCGGTCTTGACTGGAGTCCTCTCCGCTGGTTATCGCTTCAATTTAACTACACCTTTCGTAATGTGGATTCGACGATCGAAACCAACAAATACACTGAAAATCGGCTTTTTTTCAGCATCCGGCTGAGTCCCGTGAGACCCTATCAGACATAGCACGACTCTTTTTCGAATGCCCGTTGACATCAAAATATTCATCGAATTTGCTCTGGAAGGGCGCCGGTACGATCTGATCAGAATATCTTGTAAATCCCTGGGAATTTTGTTGCGAGACGAGTAATATGTTTGAAGACAAACATTTTGAAATCAATCGCTATTTGTTCATCCTGGATATTTGTATTTCGATCTTGATGTTCCTCATCGCGTTTTGGTTTCGATATACCTTACCTTTTGATATCTTTATCCAAATCGACAAGCCCGATCTGTTCTCCCATATTGCCCTAATTCCTCTTTTATTATCTTTTCTGATATTCTTTTTATCGCGTTTCGGCGCTTACAAAGGCCCCCGAGTGTCGTCAATCGGGCATTATATCTGGGCGATCGCACGCGCAATGTTTATAAGTATTACCATTTTGTTAACTCTGTTGTTTTTGTTGCGAGTCGATTATATCAGTCGATCCATAATTCTTTCTTTTGCTTTGTTGAATATCATCACTCTCTCCATGGTAAGGACATTCTTTTTCCTTATATTTTAAAAAAACCCTCAAAAAAGGACAAAACCTTCATAGAGTCCTCATCATCGGCACAGGTATGCGCGCCCAACACCTTGCCGAAAGTTTAAAAAACAAATCGGAATGGGGAATTGATATCATCGGTCATCTCGATCCGGATGAATCTCGTGTGGGAACAAAAGTGCTCGACAAACGCGTGCTCGGCACCGTCGAAGATATCTGTGAAATCCTGAAGCAAAACGTTGTGGACGATGTCATACTCGCGATTCCAAGATCGATGCTGAAAGATGTCGAAGACATTGCCCATGAATGTGAGGAGGAAGGGATAAAGCTAAGATTCATGGCGGATGTTTATGACATAGAGGTTCCTCGAATCAGTCTGACGCAGGTTGACGATATCCCACTACTCACAATGGAGCCGGTGTCTCTCGATGAGAATATGTTAATGGTAAAACGCTTTATTGATTTAATATTAGTGATTATCGCACTTCCAATTGCGTTACCGCTTTATGCCATTATTGCGATCGCCATTAAATTGGACAGCCCCGGGCCGGTGTTTTTCATACAGGAGCGCGTCGGTTTTAAAAAACGACTTTTTCCAATGATAAAATTTCGTTCCATGGTTATCGATGCGGAAGACAGGATAAAAGACATCGAGCACCTGAACGAAGCCGGAGGACCCATATTTAAAATATCAGATGACCCCCGGCTCACTCGAGTCGGTCGTTTCATTCGTAAGACCAGTCTTGATGAGTTGCCGCAACTTATCAATGTGCTCAAGGGAGAAATGAGCCTCGTGGGACCACGGCCCATGTCAATTCGCGATGTCGATCTTTTCGACAGAGGGATCCAGCGTAAGCGTTTCAGCGTCAAACCGGGCCTCACCTGTCTCTGGCAGGTCTCCGGAAGAAGCAGTCTGCCCTTTTCAAAGTGGTTGGAGTTGGACCTCAATTATATCGAAAACTGGTCGCTGTTTCTAGACTTTAAAATACTATTGAAAACTCTGCCTGCGGTCATATCGTCGAAAGGCGCCATGTAGCTGGAACTCGTGCCTGTCAATACAAATGATGGCCTGTGTGCTGAATGAAGATTGTGAATTTTTAATTACGAAATTGAAATCGAAATTACAATATTCGATATCGATTATAAGGTAGACCATATGGCGGCATTGTCGATTCATCCATGTTCCGAGAATTCACAAAAAACAAACGTAATTCCTCGGGACACTCATGTAAGTGATTTGAATAATGATAAACAATGAAGCTGTTAATGAACTTGCGTACAAAAAATAAAATTCTATATATAGTTCTCATTTAATACATAGCTCTTGTGATTTTATAAATTCAACCTTTATCGGCATACATTTTGCTCCACCAAAAAAGACCGTAATCAATGTGTAAACGAACGCATACAAGACGCCCATCTGATTTTCGGAATCACATGGGTTATTTATCCTTAGGATGGAATCTTTACAGGACCTGGCCTGATTGACTTTAGGTACCTGTTTCGGATAACCTAAGTTACGCACATAGTTAACATATGAATGGCCGTCCGATCTGACTTTTTTGTTCCCGGACAAACACTCGAAATTCAGGTTTTCCCCTCTCAAAGTTTTGGAGTAATAAAAATGGCGCACTCACACACGACTTCAAAAATTAAAATCACCGGCGTACATTTTCTTTTATCATTCATATTGGTCTTATCTTTACCAGCACTGTGCTTCGCCCTTACACCCATTGCTCACACAGACGTTGTTCCATATCAACGCATCGAATATGGTGGCAGCTTTACCTTCGGCGTAGTTGCCTTCTCAAAGGCGGGAATCAATCGGGTAGAATTTGCCATATCGGGGCAGGGATATTCGGGAGGCACGAAGACGTCGAGTGCAATGGAACTTAACACTCGCCACGCCCACACCGAACCTGCCGTACCAATGGCGTCCTGGCCCGGTGTGTATGAGTATTTTGTTACTATTTCGGCAAGCGAATTTACTTCAAACGGTACAATTAGTGTGACACCGACTGTGGTGGGCAATGACGGCGGGAGCCGGGTATTGGGATCAACGACGCTAATCGTCGAGGGAGCCAACGCAACCAACCGCAACTATGCTTATGTCAACCCATCTACCGGCAGCGATTCGTGTCAAGCCAACACCACCGATCGATGCAGAACCATCGAAAGGGCAGTCCAGGTGGCGCAAGCGGCCAATGGCGGAAATTCAAGCGGCAACATTATTTATCTTGATGCGGGAAACTACACCGCTGTCGGCAGCCACACCACATCGACCTCTGGTGAATGGCTTACCATTAAAAATGCTCCCGGCGCAAGTCGAGACAATATCATCATTTCCGATAGTGGAACCGTTTTCGATAGTGCCGACCATCTAAAATTTGAAGGTGTGTCGCTGTATGCTTCCTCATACGGTGACAATGTCATAAATGGCACGGTCCCCAACCTCTGGGTGGATGGTTGCAAACTCTATTCACCCTCCAGACTTTATAATGATCCGGACACCGGCAACGGTGACCTTCGGCCCATACAAGGCAGCACCAAATATTATGCCACCGAAACCTTTGCGACAGAGGTGGACCGGGCTTTTTCGGACATGACGATTCTTCGCAATGCTACTATTTATAGGATCAGCGAAGATGTAACCCGCAATTCCAACCTTGTTGTTAATATTCGTGTTGATGACCAAGACCCAGAAGACGCTCTCGCACAGTACCCCCATGCGGATTCTTACCAGCAATTTGGTACGATTGGAAACAATGTGATCGTATATAACTATTATGGCACTGATTTACACTATCAGGGTTTATTTCTGAGGGGTGGTGGTAATGATGAAGCCTTTGTAAACGTATTTATGGAAATGCGGGAGCCGGGGCGTTATGGCAGGCCTCCTGCTGAGGGGGGGAATATAGTTTTTAATTCTGGTGCCCTCTATGTCGAAGATAACAATTGGGATCATATTCTGATTTGGCATTGTAGTTTTCCCTATCAAAAATTTGCTTTCTGGGGTCTCGATAAGGGGACCGTTAATTTTGAAATGACGAATAGCAGTATCATCGGTTCAATTTTTTATGAATTTGTAGCTAACAGCGACGGAGGCTGTATCGATCCGCCTTCCTATGCGAACGGGAATACTAAAGGAAACGAAGCACTCTATAATCACTACTACTCGGCAGCGGTAGACGTGGGTTCGCCATGTTGTTCGTTTAATGCGTCGAATTGCCCCCATTTTCAATCAAAAAGTCCTGATAGTGGATCGCCCGCCACACAATCTCATGGAGGACGGTATCATGCCGCCGCACTGGATCTTACCGACACATCCACTTATGTCGACTTCGGCTATCCCGACCCGAATACGGGAGCAATATTGATTGACCGCCTCCCCACTAATCTGACCGGCGTTCCTGCCGATGTATTCGGATATCAGAGAGATGCCACTCCGGATGTCGGTGCTATCGAAAGTATAAAAAGTATTCTCCCGCCGAAAAATCTGAAAATAAAGAATCCCTGAATCGGGGAGCATCGATACCGGATTCATACGCAAAGTTTTTCCTTCAGAGGGCCTCGGAAACATATTCGCCGAGGGCGTGGTCTGGTTCGGCCTTCTCACTCTTTAGATCTCTGTGTTTCTTGACGCCGATGGATCAGATGGTAAAATGCAATGAATCGGTATTGGTTGCGCGAGATTTTATTCAAAATGATCTTCCGACCACCTGATTGCCGATTCGCCGTAATAAGCATCCGAATAGGCATCCTCGTAACCGCAAACTACTGAATCATACTCTGTGAACCTCCACATCAGGCCTGATCAAAGCCGCTCCATCTTTACAGCATGCTACAAACCGACTGCTATTCCGCCCCTTTGAGTCAATCGCCAAAGCCCACGGATTCAGGTAAAACTGCCTTGGCAGGATCAAGCCCGTTTTCCATGAAGCGATTGGCAGTCCGCGGTTCGGCCTGGACCATGGCCGGCTTCGGGATCGCTCGGGCTCTAAGACTTTCAGGAAATTTGATTCTGACGCGGATATTGTTCCCCGAGGCATTTGGCATCATGGCCCTTGTGGAGATGGTCCTGCACGGCATACAAATGTTCTCGGATATGGGTATCAGCGCAGGTGTTATTCGCGATCCCCGTGGTGACGATCAACGATTTCTCAATACCGCCTGGACACTTCAGGTGATTCGAGGGTGCGGGCTTTGGCTCGTGACGTGTATTGCGGCGTATCCAGTTTCCATCGTCTATCAGGAGCCGGTTTTAGCACTGTTGCTGCCTTTTGCCGGCTTGTCCGCACTGATCAATGGGTTTACTTCTACAAGCGTCCTGTCTCTTCGTCGAAATGTAAACCTCAAGCCTCTGGTTATTTGGGAGACCGCGAGCCAGGCTTTCGGCCTGCTGTGCATGATCGGACTTGCGCTGTATCTGCGTTCGGTGTGGGCGCTGGCGCTGGGAGGGGTCATCCGCATGGCCGTTGCGGCCTTAACGTCACAGTTTCTCATCCCCGGACGAAAACTCCGCTTCACCTGGGACCGATCTGCGGTGCAAGAGCTAGTTCGGTTCGGCAAATGGATCTTTCTGAGCACGGCGGTGACGTTTATCATTCAACAGGGCGACCGCGCTTTGCTGGGATTATTCGTAACCAAACAGACACTGGGCCTGTTCGCCATAGCGACTGTCTGGTCGAGAATGGGCATCCAGGCGTTGCTCCGCCTCAATTCTCAAGTCATGTTCCCGATCTATGCCAACCTCTACAACCGCGGTGATGCGCAACTGCGTCGACGCGTCTTTCGGGCGCGCTTGTGGTTGATTGGCGGTTTCGTTCCCCTGATGTGGGTGCTGTCGCTTGGCGGTCAGGAATTGATCGATCTGCTCTATGACCCTCGCTATGCCGATGCAGGATGGATGCTTCAAGTATTGTCGGTCGGGGCTATCGGTGCCGTTATCAACGTCACGTCGAGCAACATTCTCCTGGCGGTGGGTGATTCAAAACGTTACATGGTCCTGCAAACCGGCCGGGGCTTGCTGTTGCTCGCATGCATGGCGATCGGCGCTTCTCAGGCCGGCGTTACAGGCATGATTATCGGCGTCGCCGCATCAAAAATCGTCGACTACCCTCTGCTGGCCTGGGCGATCCGGCGTCACGGTGTTTGGATGCCGGCTCTTGATCTGGGAACTCTTGCAGTCTCGACCGCAGTGATCTCTCTGGGATGGGTTTGTTTCAACATTATATAGGGGATTCGGGAGTAAAAATCATAATGGGTGATTTTATTATACAAATTGGCAACCGAGTCGATCCACAGCATATTGCGCAAAACCTTCAGAATCGACCGGGTGTGGAAAATAGAAAGGCTCGTATATGGCGCTTCGAATGGGGGTCGGTGGTCATTCAGCCTCCGCCCGGTCGAAAATACGAGCCGTTTGAAAAAGACGGGCTGCTCTTTGCATGCGTTGGCCGCCCGAATATAATGGATGTCACCCGCAAATTAAGAGATCCATCCGGATTCTGCATCGAGGCTGCCGACCGTTGGCGCTCGGACTCACCACCCATTCAACTATTGGATACTCTGACCGGCATGTTCGTGCTTTTGAAAGTGGCTTCCGAACAGATTACGGTTGTGACCGACTTGCTCGGTTCGCAACCCCTCTATGAAACCACCGATCGGTCCGGGCAAACGAATTTCGTGGGCACACTGGCAGACCCGATAGCGAATCTGGCCGGGATGAGCGACAAAATAGATTCGGCATCGATTGGCGAACTCATCGTTTACGATCAGATCTCTTTTCCTTTTACGACCTTTCGTCATGTACGTGAGTTGGAACCCGGGGCAACGCACACTTGGAGAATCGCCGGTGGCGAAGTGCACAGAGACATGCACGTTTACTGGCAACCGATTGAACCGGATTCCTGGCTGGATCAAAGAACCGTTACCGAAAAGCTCGTTCATGCGATCCGTACAGGTGCAAAAGATATTGCTCAAGGATCAGAGCGTATTGCCGTTACGCTGAGTGGCGGCAGAGATTCCCGGGCTGTGCTGGCAGCATTGTTGCGGAATCGGGGTGTCGATGCGGCGTTGACGTTCTGCACACGAGAGAATCGCGAATCCCGAACAGCTGCTCAGATCGCTAAAGCGTCGAACGTTCGGCATATACTTGTTCGCCGCGATCCCGATTTCTACGGCACGGTGCTTGCGAGAACGATGCGTCTGCTGGGCTCGGAAGTCCGGGCAACGGTGCATGGCTATGCGATTGTGGATAACGGATTGGAGCATGAATTTGATGTCGTCATCGGTGGATTCCTTGCTGACACCTTGCTTAAAGACCACTTCATGCCGAACCAAATGCGTAACCGGCTAAGACGGGATTCATTATTCAAGAAACTGAAACATTTGATACGCCGGCGTGGGGGATCCGATGAAACGACCTCTCGCTGGCACGCTTCGCCGAACCTGCTGTCCGAAAATGTCCGCGATCAGATCTATGAACGGAGACAGACGCGATTAGAGCAATTGCTCCAGATACGTCCTGTAACGGCAGCCGAGTGGCAAGGATTCTACCCGATTAGTCGGCAGCATGACGTCGCCACAGCCTGGGGTAATAGCCGCCTCTTTTGCGCTGACAAACTGTTTTATCACCGTCATATGATCGAAGTTGCCGCTCTCCTGTCACCGATCGATCGTCTGGGAGGAAGTGTTTCGCGCCAGGCATTTGAAAGGATATGCGGCACGTTAAATCAATTCGTAAATGCGAATACGGGTATTCCGGCTTCTGCGAATGAACGAGAAGAAAGCAACCATCGTCGGGAATTAAGACAAACTCAGAAACTCGATAAGTTTCTGCATCTACCCGCGTCAGATAAGCCGTGGAATGATGTTCACCACAGCTGGGCGAATTCCAAAAAACTATTGCTGCATTCTCCCCACTGGAAAGCGTATCGACGACTGATGATCGATTCCAGAGCAACCGAAGTGCTTGAGTCCATTTTGTCCGAAGATGGTATGAGAATGTGCAATGAATACCTGGAAGAAGACGATCCTCGCGTACAATCGACACTCGTTCAGGTTGGTCTTCACGTGAAGAACTCTTTGGGCCTTTTCGAATCTTGATACAGATAGTTTTATTTTGGTTTCTTAACCCGCGAGAACTGAATTGAATTCCAGATCTGATTCCCTTGAAGAACTGACCCTGTGCACGTATAGTTCAGGTACAACAATGGTCAGGGAAGTACTTGGTGACTGGTTTAGCTTCCTGGGCGGAAAGCCGAGAGTTGTCATATTCTCAGTATCTTATAATATAACTCTTCCGGAGGTCTATCGTCAGCTTGAAAATGAAGGAATGATCGATATCCTGATACCGATTCAAGCAGGCGCTCGTTCTCCCCAGGAGATTGATCAATTTGGTGTATATAAGGCAATCTCCAAAGTGAATACCAAATGGGCCTGTTTGATAAAGCTCGATGTTCTGCCGTTCAGAGATGGACATGGGGACTGGCTCGAGACGGCAATTGAGAGAATAAACGCTGGTGGTTATTTCGGTTTTGGCGGCTCGTATCGTGCAGAAGATATGCAATCGGTCGGAAACGGGTTTTATCGAACACAGAAATACAGCCATAACTTCTGTATTTTCAGACCGGACGAATGGCTTTCGGCGGCCGGGCGGGCTAAGCAGCTGACCCTTCCGAAACTGCGGCATGGGAACGAACCCGTAACAGCAGATAGATTTTTAATAGAGCGAACAATACAGGACTACATGAAATCAGAGGATCGCTACGTTTTAATACGGAATGAAGACCCTACCTGGACGGTGTTCCATATTAACCAATGGGGTGAAGATCTTCGCAAGATCCGTGAGACCTATTTAGCACGACGCGGGATCATTCCATTCTTGAACACCGGAAAACGAATTCCAATGTCTGCTTACAAGTATCCACCCTGGCAACGCTATTACGGATATCCCAAGCCTACTCTGCTCCAGCGTTTGCGGAGAAAATTCCGGAAGTTAATACACGAATCTTATTTCCACCTTTTCTAAAGCTATCGGAAGAATACCAAACGTAGGTAATTGCGTGAAAATCAACTGGATCATGGCAAGAGCCAACCTGTCCGGAGGCACCAAATCCAACCGCCTTATAGCCGAGGCAATGGTTCGAAGTGGTCACGAGGTCAACATCGCCTTTGTGGCGCTACCGAAGCCGTCACCCAAGCTCCTGCAATTTAAAAGATGGTTGCGCCACATTCATCACGAACTAAAGACGCAAGGTCAAAGGCATCATCATCTCGAGTACTCCGCGGCGACATTGATCCCGGTAATGGAAAACGTGATTCGACCGCAACACGTACCCGATGCGGACGTGTCCATCGCCACATGGTGGGAAACACGAGAATGGATCGAGGACTGGCCCGAGGAGAAAGGACTGAAAGCCTACTTAGTTCGGCACCACGAACTACACGGGGGAGATCCCAACCGGGTAGAGGCAACCTACCGAATGACAGGCCTGAAGTTCGTTATCGCCAAGTGGCTGCAGAAGCTCATGGCTGAGAAGTATGGGGACCTCAATGCTGTGCTGGTCCCCAATGGTGTGGATCGGTCACAATTCGATTCCATGGCCCGGGGTCGCGCGAATAGGCCGACGGTAGGTATGCTCTACGGTACGCAAGAATGGAAGGGCGCGGCTACCGCGTTTGAGGCATTGCGCCGGATACGAGAGAGATACCCGGATTTGCGAGCCATTGCATTCGGATCATCGCCGCTCCTGCGAAAACACAATCCACCGTCATGGCTGGAGTTTCACCTCCGGCCCCGGCAGGACGAAATCCCCCGGCTCTACCAGCAGGCGGATTGCTGGATCGTGCCGTCGACAACCGAAGGGTTCGGGATGCCGGGCCTTGAAGCGGCCGCTTGCCATTGCCCGATCGTCAGTACCCGTTGTGGCGGACCGGAAGACTACGTTGAGGATGGTATATCGGGATTCCTGGTCTCCATTGGTGATTCCGCAGAAATGGCCGATGCGGTCTGCCGCGTACTGGGAATGTCTGAAGATCGGTGGCAAGCCATGAGTCAAGCCAGTTACACGATATCGACCCGATTTGACTGGGACCGATCGGCCAAAATTCTCGAGGACACGCTTCTCAATGCATTGGCAGGCCGTGGTTCGTGCACCCGGGATCGGCCGGTGAAAAACGCCTGATGAGAATAGTCGCAGATATCATGTTGCTCGGATGGCCGGTTGTGAGTCTGGTGTTGTTCTCCGTCCTTCGTCCGAGGCAGGCCGTGCTCGCCAGTTTGCTGGCCGGCTGGCTGCTGCTGCCCCAAAAGGTGGGCTTCAAACTCAGTGGATTGCCGGATTACACGAGAGTGACATCCGTCGTGCTGGGCCTCGTATTGGGTGTGTTGGTTTTTGACTTAAGTCGTCTATCCGGAATTCGATTGGGACGGTTTGACCTGCCGATCGTTGCATGGTGCTTATGTCCCATGGCGAGTTCGGTAGCCAATGGCCTTGGGATTTACGACGGCATTTCAGGAGTACTAACGCACGTGATTTTTTATGGGATCCCCTATTTCATAGGACGTCTCTACTTTTCCGACCATATCGGAATGCGCGAACTGGCCATTGGCCTGATCGTCGCCATGCTCTGTTATGTGCCATTAATCCTGTTCGAACTTCGGATGAGCCCCCAACTGCACAAGCATGTTTATGGTTTTCTACAGATTCCGTTTAAGATGATATGGCGGTTGGGATGGTATCGACCGATGGTTTTTTTGCGTCACGGCCTAGAGCTCGGCGTACTGATAGCCGGCGCTGCATTGGTGGCCGTCTGGTTGTGGCGAAGCCGATCCATCATATGGATCGGATGGCTGTCCGCTCGGTTCGCTGCGTTAATTTTGTTGGTCGTGTCTTTGCTCTGCCGGGCCCTGAATGGCTATTTTGTTCTGTTCATGGGCCTCGGTGCACTGTATACGACCAAAATGTTCAAGTCGCGCGCCGTTGTGATCCTTCTGGCACTGTTTCCGATATTCTATGTCTTTAGCCGGGTTGAAATGGATTGGCATGCAGCCCCAATCATAAACCAGATAGAGTCGATCGATCCCCTACGCGCCAGATCATTCCAAAGTCGCATCAGCCACGAAATAACCCTGATCGACAGGGCATTGATGCGACCATACTTTGGCTGGGGCGGCTGGAATCGAAATCGTGCGGAATCACTAGCTGAGGGCGCGATGGGAAAGCGATCGATTACCGATAGCTTCTGGATTATCGTATTCGGAAAGAATGGCTTGGTCGGACTCGTGAGCGTTGGGTTTGTATTATTGCTGCCGATCCTGGTACTGACCAAGCGCCTCTCTGCTGCCGAATGGTCCCTTCCGGACAACGCACCGGCAGCCGCACTATCGATGGTTCTGCTCGGGTTCACGATCGATTGTCTCGTGAATGCGATGATGAGTCCCCTCTACTTCGTTATCGCCGGGGGTCTCATTTCTTACCGCCCTGCTCTGGAACCGGTTCAAGACGTAAGCCTACATTCGCGGTCGAGTTCATACTGACTGAATGCATGAATTCCCGGGACAACAGTGGCAAAATCGGTTCCCCTAGTCATCGGCGGGCACTATCTGCATGTCGCCGAGGTCATAACATAGCATTGGTGTGTAATTCGGGTATCCGCGGGCCTCATTTCAGCTTTTCCGAGCAAGCGAATCAAACCATACTTTTCCCCAGAGAAGGAGATGAAAACATGCAACTTTCTGTGAAAAACACTCTGATCGATTCGGTCAAGATTGTCATTCCGGAAGTTTTTCAGGATGATCGAGGATTTTTTATGGAAGTGTATCGAGAAGATCAATTCAGCGAACTCGGTCTTCCGTCAAAATTCGTTCAATTCAATCATTCCGGCTCAGTCCAAAACACGCTCAGGGGACTGCATTTCCAGTGGGACCCACCCATGGGGAAATTCATGCGTGTAACCAGAGGGACCGCGTTTCTGGTTGCCGTCGATATCCGCAAAGGATCTCCCACTCTTGGTAAATGGGTGGGAATCGAAGCCAGCGAAGAAAACAGATTGTCGGTATGGGCGCCTGCCGGTTTTGCCCGTGGATTTTGCGTGGTTTCAGAATATGCAGAAATCCAGTATCTGACCACAGGCACCTACAACAGTAACTGTGAATCAGGGATACTATGGAATGATGAGGCGGTTGGCATCGAATGGCCCGTGAAGGATCCTGTCCTTTCCGAAAAGGACAAGGTTGCCCAAACCCTTTCACAGTGGCATGAGACCGAGGAATCGGAGCACTTTCAATATTAACGTTTTCAATGAAGTCAGGAGGGTTCCATGAAAATACTGGTCGCAGGCGGTGCCGGCTATATCGGCTCGACAATAATACCCAAGCTGCTTGAACGGGGATACGACGTAGACGTTATCGATCTGCTCTGGTTCGGAAACCATCTGCCGGACAGAGTCAAGATCATACAGAAAGATATCTTCCGTGTCGAGGAAAAGGACCTGAAGGGTTATGATCAGATCATTTTCCTGGCCGGCCTCTCCAATGATCCGATGGCGGAATTTTCACCCTCGCAGAACTTTATCGACAATGCCTCTGCGCCGTCATATTTGGCCTATATTGCCAAGCGCGCCGGCGTCCGGCGGTATATCTACGGCAGTTCCTGCTCAGTCTATGGCTATACCGTTGAGGAACTATACGATGAAACCCGACCGACAATCTCTAACTATCCCTATGGTATATCCAAGCTGCAGGGTGAGTTCGGTGCCATGAAACAGCAGGATGACAGCTTCTCGGTAATTTCACTGCGCCAGGGCACCGTGTGTGGATACAGCCCTAGAATGCGCCTCGACCTCATCGTGAACACGATGTTCAAATGCGCGATTGAGGATGGCGTCATCACCGTAAACAATCCAGCCATCTGGCGACCGATCCTCGATATCCGTGACGCTGCAAAGGCTTATGTTCGATCCATCGAAACCAATGGGCAAATTTCCGGTGTATTCAATGTCGCCTCCGGAAATTATACGGTCGGCGAAGTTGGAGATTACGTGCAGGAAGGGCTGATCAAATATCTTGACATTCATCCGAAAATGAACATCAAGCACATCGAGGACTATCGAAACTACAAGGTAAGCATTCAAAAGGCGAATGAAGTGTTAGGTTTCAAACCCACATTTTCTGTAGTGGACACCATCAAGAGTCTGGTGGACAATCTGGATAGTTTTCGTGATTTCGAAAGCGACCAGTACTACAACATCCAGACTTTCAAGAACATAAAACACGGCAATTGAATTTTCTCAAAAATATAATCCCTATGGAGCATGACACATGAAAATCTCAGTAATCGGAGCCAACGGCCAGCTGGGCACGGATGTTTGTAGAGCGTTTCGAGACAATGGTGACGATGTCATCGGATTAAATCATGAGCATATAGAAATCAGTGATCATAATGATACGCGTAGCACGTTGGGGGACATTGATCCGGATTTTGTTGTCAATACCGCTGCGATGCACAATGTCGAGGAATGTGAAAAGGACCCAGAAAAATCTTTCGCCGTCAACGGTATTGGCGCCAGGAACCTGGCTTTGGCATCTCAGGAAATCGGCTTTACGCTCATGCACATCAGCACGGATTACGTATTTGATGGTGTGAAGCAGTCTCCGTATCTGGAGTCAGACTGCCCGAGGCCTTTGAATGTCTATGGAAACACCAAGATCGCGGGAGAATTTTTTGTGGAGACCATTGCTGAACAGTATTTTATTCTGCGTGTTTCCGCCATTTATGGAGAGAGTCTTTGCCGGGCCAAGGGAGGTCTGAATTTTGTTACACTGATGCTCAAATTGGCCAGTGAACGTGATGAGATTCGGGTGGTGAATGATGAGTTTGTCTCACCGACGTACACCAGAGATATCGCCAAACAGATCGTCCACATGGCAGGGTCCTCACATTACGGCCTGTACCATGGGACTTCCCAGGGAAGTTGTTCCTGGTACGATTTTGCTGCAAAAATCTTTGAACTTACGGGTTCAACTGTAAAACTTACCGTCGCCGATCCCGGAGAATTCCCGGCCAAGGTGCCGCGACCGACTTACTCCGTTTTAGAGAATAAAGGCTTGCAGGAAGCCAAACTTGACATCATGCCGCCTTGGGAAAAAGGCCTGAAGAGCTACCTGAAAACATTGCGTGAAAAATAACACGCCGGTCGGCCATCGGGCCGCGCCGCCTGTCCTATTGCAAGCGGACACTCCCCCCTTTCGGTTAATAGATAATCCAACACATCGGAAAACCTCAGCTATGAATAAAACGGCACATCACAACGTTGACGTCCCTCTGGTGGTAGCCGTCGTTCTGACGTGGAACGACACGATTATGACCACAAAATGTATCGAGACGCTGTTCAACAGCAGCTACGAAAATTTAAAAATTGTCGTTGTCGATAACGGCTCAAATCCACCAGCCTGTCCCATTTTAAAGAATCGTTTCCCTGATATTATCCCCGTCCAGCTTTCGAAAAATTGGGGATTTACAGGTGGATGCAACCGGGGCATCGAAAAAGCCATTGAATTGGGCGCCAAGTACGTTTTTCTACTCAATAATGACACCCTTGTTGGTAGAGAGGCCATACCCAACTTAATAGAATGCATGGAAAATAATACCCACATCGGTTTAGCCAGCGCCATATTGCTGAATCCCGAAACGCCGAAAACCGTCCAGGCTTACCGCGGATGGATTGACAGGGATAAAGCATTCATAACAAGGCCAGGCTATGATGATCCTTTTGAAACTTCCTACCGGAGAACGGTCCGCAGTGAGTTTGTCTCGGCGTGTGCGATCCTTATGAGGACAAAAACTCTATCGGAGGTTGGATTATTTGACGAAAGTCTTTTTACAAATTGGGAAGATTACGATTTGTGTATACGTTGTACCGATGCCGGCTGGGAACTCGCGGTCGTTGGAACTGCCGAAGTCGTTCACCGCCGACACCAGACAACCGGCTCCACCTCGCCGTTTATTACTTACTTTGCGACTCGAAACAGGCTTATCTGCCTTTTCCGGTACGGGAACTCATTTCAAATTTTGAAAAACTCATTATTTATACTTCGTTCCTTCTTCCGAAAAGTAAAAATGTATGGGTTTGGCAATATCGAGTGCCACCGGGCGTTTATAAAAGCATGGTTTGATTTTATACTTGGAGTAAGGGGCGAAGGCAAGGCGCCCGCAAACCGGGATGACAAAGAAACCGGTATAAAAACTTCCAAACCACACCACTCCTATAAGAGCGGCGACTTGACACCCTGACAGAATAGTTTCCGTTTAGAGACATGCCCAGAGACGCCGAATGAACTCACCATGACAAGAATGCCCGATTTCATCATTATTGGAGCTATGAAATGCGCCACTACCACGCTGCATGAGCAGTTGGCGCAACAGCCGGGCATTTTCATGACCGAACCCAAGGAGCCATATTTTTTTAGTAATGATGATGTGTGGGCAAAGGGTCAAGAATGGTATGCAGGTCTCTATGACAGTGCCGCATTGGGCGATATATGTGGTGAATCGAGCACACATTACACCAAACTGCCAACTTATCCACAGACAATCTTGCGAATGCTCACCCATGTGCCTGAAGCAAAACTCATTTATGTCATACGTCACCCGATCGACCGGTTGATTTCTCATTATATTCACGATTGGTCCGAAAGAATCATCGATGAACCGATTGATGAGGCCATTGCCAATCGTCCTGAACTGATATCTTACAGCAAGTATGCGATGCAGATCCGCCCGTTTCTCGAGAATTACGGCGACGATAATGTCCTGCTCGTGTTCTTTGAACATCTTCTCTTAGAACCTCAACAAGAGCTCGAGCGCATCGCCCGGTTCATAGGGTATTCCGATAGACCGGTATGGCACCGCGACAGTGCCGCCAACGTCTCTTCGAAGCGAATGCAACGAAGCCTTTTTCGCGACGCTATCGTTTGGAACCCATTCTCCACATGGCTTCGCCGCAGACTCGTCCCGCAGGCGACACGCGATTGGGTCAAAGGCTTTTGGCAAATGAAGAAGAGGCCTCAACTGGGGGAGCGAATGCGAAATGAGCTCGAGAACATCTTCGACGAAGACCTTTCCAGGCTCAGTCTATGGGTCGATGCCGACCTTTCCTGTAGGACATTCGCGCAGGTTGCGAAAGCAACGATGCCAAATTGGGAAATTTCATCACTTGAATCTTAAATTTAGGCATTGCAGAAAGCTTCAGTATATTTTCACTTTTCCAATGCCGACCAGCTGCTGGTCTCATGGCACCATCGGCCCTCCTGTGGGGTCTTTATTTTGATCATTATAAATAACTATCTCTCTTTCCATCGCATAGGTATTTAAAATATTCTCGGAACAAAAATGAATAAAAAGACTATATATTTTATTTTTTTAAGTTTTTTGTCTGTTATTGCTGCTGTATTGGTGGTTAAACATATATGTTTCATGTGGGATTCTTTCCGATATGGATTAGTTGCAGATGAGATACTCAAGGGTAATGGATTAAAAGTACCACTTTTATACTTTCACAGCAATCTGACTTTTAGCGATGGCAGCGTTCCTTTTCTTGTCCAACCGCCGCTATTTCCAATAGCATTGGCAGTTTTTGGCGGCATTTCCGTAGACAACTATTTTGCCGCTCAACTTCTTAATTTTTTATCTTTCTATATTTCCGTCGTATTGTCTTATCTTATTTTAGTTCACTTTCTTTCTAATAGATTTTTGGCCTTTTTTTCTACTATTGCCATATTCTCCTCTCTTCCGATGTTACGTGCAACTGCTACTATTTGGAGTGAACTTCTATTCACAACCTTTTCAATGGTGGCGATCTACTTCATTTTAAAATCAAGAATCTCCGAAAAAGGCCATTACTACGCTATTGCAGTTGGCATTTTATCTTGTTCAGCTATATTGACAAGATATATCGGAGTTTGTTTCATTCTTCTGATTTCTTATGAAATATTGCACATAGTTTTCATCACTAGGAACAAAAAAAACCTGATCTCTTATTCTATATCATTGTTTTTAACAATTTTCGCTTTATCAATGTTATTTCTGCGAAATTACCTGGTAACAGGATCAATACGTGGATACGAACAACTAAGTTTCGATAGGTCACTATCGGAAGCTTTTTCTATTTCGCTGGAGATGCTTTATTACGGCTTCAAATATAAACCGTATTTGGACCATTTACCGAAGCCATTATTTATTCTTATTCTGTGTTTTATAGTAGGAATATGTTTTCATTTATATTTTAGGAATAATAATTACAGAATGGACATCAAAGGTTTGTTTCTCAAGGGAATGGATGTTTTGATTGTCTATTTGTTGAGTTATTTCTTTCTTATGGTCTACGTCATGCTGAAAGTAGAGCCTGCAGGCTTGAGTCGTTTTTTTACTCCATTAGTTCCGATCCTTTTAATATTACTAATTGCCAATGCAGTAATTTTCTTCAAGCACATTTTTTCAAGTAGAGGCGAGATTTTTGTAATACTTCTGTTATCTATAACATTTTTGGTGCACCTAAATCTTTATCAAAATAACTATAAAGCCTGGGGCAGGGATTTGGATGCTTTTAGAAATAATTCGATTACTCAATGGGTTATTAAAAATTGCTCAAAGGATCAGCCGATAACAACAAACCAACATTTTTTATTGAGTTTTGTGTGCGGCAATCCTGTCATGAGAATTCCAAGAACAGCTGATATGAATAGTATTCCAGATGATTTAAGTACGACCTTGCAACAAAGAATGTATGAAGTCGGCACAGAGTTTTTAGTTTTATATCATGGCGTCAATAAGGATGATAATGGAAGTTACATGGCGAATTTGTACAACAACAGAGTGAATCGGGATAATTTCGAAGTGGTTTTCAGCAATAATCAAGGCGTTATTTACAAACTGCGGCAGGAAGAAATTAGATGATCAAATAGCATCCAACATTATCGGTATGTCCTTTTGATGCAACTTTTTACTCGCAAAATAGGAATCGTGATCATCGGTCGCAATGAAGGAGAGCGATTCAAGCGGTGTCTGCTTTCCGTGCGAGACAAAACCGAGAGAATTGTGTATGTCGACTCCGGATCGACTGATGGCAGCATCACATTCGCGAAGTCACGCAGGGTGGATGTGGTAGAACTCGACATGACGCTTCCCTTTACTATGGCTCGCGGGCGTAACTCCGGATTTAGGCGGTTGCTCGATATGAAACCGGATACCGAATTTGTGCAGTTTATCGACGGAGACTGCGAACTGGTTGACGGATATCTCGAATCGGCTGTCCTCGCAATGATGAACCACCCTGATATCACTATTGTGACAGGACGCCGGCTAGAACGCCATCCGGATGCGTCCATTTACAATAGACTGTGCGCGATTGAGTGGGGCAAGGACTTGGGTGAAATCCAGTCATGCGGAGGAGACATGATGGTTCGGCCCGAACCGTTCATTGCCGCCGGCATGTTTAATACCTCCATGATTGCCGGGGAAGAGCCTGAATTGTGTGTTCGAATACGAAAGGCCGGCGGGAAAATCGTTCGCATCGATCACGACATGACGATACACGACGCTGCCATGCTCAAGTTCAGTCAGTGGTGGCGGCGCGCTATACGCGCCGGACACGCAAGCGCGGAAGGGTGCGCCATTCACGGCAGATCACCCGAACGGCACAATGTACGTGCCGTGCTCAGTGCATTGTTCTGGGGCGTTTCGGTGCCGATCGTTGCCGTTGGATTCCTGATAGCGGCTGTATGGTGGCCGTGGGCCGTGATGGGTTCTCCAATCACGCTATTCGGCTATGTCGCATTGGCCGCCAAGATCTCACGCTCCATGCGGCGCAAAGGTTTTATTGCATTTGATGCTCGGCTGTACGCTGCCGCCTGTGTCTTGGCCAAATTCCCCAAGAGTCTCGGTATTTTCCAATTTTGGTTAAACCGCTTGCGTGGCAGGCCAAGCACATTGATCGAGTACAAACAGGCTTCGGCCGGTGATGTCGGGGAACTAGCCCGTTCCGACCATTAGCTCGACCGATACCCCCATCGTTGTAAACGCACCAGGTAATTTCTTAAACATAACGGGAATCGATGATCCATTACATAACGACCAACGGAATCGGCAACGCTTGGGTAGCCAATGAATTGAGTATCGTGAGTGAGTCGGGCATACCGTTCATGCTGCACGGAATGCGCAAACCGGAAGCGATCTATCACCGTGCTGAATGGGCGGAACGGTTGGATGAAGAAACGCGCGTGATATACCCCATGCCTCCGCTCAGTACGTGCTTCTCGATTGTGGTCTCACCATTTCTTTTCGGGCGACGGTTCATGGCGTGTCTCATCAATGGGCTCTTCGGAAAACGGGAAAACTTCCGGGCCCGTTTGGCGTGTCTGGCACATTTTTTCGTCGCCTGTCACTGGGCGCGGGAGTACCGTCGGGCCCCGATCACCCATATACATTCCCAGTGGGCACACTCCTGCTGCACCATTGCGATGTACGCCGCATGGCTGCTTGACAAACCGTTCAGTTTCACAGGACATGGCACAGACTTATGGCGTGATCGTGTAGCCCTTGAGGACAAAATTCGAAGAGCCGATTTCATTGCCTGCATTTCGAACTTCCATCGCGAGCTCTATCTCAAACATGGGGCGCACCCTGAACAACTGCACCTGGTCTACTGCGGCATCGATGTGCAACGTTTCTCGCCGCCATCCGAACACTACCGACCGGATGATGGCATCATCCATATACGTTCCTCCGGCCGTCTTGTTGAAAAAAAGGGGTTCATCTATCTTATCGAGGCATGCCGGATTCTGGCTGATCGCAACGTTGAATTCGAATGCACGATCGCCGGTAGCGGTCCGCTCGAACAGAAACTGCGCGATGCCGTCAGAGAACTCGGCCTGGAAGACTATGTGACCGTCACCGGTAAAGCGCTTAAACAAGAAAATATCGCTGCCTTTGCGCACAGCGGCACTGTATACTGCCTGCCTTGTGTCTGGGCGTCGGACAATGACGCCGACGGTCTGCCCCAAATGCTGATGGAGACCATGGCAAGCGGTCTACCCGCCATTTCCACTCGCCTCGTCGGTATTCCCGATCTGATCATCGATGGTAAAACAGGCCTGCTCGTCGATCCCAACAACCCGGCGCAGATCGCGGATGCCATCGAGCGAATCGCATCCGAAAGGAAACTTGCCAAACGATTGGCCGATGCCGGGCGCAGACATATCATGCAACACTTTGAATTGGAAAGCGCACTACAACCATTGCTTGACCTATACCACCGGAAGCTCGATGTAGCGGGATATCAGCCCATTATTTAAATACGCGACGCGATGTCCGAGCTACTCAATATAAAAGAAAACTTCATAAAAAAGTGAGTGACGTATCATTAGTCGTGTCCAGTCTATGGCAACAGAAAACTTTGGATTCTTAGATTCCTTAAAATCGGCGCAATTTGTGACGATAAGGTCAAAAGTAGAGTATTTCCTTTAATAACGATAAACTTAAAATTGGTATGGTCAAACCTCAAATTACCGAAAAAATCAGTCGCAAGCTTAAGCAGGCCTCAGCTTGCGCTTTGACTGCGCGGGCCGGTGAAATCCACTTAGCGCCGTTTGTAACCTTGAAAGGGGTAGCCGACGAGACCCTAAAGCTTCTGGTCACTGATAGCCGTGGGCGCTCGATTGCGGTCATCATGTGGTCATCTGCAGTGGCTCCCGATATGGTGTCGAGGGGTGCTGCGCGAGCCCGTGCTGCCCGAGAAGCTCTCGGGGCAAACCTTGATAGTGTACCTCTGATGCCGTTGCTTGAAGGCACCTTGGAAGATAGAACTTTCGCTGTGATGCCGCTCATGATCCCCCTGAGCACCAAGAGGCTCATCGGCCGCGTCCAGCGCTGGCGCATCGCACCAAGCATCTTACGTTGGCTGCAGGGAGCCACGGTTAGGACGCGTAAAGAACTCTCTACTGAAGAGAAAACGACAGGTTTCGGGCACCCCCTGGAGTATCTGAACTCCATGGAGGCAATGCCCGCGGGGTTACGTTATCGCACTGAAATTGCGCTCCGGCGTCTGTCAGACGGCGAATGGTCCCCAAGCACTGTGCTAATGCATGGAGATTTGTGGATTGGTAACATCCTCATTGATCCGCGTCGCAAAGACCGACCGTGGCATGAGCGCTTCGTCGTGATTGACTGGGCTGGAGCAGCCGTCCAGGGTTACGCTATTTATGACCTGATTCGCGTCGCGCTCTCTCTCCGCCTTCCACAAAGCAGATTCCTCTCTGAGCTCTCGCGTCAAGTCGAGATACTCGGTTGCGATATGCAAGACGCGACGTCATACCTCCTCGCCGCGCTCGGTCATATTGGCAGCCATCTTGAGTACTTCCCCTTGGAACGTTTCGTGAGAATGTCGTTGACCTGCACTAACTACCTTGAGGACACTATCAAATGAAGTCTCAAGTCATACAAACCTCTGCCTTCAACGTATTTTGTAGTCCGCGGTCAAAGATAAGCCTGCATGTGAATGGCAGCCACCTGGTATCCGCCGATGGTGTAGAAACGTTCCCTATTCATGATGGTATTCCCTGCTTCCTACGCTATAAATCATGCGTTGAGGCAAATGGCGAAGATGAACTTATCGAGCTCAACAGAGTTGCCGCGAAGCGAGGCTGGCGCGAATCAGTAGATCAAATCTACGGCCGCGGTAGTCCCATGAGTCGCTATGTTTGCACGAGTACGCGTGCAAATTTTCTCGATCTGCTCTCACTGGGTGCGTCGTCGACTGTGCTGGAGCTCGGTATTGGATTTGGGCAGATCACCGTGGCGCTCGCGCAACGAGCCCAGCGGGTGCATGCTTTAGAAGTGCGCCATCAACAGGCTCTGTTCGCACGACGACGCTGCACCGAGGAGGGACTGACGAATGTTACTTTCGCGTGCGGTGGAGACGATTGCCGACTCCCATATCACGAACGAGCAATCGACGTCGTAATCCTCAATCTGGTGTTCGAGTGGTGCTCGTCTCGCAACTTGGAGGAACCTGGGGAGATTGGTCAAAGGATCCTGTTGAAGGAAGTGTTTCGCGTATTAAAGCCTGGCGGAACGCTATTTCTCGCTACGAAGAATCGCTTCGCACTGCGCCTGCTGCTAGGCAAGAGGGACGAGCATGCGTTCGCCATGAGGTTTGGCCATGCACTCCCCGGTTGGCTGATGAGGACCGTTCTTCGTATTAAGGGACATGAACACACGACCGGAAGAATCCACTCCTATTCTCATCTGGGTCAGATGCTTCGCCAAGTTGGCTTCGCCGATCTAAGCTCCTTCTGGGCTGCGCCAGAGATGCGGTATCCAATGCAATACATTCCAACCGATGCATACTCAATTCGTGAAGCGCGGCGAGAACCCAACCTTGTCCAGGGAGCGTCTCGGAGCACACGGGCAGTAATGCGTTGAATACCGAGCTCCCTGGTTAAGTACTTCACCCCCGGCTTGCTGTTCATCGCGAGAAGGGCATGATCGGTCCTGGTTTCTTGGCTCAAGCAGCTCTGTAAATTTCAGCTTAAAGAGTTGTTCTTAGGCGAAACGGCGTTTCAAACCTCTCAACAGCATCACGACAATTTGGGAATGATATTTGCGAACGAGAACTTTTTTTCGACATCAAGGCCTTGGACAAATTGTATCACGGTCATATAATTTAATCCTTTGGATAAATTATTAAGCGTAACACAGACATTGGGGAAAAAAACCGCTTCCTCATCTTCACTAATTATGAATAGTGACCTTTCAGCAAACCTATCTCGACGCTATTGCGTGATCACTCCATGTCGCAACGAGGAAGACCACCTCCTACAGACTGTGAGCACAATAGTGAATCAGACCATCGTACCGACAACCTGGGTAGTCGTGGATGACGGATCCTCAGATGCGACCCCTAAACTTCTCGAAAAAGCTGTGCAGAATTACCCGTTCATCGAGGTAGTGCGAAGGGAGGATCGCGGTAAACGGAGCGTCGGTCCTGGGGTGATTGAGGCTTTTTATGCCGGCCTGAAGACAGTTAACCTGGATGAATTCGACTATGTATGCAAGCTGGATGCGGATCTTGAGTTACCGGAGCGCTATTTCGAACGCCTGATGGAGGAGATGGAATCAGAGCCATGGTTGGGAACGGTGTCGGGCAAAGTTTTCATCCGGGATGGTAACGGCCAGGAATTCCATGAGATCCGGGGTGATGAAAACTCTGTTGGTCCGTGCAAATTTTATCGCGTACAGGCGTTTCGGGATATCGGAGGCTTCGAGCGGCACGTGGGTTGGGATGGTGTGGATGGACACCAGTGCAGGGCTCGCGGCTGGCTGGCACGATCGATCATGTGCGATGAATTGAAAATCATCCATCGGAGACAGATGGGCTCCAGCGACCATGGCATCTACATAGGCCGCGTAAGGGGTGGGCTCGGCCTGTGGTATATTGGAAATTCGCTGATCTATGTCGTAGCGCGTTCAGTGGCCCGGCTTAATGAGAAGCCGCGGATTTTCGGATCGTTGTGTACGTTCTGGGGGTATTTGCATGCATGGTTCACCCGACACGAGCGATTTGGGGATGACGCCTATCTTAGGACGCTGAACAGATTCGAGCGAAAAGCCCTCTTGTATGGCAAACGCCACGCGGTCGAGACATTCAATCGGGAGATTCTTGCGTGGAGGCGTAGCACCCCGAATAACGAACCCACATATGCTCGAAGGACAACAGCCGTTGAAAGGCCGTAAGAAAATTCTCGCCCTTTCATCGGGCGGCGGACATTGGGTTCAACTCAGAAGGATTATGCCCGCGTTTGAAGGCCATTATATCGCGTACGCCACGGTGAATTCTCACTACCGGTCCGAGGTGCCGGGTGCTGTTTTCTATGAGGTGGTCGACGTCACCCGGTGGAACAAAGCAAAATGGATTGTCGCGGTCGCTCAGCTGTTGTGGATCTTCCGAAAGAGCGTCCGGATATTGTGGTCTCAACGGGCGCCCTGCCGGGGTATCTGGGGATTCGGCTCGCCAGCGCGTTGGGAAAACGGACAATCTGGGTGGACAGCATCGCAAACGTTGAGGAGCTCTCGATGTCCGGCCAGCGTATCGGTGCATATGCCGACCTGTGGCTCACCCAGTGGCCCCATCTGGCCAAAGAGAATGGCCCCGAATATGCGGGACAAGTGCTGTGATCTTCGTAACCGTCGGCTCCCAGATGGCATTCGATCGATTGATCGATGCCGTTGATCAGTGGGCTGGAGAAACCGACCGAACGGGAATATTCGCGCAGATCGGCCCTTCCGATTTTCAACCCCGTCACTTTGAGTGGACTCAAGAACTGACAGCCGTCGAATTTCGTGAGTACATGTCGAAAGCAGATGTGATCGTCGCTCACGCGGGAATGGGGACCATCCTGAATGCGATGGAAATGGGCAAACCGATTTTGGTGATGCCGCGCCGTGGTGATTTGAGAGAAACCCGAAACAACCACCAGATCGCCACAGCCAAGCGATTTGAGGAACGATACTGCCTAAATGTTGCCTACGATGAGAAGAGTCTCTCCACGAAACTGGATGAGCTGATGCTTTTAAAGCCCAGCAAACGAATTGGCCGTCAGGCATCACCTGAACTTCTGAAACGCTTGGTCAATTTCGTTGATTCGGTGTAAATCCAACTTAAGGATAAATGAATGATTATTTCCCAAACACCCTATAGGGTCAGTTTTGCAGGCGGGGGCACAGACCTGCCGGTATTTTACATGCAGGAGCCGGGTGCGGTTTTGTCTGTGGGCTTGAAACATCACATGTATGTTACGGTCAGTCCCCGTTTCAAGGAAAGCACACGCGTTGCCTACACGAAAACAGAAATCTGCGACGCCGTCGATGATATCCAGCATACCATTGTGAGAGAAGCGCTCCGCATGACCGGTCTGGGTAAACATCTCGAAATTACTACGATCGGTGATGTCCCGGCCGGAACAGGGCTAGGCTCATCCAGCAGCCTGGCGGTGGGATTGTTGAGTGCCCTATATGCCTACAAAGGCAATGTTACCAGCCCGTCCAAACTCGCAGAGGAGGCCTGCAATATCGAGATCGATATCCTCAAAAAGCCGATTGGCAGACAAGATCAATATGCCGCTGCTTTCGGATCCCTGAACTACATCCGGTTCAACCCGGACCACACCGTGGATGTCGAACCAGTTCCCTACCGGCCGGAGACCCTGGCTGAACTCGAAAAGCGGACGCTGCTGCTTTATACCCAACAGCAGCGAGACGCGGATAAGATCCTGGTTCAGCAGAGCGCTGAAACCCAAAAAAAGGATAAGTTCACGGTACTTAAGGCCATGCGAGATCTGGCAGGCGAGATGCGAACCGCCATCTCCGGTGAAGGTGATCTGGATGCGTTTGCCGGACTGTTGCATGAAGGCTGGCGTTTAAAACGGTCCATCGGTTGCGGCATCAGCAATTCCGCCATCGACAGCTGGTATGAAGCAGCCCGAAAAGCCGGGGCCCAGGGCGGTAAGCTTCTCGGGGCCGGAGGCGGCGGCTTTCTGCTGTTGGTTGCCCCGCCCGAAAGGCATGACGCCATCAGGGAGGCCCTCGGACATCCCCAGGAAATCGCTTTCAAAATCGACCGGCGCGGAAGCCGGGTTATTTTTATCAGCGACAGATACTCTTTTTAACCCTTTCGAGAAATCGACCCTATGAATATTCTGATTACAGGCGGTGCCGGTTATGTTGGAAGTGCCTGCTTGCGGTACTTGCATGAAAGAGGACATCACGTTGTGGCCTTCGACAATCTTATTCAGGGGCACCGGTCCGCAGTTGGAGATTCCACCCTGATAGAAGGCGATATTGCAGACACACAAAAAGTTGTTCAAACACTACGAGACATGCATGCCGACGCCGTAATGCATTTTGCGGCCGCCACGTATGTTAGGGAATCCGTCGAAGACCCGGAATATCATTACCGAAACAATATTTATGGCACCATGTCCCTATTGAATGCCATGCGTGAAGCAGGAGTAAAGCGTATTCTTTTCTCCAGCACCTGCGCGACCTACGGGGATAATCCAGAATGCCCAATGACCGAAGAAATCCTTCAAAACCCCTGTAGCCCGTATGCCCGAACAAAGCTTAGTGTTGAGTGGATGATCCAGGATTTTTCCCATGCCTATGGTCTCGGATACGCCCTTCTTCGATACTTCAATGCTGCCGGGGCTTCACGAAACGGCAATTTCGGAGAGGCCCATCACCCGGAAAACCACCTGATACCCCTTGTGCTGCAAATCCCTTTGGGCCAGAGAGAAAAACTGGAGGTTTATGGAAACGACTATTCAACACCTGACGGCACCTGCATCCGGGATTATATTCATGTTGATGATCTTGCCTCCGCCCATCTGCTGGCCATTCAAGCGACGGAACCCGGATCGCAAAACATTTTCAATGTGGGAACAGGCACGGGAAATTCTGTCATGGAGATTATCAAGGTTTGCGAAGCGGTGACGGATCAAACCATCCCTTATGAAGTGGTGGCAAGAAGGCCAGGCGATGCACCCGCATTGGTGGCCGAACCGACAAAACTGCGAAAAGAACTCGGCTGGAACCCTATATACACGGACATAAAAGAAACCATTGCCAGCGCGTGGAGGTGGCACAAGAATCATCCAGACGGCTATTAGAAACTATCTCAAGAAGCAGGTTGTCCGGCGTTTTATCGGGTCGTCTTGTCCCGTCGAAGCTTGAAAAGCGAAGTCGGAAGCTCGAAGAGCGGAGCCCGAAGCCTTGAGCCCTATACCCTAAGCCATAACCCCTAAACCCCAAGCCCTATGCCTTAAGCCCTGAGCCTTGAGCCTTGAGCCCTATGCCTTAACCCATAACCCCTAAACCCTAGGCCTTATCTGTAGCTGACAGCGAGGTGACATATGAACTCATTCTCTGAGAAATACCTGAACGGACTCTACAGTGTACTGAACGAATTTCCCCATGAAAATTTCGACAAAATGATACAGGAGATTATGACGTCCTATAAGGAGGAGAAAAACATATTTGTAATGGGAAACGGCGGCTCAGGATCTACGGCATCACACTGGACCTGTGATATCAATAAGGGGTGCTGTCTCCACCTTGAAAAGAAATTCAAGATGATCTGTTTAAATGACAACATCCCGACGATGATGGCGTATGCAAACGATGTTACTTATGATGACATTTTTGTTGAGCCCATGAAAAATTTCTTTCAACCGGATGACCTGGTCATCGGGATCTCCGGCAGCGGCAATTCAATGAATGTCCTGAAGGCCATTGACTACGCCAATAACAATAACGGCCGAACCATAGGTCTTTGCGGATACGAGGGCGGCAAACTGCATGACATGGTAGACATCCCCTTACTTGCCAGGGTCAATGACATGCAGAAAGTCGAGGATGTCCACATGATCATCGTTCACATTTCCATGCAGGCCATTTCAAGAGAGCTCGGAACCCACTCATCAATCTGTTAAGGTATTTACCATGAATTTCCCAGTTTCGTTGCAGCAAAATAAAAGATCTGTATTGGGTATCGTTGCTTTGACACTCTTTATTGTTGCCTATTACCCAATTTTTCAAATTCTGGTGAAGAAATGGGCGTCGTCTGAAGAGTATTCTCATGCGTTTGTGATTCTGCCGATCATTCTTTACCTGGTGTGGCAAAAGCGGGCCATTTTCCAGGAAAGTCAGGTCCGGTATTCGTCGGTGGGCCTGGTACTCCTGATCATATCGGCTCTGTTTTACCCTGTTTCTCTTCTGATACAGATGCGCACCATTATCGCGCTATTCATGTTCCTTACAGTAGTCGGTACAATTATTTACCTATTTGGCACCGATACGCTGAAAGCCCTGTTTACCCCGCTTCTGCTGCTGGCGATGTTGATCCCGGTGCCGGAGAAGCTCTTTATCCAGCTTACCTTTCCGCTTCAATTAATTGTCTCTCAAATCAGCGAAGTCGTGATCCGGTTTTTTGCGGTACCCATTCTCCGTGAAGGCAACATTATGTTCATACCCGGAAAAACGTTCGAAGTCGTTGAAGCCTGCAGTGGACTGAGGTCCATGATCTCACTGCTGACGTTGAGCGTGATTTTTGGTTATTTCAGACTCCGGAAGGTATCCTCGAAGCTGGTGTTGGTAGTTGCCAGTGCACCCACAGCGATATTTGTCAACATCATTCGGGTCGTCACCATGATCCTGCTCTTTCACTTCTTCAAGCTGGACTTGTCCGAAGGTACATTGCACACGTTAACCGGGATATCGATTTTCGCCATCGCGCTGTTAACCCTCTTTCTGGTCGAAAGAATATTGGAAAAATGGGAAATAAAATCGAATTCAAATTAAGGGTGCTTATCGGGGTGTTTTTGGCAACCTGTGTGCTTGTTTACTGGACTACGGAGCCGTCAGTAGCCATAAAGAAACCGTCAATGACACCCTATTTTATGCAGGTTGACGGGTACAGAGTAGTAAATCAGGCCAACCTGCCCGAAAATGCGGTAGAGATGCTTGAATTGGATGACTTCATTTTCATGAACTATGATGGGCCCGAAGGAAGGGTCAACCTGTACATAGGTTACTACTACACAGCCGATAAAGCATACGCAGCGCACTCTCCTATGGTGTGCTATGCCGCCCAGGGTTGGAAGATCGCCGAAAAGGCCAAAAAACACCATTTGAATGTCGGGTCGTATGAGATTCAATACGAGGAGATCATCACATCCTACGGAAATCAGGCAGAACTGGTCTTGTACTGGTATCAAGCAGACCAGCTTACGGAGACAAATGCCTATATGAACAAACTTAAAATGGGATACAACAAGGTCACTAAAGATACCGCGCAGCATGCCTTTGTTCGAGTCGCCGTACCCATCGGCAACGGCTCCTATGAGAATGCCAAAAAATCAGGGGTCGATTTCATTCGTGCATTTTATCCAAATTTGGTTGAATTCATCAAATCCAATACAGTAGAATCTCTTTAAAATACCATTCTCATTTTTCTTTCCTTACTGCAGGTACAACGAAAGACTTTTCGCAATTACACATTGCCGTGTCTCCTGTTTCAAGTTTAATCAAATGATATAAAAAGGGAATTTTTATGTGCGGAATTGTCGGCATCTTAGCTCGAGACAGATGGGACGACGCAGGTTGTCCCATCAAGCCAATGGCGGATACAATAAGTCACCGGGGACCTGATAACGAAGGTCAAATCGTTGACGATCGTGTGGCTCTCTACCACAAAAGACTGAGTATCATCGATCTGGAAATGGGTCGTCAGCCCATGTCGCAAGACGGTGTAACGATCGTTTTCAATGGCGAAATCTATAATTACATCGAGCTCCGGCAGGAATTGATCGGTCTAGGGCACCGATTTGATACCAATTCGGATACCGAAGTCATCCTGCGTCTATACCTGGAAAATGGGTACGATTGCATCAATAAACTGAACGGCATGTTTGCGTTCATCATTTACGATCGAAACAAGCAGCGGGTACTTTTGGCTCGTGATCATTTTGGCATCAAACCGCTCTATTACTGTTGGACGGATCGTCAGCTTGTTATTGCATCGGAAATTAAAGCCATACTTGCACACCCGGATGTGACCCCGGAGCCGAATTTTAAAGCGATTTGTGACTATATCACCTTCCAATTCGTACTGGGCCAGGCTACCATGTTCCATAATGTAAACAAATTGCTCCCGGGCCATTACATGACCATAGACCTGAAGACTTTCTCAACCAACGTCGTCCAATATTGGGATCCAAGCTTCAGAATAGACACCTTTCACACCGAGGAATACTTCACCCACACATTACGCCAACTACTGGAAGATACCATCAATATTCAGCTCCGAAGCGATGTCCCCGTAGGTGCCTACCTTAGCGGCGGCATGGATTCGAGTATCGTCACGCTGCTAGCCGCTTCGAAATATAACGGGAAAATCCAATGTTTTCATGGTGCGTTCAGAGAAGGGCCTGAATTCGATGAAAGCAGATACGCGCTGGAAGTCTCCAAAAATTCCGAATCCGATTTTCACCAAATATACCCAACCGAGAATGATTTTATCGATACCTTGCCGACCCTTATTTATCACATGGATGAACCCGCTGCCGGGCCCGGTTTGTTCCCTCAATACATGGTTTCCAAGCTGGCTTCTGAAAAAGTAAAAGCGGTGTTAGGGGGTCAGGGAGGAGATGAAATCTTCGGTGGATATACACGTTTTGTGGTCGCTTATTTTGAGCAGGCCATAAAAGGAGCTATTTTTGAAACCGCTGAAGAAGGCGAACATATCGTTTCACTAAAATCGATCCTGCCCAACTTGCCCTACCTGAAACAATATGTTCCGATGCTTCGCAGATTTTGGGGGAGAGATCTTTTTGAAAGGATGGATTGGCGATATTTCTGCCTGATCGATCGGAGTGAAGGCTCCTTGGGCCTGTACAACGATGATTTTTGCAACGGTTATCGGCGTGAGGAAATCTTTCAGAGGTTTCAGAAACTGTTTAATCATCCGGAAACCATCTCCTATTACAATAAAATGGTTCACTTTGATATGGTCGCAAGCTTGCCCGCCCTTCTGCATGTCGAAGATCGCGTCAGCATGGCGCATTCTCTTGAATCCCGGGTCCCATTGCTGGACAGACGTATTGTGGAACTAGTCACCAGCATGCCGCCTTCAATGAAATTCAAAGGGGCGGAAATGAAATACATCTTAAAGCGCTCTGTCAGGGATTTGCTGCCTTCGCTGATCTTGAATCGAAAAGAAAAAATGGGCTTCCCCGTACCGTTACACATCTGGGCAAAAAATCGCACAGGTGATTTTTTCAAAGACATTCTTTTCTCAAAAGCGTGCCTCGAGCGAGGGATATTCAATCACGATGAAATTCGCACTCTCATCGACAACGAGGCCGCATTCGGTCGACGGCTATGGGGAATAATCTGCCTGGAATTGTGGTTTCAAACCTTCATTGACAAAGGATAGAGGCAGGGTGCTGCGCACCGTTGGAGGTTGGAGGCAGGGTGCTCGCGCACTGAATGAGGTTGGAGGTTAGAGGTTAGAGGCAGGGTGCCGCGCACCGTTGGAGGTTAGAGGTTGCAGGCAAGATATGGAAAAAATGGGGAAAAGACTGTTTTGAAAGAGTATATTTTTCCGTTTGAAAAACTTGATGTTTGGCAGCTTTCGGTGGAAATGGCGGATTTTGTGTTGAGCCAGTTGGAAGAACTTCCACAGAACAGACACATACGACTTGTCAGCCAGATGGAGGCTGCTGCCACTTCAACGGCGCAGAATATAGCTGAAGGGAAAGGCCGACAATATAAAAAAGAGTTTATTCAATTTCTACATATTGCTCAAGGTTCATTGTACGAAGTGGTAACTCTAAACGAGGTCTTTCGACGACGCACTCTTTTCAAGGAGGTCGATTCTCAAGAAATCCGAAACCGTTGTCAACAAATTGACCGAAAAATCAATGGTCTCGTTAACTCCCTGCGAGGCACCCGCGGTCGCGTAGTTAATAAATCGAAAGAATAGTATCCGATGGTCATCATTGAAAAACAGCCTAATAGCCTCAAACCTCAAACCTCGGACCTTGATCGGCGCGAAGCGCCTTGCCTCCAACATCAATCCTCAAACCATAAACGAGGCTGAGCCTCTTGCCTCAAACCTCAGACCTCACTCGGCGCAAAGCGCCTCACCTTACGCCATTTGCCATACGCCTTGCGCCATTATTCTTTCGCCATGCGCCTTTCTTGCCTCAAACCTCAAGCGAAGCGATCCTCTAACCGCCTGCGGCGCGAAGCGCCTCTCCTTTTGCCTTAAGCCCTGGCCTTGCACCTAGTGCCTGAGCACAGCCTCTCGATAAACAGAAAGGATTAAGTGAATGCCCATCAACCCTGAAAATTGGAAAATTGAAAAAATAGCCGTTGTAGGACCTGGTATTGTGGGGATGCCTATGGCGGCTATGCTGGCACATGCAAAAATTTGTATCGGAAGCGATGCACCGGCGAAGGTGGTTGTTGTGCAGCGAAACTCCCCCACCTCAGGCTGGAAGGTGGATGCCATCAACTCGGGTAGATCCGTCATCGGGGGCATCGAGCCGGATCTGGATCGTATCGTTGCCGAGACGGTGGCCGAAGGTTTATTGTCTGCCAGTCATGACTACGCCGACCTTGGTGACGCAGACGTTATTCTGGTGTGCATTCAAACAGACAAGGACGGTTTTGGCCCTGATTACGGCCCCATGTTCGAAGGGTTGAGCGGAATCGCTCAAGCATTGCAGACCAAACCGGAAGGAAAAACACCTCTGATCATTTTCGAATCCACCCTCGCCCCTTCCAGCATGAGCACCTTGATTCGGGAGTATTTCACCGAACGAAATCTTGTTGAAGGACAGGACATTCTTTTAGGCAACAGTCCCAATAGGGTCATGCCGGGACGGCTCGTTGAACGTGTTGACGACTCGGACAAGCTTATCGGCGGATTGCATCCGGTTACACCGCAACTGATCAAAATTATCTATTCTCACGTGGTCACCAAAGGAGAACTACACCTGACCAACAGCCTGACGGCCGAAATCGTTAAAACACTCGAAAACGCGTATCGGGATGTCCGGATCGCTTTTTCAACCGAGATTGTACGATACTGTGACACAAACAACATGGATTTCTACAAGGTCAGAGATGCTGTTAACGCCCGACTCGCCCAGGAAGATTCTGCAACAAGCGATCCGAATGCCGTTCCTACTGGGGGACTGCTGATTCCCACCATCGGTGTCGGTGGCCACTGTCTTCCCAAAGACGGAATCCTCCTGCTTTGGCGTCAAATTCAACATAGCGCCGATGAATATCCGAGTTTGATCCTGGAATCACGGAAAATCAATGATGAATCCCCACAGGAGACCCTTCTTCTTGCTGAGCGAAGCTTTGGAAGTATCTCGGGTAAACGTATAGCGCTTATGGGGGCTGCTTACCGCTTCAATTCCGAGGATACCCGAAACTCCCCCACCCTGCCGCTGGCAAACCTGCTGCTCGATCACGGCTGCGAAGTCGTCATTCACGATCCGTATGTGAAACCGAACGATCAAAAACTGGTGCAGTTCAACCTATCCGACTATTTTACTCAAAATCTGGAACAGGCACTGGAAACGTCCGAATATGCCATTTTTTGCACGGCTCACCAAGTTTACGATACGGAGTTTCGTGCCGCAATTCCCATCGCCAAACATCTGCATGGTGTGTTCGATGGCTGTAATCTTTTCCCGGCATCTGCTTTCGACGGCCGGATCCAATATGCCGGGATCGGCCGGGGAACAAAACCACCTGAAGAAGAGTTCATCGACTTCACTTACGCCGGGTTCAGAATTATGGAACTGGGTGTTGCGAATGAGGTAAACGCATTCGTCCAATTCGCCAACAGTCGTTTCGCACCGGATGCATTCAACACGGTTGATTTCAAGGAGGTTCAGCGTATTGCCGGAACCTGTGTAACGGGCTGCGATATCGTCGATCCGGTGCCGGTGGACGTAGTCCCAGATTACAAGGGTTTTACGCCAAGATTGGTGTCATTGGCGAAAGAGGCGGAAGAATGAAGCCCGATGTCTCAAAAATTGTTTTCTATGCAGCCGCGGTCGGTCTGATTCTCAGCTTGAGCTTTGCTGTTGGTCTCTACTCAGCTCATAAAAAGACAGTTGTTTATCGCGCATTGCTGGACGTCAAGAAAAAGATCGAATTGGTTTCCGAAGAGGCCTCAACCTTGACGAAATTGCATCCGAAACATATGGTCCAGCCCGCTCGATTCGAAGGTCAGGGTGTAACCGTTAACAATGTGCCTGGCGGCGAACAGGATTTGGTATTCCTGTCGGGTTTTTTTGAGGATACCAACGAACATCGGTTGATACGCCGGGACGGGTCGATCCTGGCTCGATGGCCGGTGAATTATTCTGAGATCTTTCCAGATCCGAGCCATCTCAGAAAACCTCCTAAGACGGACTGGAACGTTGACATGGACGGCGCGCTGATGCTGCCCGACGGATCCGTCGTATTCAGTTTCGAATTGTGCGGCTTGGTAAAACTGGATCGATGCGGCAACGTCGTCTGGTCTCTGGGGCGGGAATCTCATCATTCCGTTGAGCCCTCCGAGAAAGGGGGTTTCTGGGTCCCCGGGCGGCGATGGGTTCCTAAAAAAAGCGACTCACCTTTTCCGCCGTTCCAGCCTCCTTTTTATGAAGATACGATTATGAAGGTATCCTATGATGGCCGTGTAACTTCCGAAATCTCCGTTCCGGGACTCTTCTACGAAAATGGTTTGGAGACACTTCTGACCGCAACGGGGCATCACTTTGAAGTCGGCATGAAATGGGATAGAGAAATCCTTCATTTGAACAAAGTTCATGAATTATCCAGTGACATCGCCGAAGATTTTCCCCTCTTCGAGGAGGGAGATCTCGCCCTGTCCATCCGCGAACTGAACATGGTGCTGGTCATCGATCCGGATACACGCGATATCAAATGGTGGCGTATCGGCCCGTGGCGGCGCCAGCACAGTTCATTATTCAAACCGGGCGGCACCATAACCGTCTTTAACAATAATGCTTATCGAACAGCGTTCGGTACCAGTTCGGACGATTCCTGCGTCAGCTGTCTGTCGGTTCCCCGCATTTCCAACATCATCGAAATCGATCCGGTCACGGGCGATCACCGGATCCTTTACGGAGATCAGGATGGACAGGAGATGTTGACCATCATCAGGGGAAAGCACGAGTCGACGCCGAACGGCGGTTTGCTCATCACCGAATTCGAGGCTGGACGGGTATTCGAAACAGATTCCCGGGGTCGCGTGATCTGGGAGTACATCAATCGCTATGATTCTGATGAAGTTGCAGAATTGACCCAGGCACGCATGTATCCCGCGACTTACTTTGAAGTGTCGGACTGGTCTTGTAACTGAAAGGATACAAAATATGCATCCAATAATACCTGCTTTCCTGCTGATCCAAGGATTGTCCCTGATCGTTGCTCAAATTTGTGAAGCCTATATCGGGCCCGGCGCAGGGATTACAGCCATCGGTACCGTGATCGCGTTCATCGGTGCCATTTGTCTCGGCATCATTGCATTTGTTTGGTATCCGATTAAACGGCTCCTGGCGAAAATCCGGAAAAAAGATGAAGCGAAGTTGGACGATCCCACCTGATGATTACGACTACGGCCATTCTTTCAATCATCGTGTTTCTCTGCGCCTTCAAATTTCTTGGCCTGGAGCGGCTAGGGACAGAAATACTGGCTTCCGCAAGAAGCGCCGCTGGAGTAGTTAGGGACCCCAACCTTTCCGACGAAACGCGAGAAAAGGAACTTCAACGTTCTTCCATTGATCTGTTCAAATCCTTTTTCTCAATTCTGTTTCGGGGTGTGCTCTGCCTGGTTCTGTCTTTTGTTCCGATTTGGCTTGCAAGCCTGACGGGTCTGGCAAAGATGGGCGATGTGATTGGATTTCTGTCCCGTTGGGATGTGATTATCATCGCAACGATTATCATCGGCGCCGGGTATGTGATATGCGTGCGACGTCGACCTGCCCCCTCTTCACAGCCGATGGTGGAAAATTACACTTTCGGCGACCGACTATTGCATCGCATTGCATTCGGCGCCCCTTCCATGCAGTTTGTCGCCGCGGATATTGAAAAAAGCCGGTTCAACGGAATGTACGAGGGGGTGACCAACCCGGGACCCATTTTTATTACGTCGCTCCCGCGGGCCGGCACGACGCTGATGCTCGAGGTGCTTCATCGTTTTCCCAATTTGGCGACACACACCTATCGGGACATGCCTTTTGTTATGGCACCGATTCTGTGGTCGCGCTTGAGTGGATCCTTTAAAAAGAATGCCGAACTACGAGAGCGCGCCCATGGCGACGGCATGAATATCGGCTATGACAGCCCGGAGGCCTTCGAGGAGGTACTTTGGCGGACCTTTTGGCCTGAAAAAGTACACCAAGACACACATCACGCTGTGGGATGGGGATGACCACAAGGATCAGGCTCGATCGTTTTTAACGGAGCATATGAAAAAAATCATCTCGCTGCGTCGGCCGGGGCGCGAACAGGACGGTCGCTACCTATCGAAAAACAACGGGAATATTGCCAGACTGGATCTCCTTTGCCGCATGTTTTCCGGCGCCAGGATCCTTGTGCCGGTGCGTCACCCCGTGGAACATGCTGCTTCAATGCTCCGACAGCACCTTAATTTTCTAGACATGCACAAAAATAACCGGTTCGTTCGTCGCTACATGTCGGATCTCGGCCACTACGAATTCGGCGAACTGCATCGACCAATGGCCTTCCCAGACCTCGACAAGTTCGCTCTCGGACGTGACCAGCTGAAAATCAACTACTGGCTTGGTTACTGGGTCGCCGCTTATGAACATGTGATCGCACACAGGAATTCAATGATTCTTATCTCCTACGAGGATACATGCATGAACGGCGAGAACGCGCTGTCCAGAATTTGTGAAGCATTGGACATCCCGGCTGAAGGAATGATAGAATCTGCGGCCAAACTTTTCCGTACCCCTTCCCCACCACAAGGCAACGACGCCGAAATAGACCCTGAACTTCGCCGTCAAGCAGAGGAACTCCACAAATCTCTTTTAACGCATTGTCTGACAGCTTGAGTAACCGGCCGGGCGCTTCGCGCCGCTGGAGGCTGGTGCTTCGCACCTTTAGAGGTTTGAGGCAAGGAAAAAGACTTTGTCTTGTTGGAGGTTAGAGGCAGGGTGCTGCGCACCGTTGGAGGTTAGAGGTTGGAGGCAAGGTGCTCGCGCACTGAATGAGGTTGGAGGATAGAGGTTGGAGGCAGGAGACTTCGTCTCGAGTGAGGAATGAGGTTTGAGGCAAGATCTTGAAAAAATGGGAAAAAGACTGTCTTGAAAGAGTATATTTTTCCGTTTGAAAAGCTTGATGTTTGGCAGCTTTCGGTGGAAATGGCGGATTTTGTTTTGAGTTTGTTGGAAGCGCTCCCTCAGGACAGACATATTCGACTTGTAAGCCAATTGGAGGCTGCGGCGACTTCTACGGCGCAGAATATAGCCGAAGGGAAAGGTCGACAATATAAGAAAGAGTTCATTCAGTTTCTGCATATTGCCCAAGGTTCTCTGTATGAAGTCATCACTTTAAACGAGGTGTTTAGGAGACGGACTATTTTTTCAGAAAGCGATGCTCAGGAATTACGGAACCGTTGTCAACAAATCGACCGCAAAATCAATGGTCTTGCCAACGCCCTAAGAGGCACCCACAGTCGCGTAGTTAATAAATCGAAAGAATAGTAAACGATGGTCATCATCGAAAAACAGCCTGATAGCCTCAAACCTCAAACCGCAGACCTCAAGCGGCGCGAAGCGCCTTGCCTCAAACCTCCAACCTCCCACCTCAAGCCGCGCAGCGAGAGGCCTTTCGCCAGCCTGTCCCTGGACCTCGACAACCAGTGGTCTTACATGAAAATCCACGGTGATGCCGGATGGGAAACCTTTCCATCATATTTCAATATTTTTATCCCGCATGTACTAGATGTATTGGATCGATGGAATTTAAAAATAACATTCTTCATTGTCGGACAGGATGCGGCGCTGGAAAAAAACCAGGATTATTTAAAGGAAATCACCACAAGAGGGCATGAGGTCGGAAATCATTCTTTTCACCATGAATCCTGGCTACATAAATATGATCGAAACAAGGTTATGAATGAAGTAATGAATGCTGAAGACCATATCCTCCGATCCACAGGAGAAAAACCAACCGGGTTCCGCGGACCGGGATTCAGTTGGAGCCCCACTCTATTGGATGTGCTTGCAGAATGCGGATATTTATTTGATGCATCGACGCTACCGACATACATTGGGCCACTGGCCCGCATGTATTATTTCTGGAAATCCGACTTGAGCCCGAAAGAGCGTGAAGATCGGGATGAGCTTTTTGGAGGTATCGCTAACGGGTTCCAGAGCGTGAAGCCATACCGATGGCAGCTCAATGGGCAAAAATCGATTCTCGAAATACCGGTAACGACAATACCGGGGGTTAAAACACCATTTCATTTGAGTTATTTGCTCTACCTGTCCCGGTTTTCCGGTATCCTGATGAAAAGCTACCTGTCTATCGCGATCGGATCCTGTAGGCTTTCGGGAACATCTCCCAGTTTCCTTCTCCACCCCCTTGACTTGATTGGTGGAGACAAATTGACGGATCTATCCTTTTTTCCAGGCATGGATCTAGACAGCGATCGAAAACTCCAGGTTTTCAACACGGTCATCTCCACCCTGCTGAAACATTTTGACATTGTCCCCATGTCGGAGCATGCCAAACATCTGCTAAACCAGAACAATCTAAAAGTCGTAAAAGCAAGATGATTAACCATAGTTGAGTTACTGAGATTTATTTCAGAGGTCGGAGGACAGGTGCGTTGCACCGTTCGGGGCTATGTGCGCGGCACTGTTCAAGGTCGGAGGTTGGAGGTTAGAGGCATAAGGCGCAAGGCGCACGGCTAAAGGCGTAGGGATGAAGGCATGAAGACGTACGGCTTAAGGCGGAGGGATTGAGGCGCATGGCTTAAGGCTCAGGGTTTAAGGCGAGAAGAGAGGAAAAGTCGGCCACAAGCAATGGGTCAAATGAAAGGATACACTTAGGGTCCAAGGCCCGCTAAAAGCGGGTAAACTTCGAGGAATCAAGGGGTCGAGTGAAATGCAGATAAAAGCTGATTAAAATATAGAAAACGAATACTTAAAACCTTGAATCCTCTTCTCCAATAAATTTGGAGAGGAAGAAATAATACTTCATAAAAAAAAGGCCGGGGGTCTCCCCGAGAGACACCCGGCCTTTTTTTTATTATGACAATTTTCGTCATTATAAATGACAATTTTTGTTACCACATAAATACGGGTATCTAACAATTGTGACGGAATCATAACTTTGCCGTTCGAGATCAATTGGTTAAAAATCTAATACCATTTCATTAACTGAAGGGTACAAAATTTGCTGCTATCTCAGACAGATTTGTTTGGGAACTTGGTCGCCATTTAACTTTAACCTCTCGTTTAAAAGAAAACATCGTCCAGAAAAGCCAAACCCATTGTGAGGTGGGGACGGAAAGCCACGGATCTCAGTGTTGAGCAACAGGAAAAGGCTATTACAGCCCATGCGATTCATTTAGTCCAGCAGTCACAACTTTTCCTGTTTCTCAATTAACGAAGTACGAGACCGCCGGGTTGCCACGACAGTCAATTTACCGATTGGCCTGTGCAGCTCGGCCAATCGGTTTTTTCATTGTATATCGGGCGGGGGCACTATGAATATCCAGGGAAATAACCATCATAAAACAACGGCGATTCAGAGGATCAAAAAGAAATCTTTACAACAGCCGAGAATTTCTTCGGTCGTCTTCTTTCTTTTTGTGTTAATCGCAGCCCATGGAATCGGACCGCTGTATGCATCTGCCGAAACCGTCACCATGGAATGGGAGAGAACCAACCCTATCAGCGACATCGTCGAGTATAAGATCCATTACCGAACCGGTGGCACTGGCGGTGGTATCTTGAACAACTACACGGGGACCGGACTGGTTTTTGACGGTGCTCCGCTGGATGGAAACCAGGTAAATTCCGCAACGGCCATCGATGTAGGAGATCTCTCACAAGCTGGGAATTTCGTTTCGATTGGGCTTCGCAATGTCGATCCATCGGAAACTTACTGCTTTGTGATTACCGCCCTTTCAAACGACGCCGAAAGCCGCCCATCTAATGAAGCATGCTTTGCGCTGGCGCCCCGCATCACTTCCAGCGAAGTACTCAACGCTGAAGTCGGCTTGCCCTATGCATATGATGTAGAAGCCTCAGGGCGTCCGGACCCTTTCTATGAACTCACCAACGCTCCCGTCGGAATGACCATCGATTCCGCCACTGGTCTGATCAACTGGACTCCGGCGGCGGCCGGGGCCCACGATGTGACGGTACAGGTGAGCAACACTTATGATTCGGACACCCAAAGCTTTACGATCGATGTCAGGGACCCGAGTCTCGAATTCATTATTGACAATGAGGATTCAGGCACGACGGCAATCGGCACCTGGAACGTGTCTTCGGGCGTAAATCCCTATGGTATCAATTCCCTTTACAGCAATACGCTTTCAAGTTCCTTTGCTTTTGAAACAATGCGCAGCGGTCTTCAGGAAGTGTCGCTATGGTGGACGCAGCATACCAACCGGAACACCCAGGTGCCGGTGGAGATATACAACGGCGCACAACTGCTGGACACGGTATTGGTGGATCAAACGCAAAACGGCGGCACCTGGAATGTGTTGGGAACCTACTCCTTTTCAGGCCAGGCGAGGGTCGTGATAATATCCAATACCACGGCGATGTCGGCATGTGCGGACGCGACAAGATTTACAGCCGTCAATTCCGGGGCCCCTGTGATTTCGACTCTGGAAATCAATGGGACAAGCGGAACATCGTCGGTTTACACCAACGACAGCGGCCGTCAAGTGAGCGTCCGGATCGTTTCCGATGACGACAATACGGTAAACGAATATGCCATATTGGAAAACATTAACGATCCGGCTGCCGCAACGTTTTCCGCAGTTCCCGGAGGTGCCGCAACGAGTGTCGATTTTACAGTTCCCTTCGCCCTGGCCGACCTGGACGGCAGCCGCACCCTCTATGCATGGGTGAAGGACAATGACGGAATCGTTTCCCCCGCTGCGGTAAAATCCAATGTGATACTGGACCGGGCAGCGCCCTCGTCCATGATCAATGTTCCGGCAAACCTGTCGCGAATCAACACCCTCGCTTCGTTTGCCGGAACCGCATCGGACAGCGGAAGCGGCGTTTCAGGAATCACTGTCCAGGTCACGGACGGCACCCAATACCTCCGCGCCGATGACGCTTGGGTGGCCACGCCGACCTGGTTCACCCCGGATCATGCCTCCAACCTGTACGACTGGTGGCATGACACCGGCAGCGTCACATTCCAGTCTTCCTCCAGTTACGCGATCAGATCCCGTGCCACGGACATGGCCGGAAACGTTGAAAATCCGGTGAGTGAAATCACTTTCGTCTACGACGATGTGCCTCCGAATGGGAATATTGCTTACAGTTCATCGGATACGAGCCATGTGGCACCGGGCGCTTTCACCATTTCCGCCGGTTTCAATGAACCCCTCGGGAGCACCCCCCTGATTTCGATTTCCGGTGCCGGCCCGCTGGCGGTCTCCAATGTGCCCATGTCCGGTGCAGGAAACAGCTGGAGCTACACTCTGGCTGTGCCCTATGGAGACCGGACTGCCTATCTGGTGACGGTCTTAAATGTTGTTGACCTTGCAGGCAATTCGGCTTCACTGACGGACAATTTTACAACCGATACTATCGATACCGACGGCGACGGGCTTCGCGACTATCTGGCGGACGATGACGACGACAACGACGGCTGGACGGATGCCTTTGAAACATCTATGGGCCTCAACCCACTGGTCGACGACCGATTCGATGACCTGGACGGAGACGGGTACACCAATATCGAGGAGATTTTGGCCGGTACCGACATTGGCAACAAAGGACCCGACCAACCGGAATTGATCCCCGTGGGAAGTCCTTCCAGTGTCACCCCGGATCTGGTCACCCTGCCCTATGTCGATCCGGAAGGGGATGCCCATCTAAAAACCATCTGGCAGATCAGCACCGACAGTACGTTTATGGACCCTGCACAACTGGTGCTGAACCTGGAAACAGATACCGATCTGGAGTCTGTGACCGTACCGGATGCCCTCCTGGTTCCAAACTCAAGCGCCCCTTATTATTGGCGTGTGAAATTCTTCGATGATCAAAATGGTCCTTCGCTCTGGTCGGAAGTATCTTCTTTTACCACCGGTGCAACCGGGTCGTCCGCGCCTTTGGTGTCCCTGTTTGAAGTGAACGGCCTTAGCGGTTCAGGAACCGTCTATACCAGTACAAGAGATGTCAATGCCAGAATCGTTGCTTCCGATAATAATCTCGTGACCGGATACATGATCCAGGACGGCATCAGCAGTCCGAGCGGGACCTTCACTAGCATTTCGGATGCTGCTGCCATCGATCTTGCGGTGCCCTTCACCCTTTCCGACACAGACGGTACCCACACGCTCTATGCCTGGGTTCAGGATGACTGGTCTCTTGTTAGCACACCGGCCGTGAAAACCAATGTCATCCTTGATCGGTCCGTTCCATCAGGCATGCTTGGGTACTCTCAATCCGATACCAGCCATGTGGCTCAGGGTGCCTTTAATATTACCGCCAATTTCAACGAACCGTTGAGTGGGGCTCCGAACATCTCGATTGCAGGCGCCGGTCCACTGGCCGTCTCCAATGCACTCATGTCCGGTGCAGGCAACAACTGGAGTTATGTCGTGACGGTGCCAGTTAATGACAGAACCACCTATCAGGTCGGCATCTCCAATGCCGCCGATCCGGCCGGCAACACCGCTTCGCTGTCCGGCAATTTCACCACCGATACCATCGATACTGATGGCGACGGATTGCGCGACTACCTGGATGATAACGACGATGACAACGACGGTTGGACAGATGACTTTGAAACCGCCTTGGGTCTGAACCCGCTGGTCGATGATCGAAACGGAGATCTGGACGGGGACGGTTATACCAACATGGAAGAAATTACCGCCGGCACCGATCCGGGCAACGAAGGGCCCAGGCAACCCGAATTGATACCGGTAGCGAGCCCGTCCAGCGTGACGCCAGACCTCGCCACCCTGCCCTACGTGGATGAAGAGGGGGATGCCCATGTTACAACGATCTGGCAAATCAGCACCGATAGTTCCTTTGCCGATACCAGGCAATTACACTTTCACCTGGAAACCGATGATTTTCTGGAATCCGTGGAAGTGCCGGGGCTAATCCTGGATCCTGATGGAAGTGCACCCTATTACTGGCGGGTGAAATTCCTGGACAGCCAGAACGGGCCGTCCCTCTGGTCAAATGCGTCTGCGTTCAGCACCGGACTCGATCCGGATGACGCCAATGGTGACGGGATTCCCGACACCAATGTGGATGACCATACCGTCGATTTGGATGGTGACGGCAACAGCGACGCCTTTTTCACCACTTACAGGGCGGTTCACACAGCCGTTGGAGACAACATCATCGGCGTCGAGGTGGTCACACCGGGCGTGCAGATCGATTATCTCAAAGCGATACCGCCCGCATCCATTTCCGATCCCTATGGCCGGCCGACGTCCCTGCCCATCGGGTTGGTCAACTTCAGGCTGAGCGGCGTGCCCGTTGGAGGCACTGCCGAGGTGATCATCCGTCCCTTGAACCCGATAGATAATCTGGCCTGGTACTACTACGATCTTTCAACGGGATGGCTGGACTACTCCGCGAACACAGTATCGAATCCCGACGGATCCCTCTCGATCACCCTGAAGGACGGCGACGTGGGAGATTGTGACGGGGTGGCCAACGGGCTGATAGTGGATCCGTTCGGCCCGGGGGGCTTCAGCAGTAGCGGGGCCCCAGCGGCGCCTTCGCTCCTCGAAGACGTCGGCGCCGGTGGCGACGGTTGCTTCATCGCCACAGCCGCATTTGGGTCGCCCATGGAGAAACAGGTGCGGTATCTATCCCGTTTCAGGGACCTGTACCTGCTGAAAAGCCCGCTCGGAAAACGTTGTGTGGATTTTTACTATCGCCATTCGCCCCCCCTTGCAAATTATATGCGGGACATTCCGCTCCTTAAGAAAGCGGTTCGACTCTTGCTGGCTCCCATTGCCGGGATGGCGCTGATGACCGTTCAGTTCGGTGGCTTGCCGCTAATGTTAATGCTGGCATGTTTCAGCCTTTTCATCGTGCTTGTCGCTCCCTTTGGGTTCCGAATGCGTAACAAACGCAATGCAATCAAGCGGTTCCGGGAATGTCATGAACCTTTTCAGTGTTAGTGAAATTCTAAACTGAACCAAGACGCGTCGTAAACACAGAACCTTTTCATCACCATAGAAAGGACTCGCCAGGCGGGCTATTGCCCCGCCTGGCGAGTTGTCGTTTGGGATTGATTTCGTGCCCTCAAGAAAGCACCCATTTTAAGGGATAGGGACTCGAATTCGGGTAACCCATCCGATATTCATTTCTGCGTCTTACTGTGAAATGATTTTCACACAATTAGCCCAGATTCGATGCAACCCCTGTATACCGATTGAAAATAAACATGTAAAATATTGATTTTATTATATAAAAAATACACATGTAAAATCATCGCTGGCACAATTATTGCGTGTAACTTATAGGCGACTTTATACGCCAACGTTAATGCATTTCATGGCAGGTATTCGGTTTATCACGTGATCCGTATATGGACATCACTGCAACAAACGCTTATCGTTCTCTCGGTTTGTGGATGGAATCTGTTGACGACGCATGGCAGGATAACAACTGACTCATAGCATAACACTCTTTAAATGATTATAACGAATAATCAAATGTTGACTCCCCTGATCAAGCGATGGTTGTTGTTCACTGTTTTGATTGCATCATTGTATGTGAGTCCGACCATAGGGTATGGGGCAATTTTTGAAGACACGTTCGCGAATCAAGGGTTTACCGTAAACAACTGGATGAATACGGGCGGCAATTGGACATTTCCCGCCGATCCGCCGAATACCTACCGGGGCACATGGGATGGTTTGTCGTTTGCGGCGGCGACGCTCGCAAACAGTGGAAAAGGATACTTTCAATCGAATCTTTCCCTTCAAACGACGGTCGCTCTGGGTTATGAAAATTCCGCCGCGGGACTCTGGCTGACCTTCGATGAGCAAGGAAATTACGTCTACCAAATCTCAATAATAAGCGGTTTTATACAGTTTGGGGGGCAGGATAAATTGGTCCTTTCGAGAGTGAAAGACAAGAACCCCTTAGAGTTTGCGATTCTGAATTTAGATCCACCCGCCAACGGACTCTCTATAAACACAGGGACCTTTTACACGATCGAGGCAGCAATCGATGATCAAAACGTGTTAAGCGTGACTTTGTTAGATCCAGGGCGGCTCCCGGGAGAGCAATCCATCGCAGCTCTAGTTTGGAATCTAACAAATGATCCGGAATTTGCAGCGGGCGTTCCCAATTCCGTCGGAGCGGGTATTTTCGCTCAGGATGATGCTACATTTGATAGTTTCACGCTAAACGGTACGCCAATCCCAATACCGAAAACCAGTTGGCTCCTTGGGTTCGGTATTCTGTGTGTGTTGGGGGTTCGCAAAACGCTGACACCCTCCTGACACCTTTTCCCGGCAGAAAGCTTGCATATGGCGGAAGCGTCTTCTCGTTGGAAGGCGCTCACCACCCAAACAGGGGGGGCTCTCCCAGAGGCAGTCTCAACTTATCCCACAGGCCCCCTCTGCTTCGTTTCTGATCAATTATGGATTTCAAATATTATGTAACAATGTAAAATTAATATCAGTGTTTGGGCATAAATTTTCCTATTTTTAGTAACAGACTTCACACCCAATCTGATTCAGGCCTGTTGAGAATACAGATAACAGCCCGGTGCCATTGACAAAATTCACCTAAATGACAACACTATCCGAGGTATAGAATTTGCAGTTTGCTTAAAGACTTACAACAACGTACCGTCAATGATCCATGCCGAATGATGCGCGTTTATGACGATATGCCAATTGATATTTCCCTGCGCAAGATGGTCTTTTCAACGAATGCGGCGACTGTTGCGATGGTCATCGGAACCGAACGACTTCGTCGCGGGGGGATCCCGTCCGGCTCATGGCGGGCGAAAATGATAACTGCCACGATGGCCAGCCCATGAAGCGTTCTTATTTTCGTCAACCCATCGCAGCAATCCTTGCGGCAGTCCTGTGTCTGTTCTCCTTACCTCCATCCACCGCACTCGCCCAGAGGTCGGTTACCATTTCCTGGAACGCCAGCACCAATCCATTTCTAAAAAATTATAACGTCTACTACAAAGAAACAGGCTCCGGGTCCGAGGAGATCAAGATCACAGTCCCTCTGGAAGGCCTGAATGATCCGGAGCACCCTGAACTTACGATTGACGGACTGGATGACTACACCTCCTACACGTTCACGGTAAAGGAACTTCTGGATACCGGACTGGAAGCAGATACCGAATACTGCTACCGGGTGCGCGCGGTCAATGACGCCGGACCCTCGGATTACTCAAACCACGTCTGTATCTCGACACCGGCAACACCCACCGGCCCCGGTGACCCGCTCTATACGCTGACCATCACGGAAACGGGATCCGGCATTGTCTCGAAGAATCCGAATTTCGCGAAATATCGTCTCGATGAGCAGGTACTGATTACCACCCTGCCGTCGCCCGGTTGGAGCTTTCTTCGCTGGACCGGCGATGCGACAGGCACCTCACCTCAGATCTCTCTCGCCATGAGCAGCAACACGACCGTCACCGCAGAATTTGAATCGACAATCGATGATTTTGTCGGCTATTGGAGTTTTGACGACGGCACCGCCGAGGATCAGTCACTTAACGGAAATGATGGCATTCTTTCGGGCGCCGAGGTCTCGGACATCCACGGGGTTCGCGCCATGACGTTGGATGAATGGGGTGACCACCTGGAGTTTCCCGATAGCGCAAGCCTGAGTTTTCCCGGTAACCAGTTGACCCTGGCGTGCTGGATGAACCCGTCACATTTCTTGAACAACCGGGTAACCATCATGCAGCGCAGCCGTCCGGGGGGTGAGTCGTCCCCGGCGTGGTACGATTGGCAACTCTACGCACGGGCGGATGACGCGCCGACGGCCTATCATCCCGTGTTCAGGATCGAATTGGACGGCGACTCCGAAATCGATACCAATGAGCAGGTTGAAGCCGATGTTATTTTGATTCCCCGGAATTGGTACTTTGTCGTTGCGACCTACGATGGAACCAATCTGAAAATTTACATCGACGGCATATTGCGGGGAACCACGAACGCGGCGGGAGGAACGATCCCCAACAGCGGCGAGAGTATCTGGGTCGGGGGGAACAGCGTTTGGGATGAATATTTCAACGGTATCATTGACGAGGTTCGGATTTATGATCGGGCCTTGAGCGCCTCAGAGGTCCAAGCATTGATGTTTGCCGGTCCGGTACCGGGGCCCCCTTTCCCCCCTTTCAGCCCGGCGGTGACGCCGGTTTCCCCTTCGCAGGTCAGTTTGGCCTGGACAGACACCTCACGCAACGAGGCCTATTTTGAAATCGAACGCAAGAGAACAATAGGGGGCATTTACGGCAAATTGGCAACGTTGGGGATGAACGAGGAACAGTTTGAGGATACACAGGTTCAGAACGAGAGCATCATCCTGTCCCAACTGATCATTCCGGCCATGCAGCCCGAATCCTTAATTTCTACGCCGTTCGATGGGGAGAGACTGAATTCTCTGTCTGCGATTACGGGGAGTACCGCTTCAGGAGATTTGGATGCACAGGCAGTCTATCTGCAAATCACCGATGGGACCCAATATCTTCATTCGACTCCGCCCAACTATACCCATACCTGGGAGCCGACACCTTTCTGGATAGAGATTCCGATTACTGGGGACCCCGAGTGGTCTTATAATGTTGCAGATGTGTTCAATCCGGTGCAAATTCAAACCGACACTTTATTCACAGTGAGATCGTACGCCTCAGACGGTATGGGGCACGATCAGAGCATCCCCGACGAGGTGAGCTTTTTCCTCGATGTCACGGCGCCCACCGGCACGGTGACGTACAACGGCGATCCATCCCGTATTCGCACCGGCCGGCTGATGATCACAGTGGAATTCGATGAAGGCCTTGGCAACGCCCCCCGGATCAGCATTTCCAGCAGCGGCCCTCTGGACGTCGACAGCGTCCCGATGACTGGTGTCGGCACACATTGGAACTACCCGGTCGATATACCGCCCGGTGACAACAGCACCTACGATGTGCTAATTTTTGGCATTTCCGATCTGGCAGGGAACACGAGAGCAGACCTGTCCAGCAGTTTTACGACCGAGTCTGTCGATACGGATGGGGATGGTCTCCCGGATTCCTGGGAACTGGCAAACGGCACGGACCCGAATGTCAGCGGGGGTATCCACGGCAAGACAGGAGACATCGACGGCGACGGCTCGAGCAATTTTGAAGAATACGCGAATGAAACAGCCCAGTATTCAACCTTCGAATATCCCGGATACTCTCCAATGGACCTCACCCTTGAATGGGCCTACTGGGAGGATGCTACCATTTACGGATTTCGCATCTACTACCAAAGTGGGTCGGTTCCTGGTGATTACAATGGTGTCGGTGCCGACCAGGGACCCTCCCCCATCGAAATCTTGCCGGCAGAGCTTGATAACCCGGGAAACCTTCTGAACCCGCAATTTACGATTACGGGACTGGACAACAACGAAATCTACCGATTCGTCGTGACGGCTTGGGTCAACGGGGATGAAAGTACATTCTCCAATCAGGCGGTGTATGATAAAACCCTGCCTCAATCAGAGATACTATACCCCACAAACGACCAATTTTTAAACAGCCTTCCGACAATTTCAGGGTCCTCCCAACCATCGGATCTGTCAATCATCACTGGAATTGAAATACAGGTGACCGATGGGTCCCAGTATCTTTCGAATGCCGGCAGCTGGATCGACACGCCGGCGTGGTTCGTTCCCAGCGACACGGCGAACCCGGCATCCTGGAGTCACGATACCGCCAGTATTTCTTTTCAGCAGGGAGCTTACAACGTCCGATCGCGAGCGACAGACAGTGCACCTAAGGCCGAAATCCTGCCGGATGAAATTCGCTTCACTTACGATAACGTCTCACCTGTCGGGACGATATACTTCAATGGGGCCATTACCGACCATGTCAGTGAAAGCCAGCTGTTCATTGCGGCGACTTTCTCGGAACCGCTCCTGGAAACTGCCGGGGAAACGCCCAAAATCCAGATTTTGGGCGGGGGTCCCCTGGACACCGGATCCCCCGTAAATATGTCCGGTTCCGGTAATCACTGGATGTACGAGGTCGACATTCCCGTCGGAGACAACACCAGATACACCGTTACTGTTTCCAATGGCGTGGATCTGGCCGGAAACGCTGCCGAGATACTGTCGGGTACGGTGACAACAGGTGCGATCGATACCGACGATGATCGTATCCCCGATTTCAGGGATGACGATGATGACAACGATGGATTGCCGGACAGCGAGGAAGCGGTCTACGGCCTGGACCCGCTGATCGACGATACCATCGCCGACACCGACGTTGACGGATACCCGAATCTGACAGAGTTGATTGCCGGAACCAGTATCACCAATCGAGGCCCGGATACACCGCTCCTGATACCTCTTGACAATCCGTCCGAGCTGATACCGGAATTGACCGCCGGTACGTACTCGGATTTTGAAGGTGACGCTCATATTAAAAGCATCTGGCAGATCAGCACGGATGAAACCTTCTCGGACGACGGCCAGCTCGTGTTTCATTTGGAGACAGACAAATTCCTGGAAGGCCTCCCCGTTCCGGATCTTGTATTGAATCCCGATTCGACCGCATTCTCGAGAGTTCTTTTTATTGACAGCAACAACGGGCCTTCTCTTTGGTCGGCAGCATCGGCAATTATTACCGGCCAGGACGACGAGGATGTGGACGGCGATGGGGTTCCGGACACCCAGAGCGTATTGGATGACACGGTGGATTTAACAGGGGATGGTCAAAACGATCAGTTTTCCAATACCTATAAAGCAGTTTACACGACCGATCCCGCCGAAGATAATATTATTGGCGTTGAATGCATAACGGCGGGTTGTCTGCTTGAGCGTCTGACGGCCAAATCTCCGGACTACATTTTGGATCCCGAAAACAGACCGCTCGCCCTGCCGTTCGGCCTGATCGGTTTCAGGCTGAGCGGACTGCCGGTCGGAGGACAGGCCGAGGTCCTGATTCGGCCTTTGGTTCTGTTCGAATTCGAGGAGTATGAACTGGCCTGGTTCGCATACGACCTCGACATAGGATGGCAGGATTTCGCGGACAATTCGACAACCCATCCCGACGGAACCGTGACCATCATCCTGGTTGACGGCGGGCCGGGAGATGGTGACGGCGTGGCAAACGGAGTTATCGTGATTCTATCAGGGCCCGGTGTTCCCCAAAACTGCTTCATCGCGACAGCGGCCTTTGGGTCGCCGATGGAGCGAAACGTCCGGTATCTGTCCGATTTCAGAGACCGGTATCTGTTCAACAATGCTCTTGGAAAGAGCAGTGTCGCATTCTACTATCGCTATTCTCCCGCCCTGGCGGACTATATAAATACGAATCCGTTCATTAAGAAACTAGTGTCTCTCGCGTTGCTCCCGATCGCATGGGTCGCCTACACCTCGGTACAGTATGGAGGAGGCCTGATACTTTTTCTGACGGCGTTCTGTTTTGTCACCGTGATATGTGCGCGCATCACCTGCCGTCTGAGAAATCGATGAATTGCCGAAGAAACAGAAAATTTTGGATCCGAAAATAATTGTTCTGTCGCGATTTTCCATTCGGTAGAGATTGGTGCTTCCCCTGCCGGGCAAGTTGTCGCCTGAATGTGGAATGATGTCTTTTCCAAAACACTTCCTTGCCGGTCAATGCACAAAAATCCCTTTTTTCTTTCAGGAAATCTCCCTATAGAGCGTTTGTCAGAATAACGTTCCGAGGGCACAGCGTTCCTAAAACATATAGAAGTTTTATGCATGAACACAACATCACCGTGATTGTCAAAATACAACGTAATTTCAGGACGATATTGGGTTCACCGGCGAATCATTAGTCATTCTCACCAATCGGAACATATTTTTGACAATCACTATGGATTGATTTTTTCGGGTGGCTGAGATAAATAAGAATATTATATGATTATAGGTTATTAGCTGCCGGCGCCAAAGAATGGAGGATTGAACATGCAGTTTCCACTACGAATTATACTGCTTCTTTTATGTACAGCCTGTGTGCTCTCCGGATGTGCCTCAGATGAAGAAAAAACGCTTTCCCATTTTAACAAAGGGAAAACCTATTTCGAAAGCAACCAGTACAGAGAAGCGGAGCTGGAGCTGCGGAATGCCCTCAAAATCGATTCCGCCTACTTTGACGCCCACATGCTGCTTGGGGAAACATATTTAAAGCTGAACAATCCCCAGAAAGCCTTTAACTCGTTCGCCCGCGCAGCAGAAATCGATCCTCAAAGTAAGGATGCGCATCTTAAGGTTGCGTCATTATTATTCCTGGGCCGCCAGATGCCCGGCGAAGTGTCGATAAAATCCTTGAAATAGACGCCAACCATATCCAGGCGCTGGCAATTCTTGCCGCCATTCAGGAAGCCAAGGGGGATATTTCCGGAGCCGAGACGACGTACCGCCGGATTGCGGAAGTCGATCCATCGAATGCAAATGCCTATCTGCAAATTGCGAGGATCTCAATCCGGAACGGAAATCGGCTTGAAGCGGAAGACATGTTGCAGAAAGTTCGCAACCTCGACAAGGGTGACGTCAATTCAAGGGTAAGGATGGCCAGACTCTACGTAAATCTGGGCAAAGCTGACATCGCCGAGGATCTGCTGGCGGATCTTGTCCGGGAAAATCCCGAGGAGTCGAACCGTCACATCATCCTCGGCCATTTCTATGTCAGCCGGAACTTACCGGATAAGGCCGAAGAAGCCTACATCAAAGCGACCGAGGTCGATTCAAAAAACCCGACCCCCTACATGGTGCTCGCCGGGTTTTACGAACGATCCGGGCAGATCGAAAAACTTCTGCCGATATATGAAACGGCGCTGGCGTTAAACCCGGAAGATGCACAGATTCTCACTGCCATTGCCCAATATCACCTCCGTCAGAAAGACATCGAAAAAGCACCGCAACAGACCCGTTCCCTTATGATGCTGGGAGCCCTCTATGAGCAAAAAGGGGAATTGGATCTTGCCGAACAGTATTACAGAAAAACCCTCGAGATCAATCCGGATTTTGCACCGGCGGCAAACAACCTTGCCTACATTCTTACCTCTCAAGGAGGAGACATCAACGAGGCACTCATGCTGGCCAAAAAAGCAAAGGAATTATTGCCGGACGATCCCAGCGTGATGGATACGTTGGGCTGGATTTACTATAAAAAAGGCCTCTACGAAAGCGCCATTGTCGAGTTTAGCGACAGTCTCGAAAAACTTCCGGACAACCCAACCATTCACTATCATCTAGGTGCGGCATTCTACCAGAATGGGGAATCTACAAATGCGAAAATCCAATTGGAGCGGGCATTAAGTTTAGACGGAAATTTTGATGGTGCTGAAGATGCCAGAGAAATGCTCAAAACCCTTTGATTGGTGAAACCAATCAGCAAAAGATGTATCTTTCATTTTACCAGCTAAGAAGAAAGCCGTTTGAAATTAATGCAGACCCGGCTTTTCTGTGGCCTGGTGAGAGGCAGAAGGAAGTTCTCCATGCATTTAAATATGGGCTCCTATACAACAAGGGCTTCATTCTGATCACTGGGGATGTGGGAACAGGTAAGACAACGCTTGTCAATGCGCTTTTAAAAGCGCTAAGAAGCAGGACGGTTGTCTGCAATATGCCCTACCCGAATATTGACGAGACAGATTTTTACAAAATATTAATTGACGCTTATGAGCTGGATTTTGACTATACGACGACTGGAGAATTTTTAAATCAGTTTTGCGAGTTCCTGCTCGATCTTCGCAGGAAAAATAAGAGGGCGTTACTGGTGGTAGACGAGGCCCAGCGTCTGTCCAATGGGCTTCTGGAAGAAATTCGACTGTTGTCCAATCTGGAACATCAAGATCAGAAACTATTAAACATTTTTTTAATCGGCCAAAATGAGTTTGATGAGGTTCTCAAGCGTGAAGAGAACAGGGCGCTGCGCCAGCGGATATCCTGCATGGTTACGCTCGATCCGCTGGATGCGGAGGAAACCCGCGCCTACATCACTCACCGGCTCAAAGTCGCCGGTTCGGAAAACGAACTCTTCGATCAGGCCGCTATAAAATCAATTTATCAAGCAACCCAAGGGTATCCGCGGCTGATCAACATTTTATGCGACCAGGCACTTCTGACGGGATTTGTAGGGGGTAAACAGCGGGTGTCTGAGGAGGTTGTCTCCGAGTCGATTACCGATTTACCCATTCATTTCGAAGATCATGGGAAAAGCAAGTCGAAAATTCTTTCATGGCGCCTTCTAGTCGGTCTGGTGGTAGGACTCGCTATTATGACCGCGGGGATACTTTTTGCAATCTAGCACTTCCCGCGTCTTGAAAAAAAGTTCCCTGATATCGTACGGTTTTTTGATGAAGCCATCGCATTTACTGAGTTTGAGCTCCTTCGGCAGACCGTTCATGCTGTACCCACTGGATATCATTACCCGGGCCTCCGGGTTCATTTTCTTGATATTTCGATAGACCTCATCCCCTCGCATTTCCGGCATGATCAGATCCAGGATGACAAGATCGATCTCATCCATTTGCTCTTCAAAAAGCTGAAGCGCCTGTTTCCCGCTACTGGCAGCGATAACATCATAACCGAGTATTTGCAGCATTTTTCCGCCCGCCTCGATGATGATCTGTTCATCATCCACGAGAAGAATCCTTTCATGGAAGGCTGCCGGTTGGTCGTATTCATCTTCTTCTTTTACAATTGTCTTGTCGGAAGCGGGCATGAATATGAAGAAGGACGTGCCCTTCCCTTTTCTGGATTCCACTTCGATGTAACCGTTGTGGCTTTTGATGATTCCATAAGCAGAGGCGAGACCCAGCCCGGAACCCCTTCCAATTTCCTTGGTGGTAAAAAAAGGATCGAATATGTTTTTTAAAATATGCTTTTCAATGCCGATGCCGGTGTCCTTGATGCAAATCATGACGTATTTTCCGGGTGCCGGCTTGTAAAATTTAGCTTTGATCCGTTTGTGGGTCACATTCCGCGTTTCAATGCTAAGCGTCCCACCATCCGTCATCGCCTGCCAGGCGTTAATGTAAAGATTTAACAATACCTGCTCCAATCGATGCCGGTCGGCTTCGACCGGATACAGATCTTCGACCAGGTCCCGATCAATGGTGATTTCTTTTTTCGTCCGGCTAAAAATTTCGGAAGTCTCGGTGATGAGCCGATTCACATCAACCGGCTTGACCTCAAATTCCACCTTGCGCGCATATCCCAGCAACTGTTCGGTCAATTTCGCGCCGCTTTTAACGATCTTGCCGATGCGTTGAAGATATTCGTAGTGGGGGTGGGATATATTGACGTCAAGCAGCAGCACCGAGACATTACCTTGAATACCCATCAATAAATTATTGAAATCATGAGCGATTCCCCCGGCCAAGGTGCCAATCGCTTCCATTTTCATGGCATGCTGCAGCTGCGCCTCGATCTGCCGTTTTTCTGTGACATCCTTTAGTATAGCGACGATCGTATTTCCATATTCCCCTTGCACAGGAAGCAAATTCAGAAGGATGAAATGACCGTTTAATTGCACGGATGCTTCGGTGAGCGTCCGCGGTTTCCGAATGGCTTGATGCTGCAAATACTCCCGGACGATTTCCTGATCCCCGGAAGAAAAAATTTCCGCAAAGTGTTTCCCCAAAAGCTCCTCTTCAGGTCTGCCGATTAACGAAACAGCCGTGGGGTTGGCATATATGATGACGCCTGCCGGTGACAGCTCCAGAATGCCCTCGGACATATTATTCAGGATAATGTTCAGGTGCCGGGTCCAGTTGATAAGTTCCTTGGTGATCGCCCGCTGACTGACATCTTCGATACCCTTAATGCCATCGTCAATGACATCTGTATCGGGCCTGTCCAGGAAGCCCTGCATTGTTTCGACAATGTTGGATTCCATTTTATCGAGAGGCCCCTTGGCAATACACGCGTTCGCCCCGAACTCTTTATAGTCCATACCTTCCTCAGCCGCGACTGCCGATATGACGATCACACAGGCGTCTTTCAGGTCGGGGTTTTTTCGTATAATCCGACAGATGCGCTTCCCATCGATGTTCGGCATCACAAGATCGAGCAGCACCACATCCGGCACATAATTTTTCAGTACTTCCAGAGCGGACAGCCCGTCTTCGGCAGTAATCAACTCATGGTTGTGCTTTTTCATCATGTGTTCGTAAAACTTCAGCATCACAGGCTGATTATCGACAGCAAGGATTTTCATGTCGGAAAGCTCCCCATAAACTGGTTTTCCAGGGCAATGTCGCGGATGTCAGTTCGTAGTATACGGCAACATAATTTTTGGTACTATTTTAATAACATAGGAAAATTTTTAATAAATTTCAAGAGTCCACAAAGCCGTCCTTAAGCGGGTTGCCTTCCGGTTTCACGTCTAATGGATACGAAGGTTCAGTGCCTGCGGCTTGAGGCTTCCGTCTTCGCCAAGGCTTCGGTCTCCGCTCTTCGAGCTACGACCCGATAAAAAGCCGGACAGGTCGCTCTTTGAGCTTGGGGCTTCGTGCCGCTTCAATGGGACTTCTCCCCACAAGACGACGGAAAAAGAAGACCCCACAAGCAAGGGGGCAAGGGGTCGTGTGAAATGACAAACTTAGGGTCCAGTACTTATGCCTTACACCCTAAGCCCTGAGCCCCTACGCCCTTCACCCTTACGCCCTGAGCCCTTACGCCCAAGCCCTGAGCCTCTATTCCCTTAACCCTGAGCCCTGAGCCATTTGCCTTAAGCCCTTATACCTTGACCCCCTCAAGTGGATCCCCTTCGGAGTGTAAACAGCGTTATTTCGTTCCTCGTATTGAACCGAAGCGGAATACCGACGGTACCGGTGCCCTGCCCGGTATACCCCGTCATGCCGTTGTAATGCCACAATCCGCGATAGAACTGTCGCCCGTACCGGATATGGAGAATGATGGGAATTCCCCCCGGCAGGCAGATCTGTCCGCCGTGGGTGTGGCCGCACAGGTAGAGACGATATCCGTTTTCAGATGCTGCATCGAACATGGACGGGGCATGAACCAGAGCAATCTTAAACGCATCTGGGGTCTCCTCGAGAGCTCGAACGGCCTGATCCGTATAATAATAGTAGGGATCGTCCAGCCCGGTGATCAAGATCCGCTCCCCCCCGCGTCTGACATCGATGGTTTCATTGGCTAAAACACGGATGCCCATTTTCTCAAATGGATCGACCATCTGATATGAGTCATGATTGCCGAGGGTCGCCACAATGCCGTCTCTGGTGTTCATATTCCCGACGATATCCCGAATCGGCTTTATGATGGACTTGAATCCGCCGCTGATTCTTTCTCTGAAATCACCTGTAATCGTGCATACGTCCGCGTCGATGCCGGATAATAGTTCACCTATGACCTGCTCCATCCCTGGTATGAAATCGATGTGAAGGTCCGTCAGGTGGAGCACCGTATACCCGTGGAAGGGTTCGGGTAGATCGGGGAATTCAAGCTCGATTCGCTTTAAAACGATGCTGGAGGCATTTTTAGTGCCGATCCGGTAAAGCGGTGTAACCTTCAACAGGGACCCGAATATGTGTATCAGAACCTCGAACAGCGACCAGTGCCGCTTCCGCTTTTCACCGTATTTCCGATGTTTGAAATTGTCGGCTTCCAGTTGGGCACGCACCGACGCCCATATCAGACGCCGTTGATATTGTGAGTTTATCAATTGTTGATCCATATTCCTACTCTATCATGTTCAGGAGGCAATCGTGAAATTGGCCATTTTGTCACCCCCACCCGCCCCCGTTAAATCCCCGTATCGCAGGGGCCGCCAGGGGCGGCATTTAATGAGGCGAGCCTCTCCCTTCAGAGGCTGTGTCGTAATCCAAAAAAGCGCTTAATATATGTCCGTCATGCCGGACTGGCCTGCCAGAGGCAGGTAAAATCCGGCATCCAATCACGTGACTATCTTAAAAGACCTGGATTCCGGGTCAAGCCCGGAATGACAAAATTTCCCATACACCCAGTTTTGATAATTACGACACAGCCTCTCTAGGAGGAGGCTTTTATTCTCCCTCCCCTGGAGGGAGGGAGCCAGAGGGAGGGGGTATGATAAGCTCATTCCTGGTAATTTGGGGAAGAATCTATAAATGACCCTCCCCGCAGCCCCGCTGAGCGAGATTTCCGTTTCACCCCAACAAGCTGCGGGGTATCAACGCGGAATACTGTCAGTCTTATCCCCCTCTCCTTGCCTCTCCCACCCCCGCGATAAGCGCGGGATCTTCGACACGAGAGAGGAATTTGAGTGGAATCCCTGCAGCCCCGGCGATGGGATTTACGCTCCGCTCCAACAAGCTACAGAGAATTTGCAAGTTCAAACAACGTACACAACTGCAATTACTGCAATTTTCCTGCCAACAGATAGTTTAAGCAGTCACTTTAATGGATTTCATGGCTTTACAATAGTGCACAGAACAATGTGCAGTCTGCACATTTTTCTGTGCACCTGCCAAACGATTCTAAATATATTTCATATAATTTCAAATATTTAACTTTTGGCACAGATATCGCTAAGTAGTCTGGCAGGTCCACCTGCCCGGTTCCTCAAATAATCAATCGTTACCCTTGATTCCGGGCGAGTTAGGCAGGCTGTAATTCTTAACACTCAAGGACAGATGGATAAGAGGTAAACAAAGACTCAGGAGGTGCCCCCATGACCAGTCTTGAAAAATATTACGGTAAAGAGATTAAAAATCAGGATCACTTCAATGGGTATTGCTCCATGCTGCTGGGTCGCTCCCCCGAGCGGATGGATATCCTGGCAGCGGAAAATTCCAGGGACTTTGTCATTTTTGATGGGAAACTCTGGAGGGAGTTTATTCGCAAGCAGCTCAGGAAAGACAACGACTCCTGATGAATACAAAGTTTTTTCCATCCAGGGTGGGTATGCCCTTGAGTCGATGAGATCATTGAGAGGTCAAGGGCTCAGGGGTAGAGGGAGAAGGGCTCAAGGCTTAAGGCACAGGGGCTCAAGGGTTTAAAGCGTAATTAGCGGGAATTTGATCTGGATGGGCTCGCAAACAGTTAAATGACTCTTCATGCAGCCACGTTGAGCGGAGTCCGCTTTGCCAAAAAAAGTAGAAAAGCAGGACAATAGCCCTGCTTTTCGACTTTAAACAGTTATCAAATGTGTTATTTACGAGTCATCTTGCGGCCGGCACTACCCAGTCCGAGAAGGCCGATGCCGACAAGGAGTATCGTTGCCGGCTCAGGGGTCGGTGTCGGACCTGTTAAGTCCCCACTGGAAACAGTTCCTCCCTGCCATGTACCATTATCTGCAGCCAGAAAATAGACATTCACGTGCCACCGAACATTATCCCCCTCAAAATCCAGCTGATCACTCAGCAAATCATCAAAAAATACACCATGAAAATGGTACCCGTCACCTCCAAGAGCAGTTAAAGCGTAAGAATCAAAGGCATCCTCAGTTTTAAACTTTATATCTTTGTTTTCGATTTTATAATTTTCCTTGTCGTCTTTAATTTCTATTTTCCACTTTGTTCCTTCCAACGCGGGATCATTAAAAGCTTCGAATTTGAATTCGTCTCCCATCATAGGATCAAAGGTATCACCACTGAGATTAAATTTGAATTTGTCCAGCTTCGGGTACAAATCAATGGTAATTGCATACGCTGACGCAGCAAATCCACAGACAACCAACAATACACAAGTAAATATTCCCAGTTTCATCAACTTCATATTGCCCCCTTTCCAAATGTTGCAGCCGCCTGGCTTCTATTAATAAAACACTCTTAAAAAAGCAAAAAACATGCCAAATTTGTAATATATCCTTGTTAGCCCTGATCGCTGATTTTATGCTTAAATACATAATGTTATGAAATTATAAATCAATTTCGGTTCCAGTAGAAAAAATCAGAGTGTGGAATATTTTTATCAAAATATGAAATGTTTTTCACAGCGGCTGTGTAAATTCAGCAACTCTCAGGCTCTATCTGGCAGCAATTTGAGATTAAAACAACGGATCCAACGATGTCTTTTGTTGCACCGCAGAGGCTTTCTAATTTTCACCGGCATTTATAATTCCGAGGTTTAGGCGTTTCATCCCTATGCGGTTATTTTCGATGGTCGATTCTGGCGGGAATTTAATCTGGATGGGCTCTCTGAAAGGTGATTGATCCGATGTGCTATCCCGATGAAGCTCCGCGCAGCAAGCTGCGGGGTCTCGATTCGGAATATCGTCAGTCTTATCCCCCTCACCTGCCTCTCCCACCAGGGGAGAGAGATTAGGGGAATTCCCACAGCCGTGCTGAGCAGGATTCCTGCCTTGCTACAACAAGCTACGGGGAATAAGCCAGTTGAACAGATAGGCTATCCTGACAAACGTGAGAAAAGGCGTATTGATCGAAAATAAAAAAGCAGGGAGATCCCCTGCTTTTTCTTTTCAGTATATCGAAATCGTTATTTACGGGTCATTTTACGGTGAATACCACCCAATCCAAGCATGCCGATGCCGACGAGGAATATTGTTGACGGCTCGGGAGTTGGGGCAGGGGCTGTTGAATCCGCGCCACTCACTATCGCCTCGAAGGTGCCAGCAATGATTCCTTCATTTCCATTTGACTGGAAGGCGCCTTCCATGACCCAGTACATGTCTGCATTTTCTGTATATGTACCGCGAAAAGACCACCAATTATCATTGCCATCGTAGGTCACACTGAATTGATCAAATTCGCCAGACATGCCATCAGTCCAGTAACTTTGTTCATCCTTATCGATTTTTATTTGCCAGAAGTTGTGCAATGCCGAAGGAACTGAGGGATCCACGTAGGCAGTAAATTGAAACTTGTCGTTTTTGTCAGAAGTTGAGGGGTTCAGTATATAGTCACCATTTTTATCTTTTAATTGGAATACTGTCGGTTCTAATAAAACATCCGTAAACGGAATCGCGCTCGCTGATGATATAAATCCGAAAAATATCGATACCCCACAAACGAATAGTACTAATTTCAACAGTTTCATATGGCTACCCTTCAAACGAGTTTATTCCGCCCCATTTTAATCTTTTCGAGTGAACAGCACTAGCATGAGCAAATACCGTACCAAATTTGCATTTTATTTTTGTTAACCGTAAATGTTAATTTTAGATTTAATAACAGTATGTTATGGAAAACCGAAGGGTTTGAAGTTCTATGGAAACTTCAGCCTATGGAAGAAGTTATATAGAAATGTGAAAACATTTACATAGTCATAGGTGGCTGGTGAATGAGATGATATAAAAACCGGTTCTTTTCTTAATGAGTGGGAGGAGAGGGGCCAAGGGGTCAGGGATCAAGGCGGAAGGGCTCAGGGCTTAAGGCATAAGGGCTTAGGGCGCATGGGCTTAAGGGTTTAAGGCGTAATTATTGGACTCTATGATTAGCATTTCACTTGAATCCATGCCTGAGGTTTATCTGCCCCAGGCTGGCAGGCAAGCCCTGGTCGCCTCCGGCGCCGCCATAGGCGGGTAAACCTCGACCCGCTTGTCCTGAGCAAGCGCAGCGCATCGAAGGATGGCCCCTTGAACCCTCTATGTTCACATCGACGCAAGAGCCATAAACAGCAGTTTGTCATCAAAAACTACAACTAATCGGGAGATGATCATGAAGTCAAGATTTCATCGCGTGGGACCTGAGCTGTAGATACAATAGTCCACCGATCATCCCGCCAGAGGTGTTCATGATGAGATCGAGCATGCTGGAATTACGTGATGGCATCCAGATCTGGCCGATTTCAATGATCAAACTCGTCAACATACTGAGAAGAAAAAGTATCAGTAATCGATAATTCCCTGAAAAACCGCCACTTTTATACAAGATGGACATCAACGCAAGACCTAAAGGAATGAACCCAATTAGATTGACGAGCACATCGATAATAAAATCATAGTGGAGAAAATAATTTCGACTGGGAAGAGCCAAGACCTCATTATAAATCACTTCGATCGATGAAGGAATTATGAGGTGCCTTTCGCCGCCACTATGGTCATGGACAGCTGAATTTATCGTGCCATCGAAAGAATACAACAAATAGGGATCGTTGCGTTTTTGAAATAGAAAGTCGTGATCAATTACCCAATTTTGATAATTACGGTGGATGTCGGTGGAGGTGAGCAAAGACTTAAAAAACGCAAACCCCAGAATATCTCCTTCCCAGGAATGTTTTCCATACGGGGAATTTCCCAAAATAAGTTTGGTATTTGCCGGACCTTCTGGAATGGAAAAGATGATATCTTTTCTCTCGATTATTTGTTGTCCATCCGAATATAATTTTGTCCCCCCATCGCCGGATGTAACCGTAATATAGTGCTCTCTACCGGGCAATGTTTTCAAATCCAGATATATTCTTTTCAGTTTCCGCTTATGGGCATAATCATCGCCATTCATTAATATCAGCCATGATCGCCACTGCCCAATCAGAAATTGTTCCTCATGCTTGCCACTGAGAAATAATACGATGAAGCTGAACCGGGGTGTTTGCTGCGGCAGTGATCGGATGACAATTTCTATCGAAAATTCGTCTATGGCAGAAGGCCTTTTTCCACCATCATGTAAGGGAAATTCGTAATACGCAAGACTGTGTTCCTGAAAGTGAATACCATTTCCGCCATCGACGAAACTAACGTCATTCGAGAGAAAGAATTCTCTTGGCTTAAAACCTGCAAAAAAAATCGCAAAGAGTATAATAAAAAGAATCAGTTTTCGATGCGCCGAGAGCGCATTGTCTATTTTAAGCCATAAATCTTTGATTGTTCGCATTTCTTGTAATCACTCGCTGCTCGGCTTCCATGATCAGTGATTCGCTATGTGAGGGGCAGGATTCATACAATAACCGGCATTGTTGCCTGGGGAAGGAGTGGTTCTTGCCTTCGGCAACCGAATCCGCCCGAGGTTTATCCGCAAGTGTTGTGGCGGGCGCACAGGCCCGCTTCAGGCCGTGTTTCAAACGGTTCTTGATGACCACAAAGACAATTATCGTCATTTAAAGATCTGGTGCCTGGGGCGGGAATCGAACCCGCACGGGGACAAGCCCCAAGGGATTTTAAGTCCCTTATGTCTACCAGTTCCATCACCCAGGCAAGTCGGTTTGCCCGTGGGCCCGTTGGCCGGTTTAGCCGGTTGGGCCAAAATACAAGTTTCAAGATTCAGGATACATGATTAAGGGGGCTGCTAGCGATCAATGAGCTCTCGATCTCTGCTGGGTGCATCTTGTATCCTGCAGCTTGCATCTTCCATCCAGTATCGAGAATCCAGTATCCAGTAACCAGTCTCCCGTTGGCCGGTTTGCCCGTCAGCCCGTTGGCCGGTTTAGCCGGTTGGGCCAGTGCACCTGCGGTTCAGGTCATTTACCGCAAGACGGCGCGTCATAGGTTCGGCACGGCGCTCACGTCATTCGTTGTTTGGTTGATCTGTAATCTTTCAACTTTCAGCTTTGAGCTTTCAG
>CAFBRK010000152.1 GCA_903231505.1 Olavius algarvensis associated proteobacterium Delta 3 | reverse complement strand
GCCATGTATTCGAACTGTTGGCGATTTTTGTTAAAGTTTCTGCGCTTGAGTTCTTCTCCCTCCGGGCAGATAAAAGAATCGCTTTGTCTACGGTAGATAAAGCTTTCCTTCGGCAATATGCCT
>CAFBRK010000151.1 GCA_903231505.1 Olavius algarvensis associated proteobacterium Delta 3 | reverse complement strand
ATCACCGCAAAGTTAATCCGTTGAAAGTCAAGAAAGAATTTTGGGTTAGGTCATGCCCACAGCCAATGTCAGATTCGAGTACGGATTAACTTGATTGATT
>CAFBRK010000150.1 GCA_903231505.1 Olavius algarvensis associated proteobacterium Delta 3 | reverse complement strand
TGAATCTTGCGCCCTGAGCCCGCCAAAGATTCATCTGCCTCAGGCGGACAGGCAGGCCTCCAACCTCCGACCTCCGACATCTGTCCTCTGCCATCCGACCTCCGACCTCTGACCTCCGACCTCCGACATCTGTCCTCTGTCTGCGGTGAGCGTACGGCGGCAGTTGCCCCGCCTAGACCATGCCCGGTATGTTCATCCCCCCCGTCAGCTTCCCCATCTCCTCGGAAACCATTTCCTGGGCCTTTGTCAGAGCATCGTTGACCGCCGCCAGGATCAGATCCTGCAGCATGTCCACATCATCCGGATCCACGACTTCCTGTTCGATCTCAATAGACAGCACATGCTGTTTGCCATTGGCCACAACACGGACCATGCCTCCTCCGGCCGACGCTTCGACGGTTCTTTCGGCAAGGTCCTCCTGGAGCTTCATCATCTTGGACTGAAGCTTCTGGGCCTGTTTCATGATGTTTCCCATTCCTTTCATCGACACTCCTCCCACTACAATCGCGTGGCGATTGTATGAAACTCCCGCCACCGGCGGGAGAAAGAAAAAGAAAAGACCGCACGCCCTCCGTCCGGCAATATCGCCATCGCATCAATTTGCCGTTCAGAGCCCGCGGGAACGTTGCGAGAGCTTCTCATACCGTTTGGACCGGCAAAGATCAATCCGGTTTCAACAGTTTGACATCAACGACCTTACCGTTGAAAATGTCGAGCGCTGCCGTCACCAGCGGGTGGCTCAGGGCATCACGTTTCATCTGTTCCGAGGCTTTTTTTTTTGCTGACCGGGCCTCGGCCCGGCGGCCGCCGGTACGTACGACCACCCGGCGTCTATCTCCAAACACCGCTGCGCTGGCGGCTTCGAGAATGTCGCGGTTTTTCGACTTCCGGATCATGCTCCGATTAAATCCATTGTCGTCGAGTTCAATCTCCAGCACCTTGTCGTCCATGGACGTAAGGGTTGCTTTCGACAAACTGGCAGCCAGTGCCGGATGGCTGGCGGACAGATGGGCCAGAAACCTTTCCCACACCTCATCCGGTGCCGCGGCCGGATCAACCGGCGTCTGCGGTCCTGGAGGCTCAGATCGATCTTGGCGTTGCCCCGGTGCAGGGATGTCCGATCCAGTTTCGCTGCCCTCGGGAACGGGTGTATCCGGTTTTTCTGGAGTCTGAACACGTCCCGCAGCATCCGACCGCAACAGGTCGATCTTTTCGATGAGATCGTTTATGGGCAGTGCGGGAGTCATCCGTGCCAGTCGGATACCGAGCATTTCCATCACCAGTTTCGGCTGGGCGGAATAGCGGATAGCGGATTCCTCACGGTAAACCATTTCCAATAGCTGATCCAGAATTCCCGACGACACGTCCGCCACCTGCTGGCGCATCCGTTCGATTTCGTGGGCGGGCAGATCCATCAGCTTTTCCGGATGTTGACCCATTTTGAGAATCAAGAGATTTCGAAAGTGCTGGACCAGATCGGCATGCAGCTTTTTCATGTCGAGCCCGCGGTGGTACACGCCGTCGATCACTTCCAAAATCCGGCCGACATCCCGTGCCAGCAACGCGTCGGAAAGCTCGAAAACGATCTGTCTGTCGATAAATCCGAGAAGTTCCAGGATCTCGCTTCGAGACAGCGCCCCGGTCAGACCGCTCATGATCTGGTCCAGCAGGCTGAGGGCGTCCCGCATGCATCCCTGCGCTTCCCGGGCGATCAGCCACAAGCCCTCGGGATCGGCCGCCACGCCTTCCTGCTCGCAAATGGTCTGCATGTGTTCGGAAATGGCCCTGGCATCGATGCGTCGAAAATCATGCCGCTGGCAGCGGGAAAGGATCGTGATCGGAATTTTATTCGGCTCGGTGGTGGCAAAGAAAAACAGAACGTGGGATGGCGGTTCCTCCAATGTTTTCAGCAGCGCGTTGAATGCCGAAAGGCTGAGCATGTGCACTTCATCGATGATGTAGATCTTGTAAGGGCTCCGGGCCGGCATGTACTTGACGTTTTCCCGAAGCTCACGAACCTGATCCACGCTATTGTTGGAGGCGCCGTCGATCTCGAACACGTCCACCGAGTTGCCGGCGGTAATTTCGAGACACGATGTGCAGGTGTTGCAGGGGGTGCCTGTCGGCCCCTCCCGGCAATTCATGGCTTTGGCCATGATCCGTGCCACGGTGGTCTTTCCGGTCCCCCTCGGTCCCGCAAACAGGATGGCATGGGCCACCCGTCCGGACACAATAGCGTTCTGAAGCGTCCGTGTAACGTGGTCTTGCTGGATCACCGCCTCAAAGGTCTGAGGGCGGTATTTACGTGCCAAAACGAGATAGGGCATGGGGGACCTTTACCCGAACATACCACCAAATGGAGGCTTACCTGAATTTTCCGGGATAGCCGGGCTGCAGACTCTGTTGTGGATCGGTGGCAACCCCCGTCGCCCTTCCCGGCAGGCGGGCGGCGGGGGGTAATGAAAACTGGCGGAGAGAGAGGGATTCGAACCCTCGGTGCCGCTGTTAACAGCACACACGATTTCCAGTCGTGCACCTTCAGCCAGCTCGGTCATCTCTCCCAAAAAATTTTTCCCAAAATTTTTTGCAGGCGCTGCGAACTTTCAAAAATTTTCCGTGAAAATTTTTGGCGGAGAGGGTGGGATTCGAACCCACGATCCCGCTTTTGGCAGGATACTGCTTTTCGAGAGCAGGGCCTTCAGCCACTCGGCCACCTCTCCATTCCCGTCCGCTTTCGAAACAAATCGCTTATGTATCCACTTTGCTCCTCCCTGTCAATATATTCCCAGAGGCGATTTACCTTGAACTCCATTATGGCTTGTAGTATCAGACTCGCAACAAATCGGGCAGGATTCAGACGACTTCCCCACAATCATGACCGCACGGGGAGAAGCATTACATGGCCTCGCCGCAGTGGGCTGCGGTGAACTGGCAGCCCGATCTCCAACCTACAGGATGGTGTTTATGGCCGAAGTACTCCTCTTCAAGGGGATCTATTATAATCCTTCGAAGATCAGGGACATGGCAGAGGTGGTCATGCCGCCTTTTGACGTCATCTCCCCGAAGGAACAGGATGACGCATACCGGTTGCACCCGCACAATATGATCCGGTTGGAGCTCAGCCGGAAAACTCGATCGGATAGCGACCGCGACAACGCCCACATCCGGGCGGCCCGGGCGTACACGGATTGGGTCTCCGAAAATATTCTGCTCCAGGACGATGTGCCGGCGTTTTATGTGGCAACCACTGAATTTGCAATCGACGAAACACGCTTTGCCCGTGTGGGTCTGATCGGCCGTATCCGTCTGGAGCCCTTTGAAAAAGGTGTGGTGCGGCCCCACGAGAAAACATTCTCCAGAGTTCGTGCGGACCGCTTGGAATTGATGAAGGTGTGCCGGACCAACTTCAGCCCGATTTATGCCCTATACCCCGATGCGAGAGGATCACTCCGCGAGCGGCTCGATACGTCTTTGGGAAACAAGAAAGCGGATACGGATTTTGTGGATCGGAATGGTCATCGACACCGTTTATGGCGATTATCCGATCCGACCATCCAGCGGAGCCTTTCAGAGGAATTCCGCCAACGGATCATTTATATCGCCGATGGCCATCACCGCTATGAAACGGCCCTCGCCTACCGGCGATGGCTCAGGAAAAATGACCCTTCCTTTTCAGAGACACATCCAGCCAACTATGTCATGATGCACCTGACCGCCATGGAGGATCCCGGGATGGTGATCCTCCCGGCCCATCGACTGCTGAAGGAGGTGCCGGCCGAGCACCGGGAACGGCTTCTGGAAAAGGCGCCGGAATTCTTCCAGGTCGAACGGATACCCTTCGGCGACAACGGGGGCGCTGCCTCCTGCCGGCAGCTGGTGTCCCGCATGGGTATCGCCGGCACGGGTACCCGGATCGGCATCTGCATGAAAGACCGCCGGGAATTTTTTATGCTGACGCTCAAGCCCGATGTGATGGCACAGCGTTACCAAAAGGAACTGTCCGACACCTTGCGGGATATCGATGTGACGGTCCTCACCCGTCTGATATTTATGGATATTCTCGGCTTCGACAACGCCCGGCTGGACAATGAAAAACTCATCGGCTATGCCAGCACGGCCCGGAAAGCGGTGGAAGAGGTCGGCAGCGGGGAATACGACATTACCTTCATCCTGAACTCCACACGGATCGATCAGGTGAGACGTGTTGCCGATAACGGCCTGATCATGCCCAGAAAAGCGACATATTTTTATCCCAAGGTCATTGCCGGGCTGGTGATGAACAGTCTGGATCCGGCTTTCGTGGGATAGTTTCTGGAACTGGATGCTTGATTCTGGATACTGGATACTGGATGCTGGATACTGGATACTGGATACTGGATACTGGATACTGGATGCTCGATTCTGGAGGCTTGCCCGCCTTTGGCGGGTCGGATGTCTGATGTCAGAGGACAGGTGTCGGGTTTCAGGTTTCAGGGATAAAAGGATCTCACAGAGCTCGCAGA
>CAFBRK010000149.1 GCA_903231505.1 Olavius algarvensis associated proteobacterium Delta 3 | reverse complement strand
GTGGCGACGGCTTTGGCGCGTTAAGATCCAAGAGCTGTTAACGGCCACGGTTCAAAATATACTGGTCTATGTTCGGTATGCCAAAGATCGTAGGAGCCGAGCGGCGGCAGGATTGCGGATCAG
>CAFBRK010000148.1 GCA_903231505.1 Olavius algarvensis associated proteobacterium Delta 3 | reverse complement strand
TCGGTTACCTCAGTGCTCGAGTGGTTTATGAACACCTAGCAACTAAAACCATGCGATTCAATGGCTATTTGGGCAACAGCCCGTTTGAATGTTGACCCCTCAAAAGGAGGTTTTGTTTTGATAGCCTTTCTTACCCTGTTGTACGTTGCCATTCTCGCCATTCTCGTCAAAACCAAAGTCATTACACTCAATCTCTGGTGGAAAATCTCTCCTCTTGTCTGGCTGTTAATTCTTCTGATTGTTCTATTTATTCCGATGCAATGGGGCGCTCCGGCCGGAGCCGTGACCATGTTTGAGTTTGTGGTGGAGATCGTTCCCAATGTCACGGGAGAGGTTGTCGAAGTACCGGTAAAGCCGTTTCAGAAACTGAAAAAAGACGAAACTCTATTTCAGATTGATCCCGTACCCTTTGAATTTACTCTGAAGCAGCTGCAAGCCTCCTTGAAGAAAGCGGAGGCGTCTAAAACGCTTGCAACAGTGGAGCTGAAGCGCAATCGGGCAATGGCCAGACAATCTGCGGCCGCCCAGCGGGAAGTGGATACATGGCAGGCCCGGTACGATGAAGCGGTCGCCACCATCGAAAGCATCCAGCAGCAGATCAACCAGGCGGAATGGAATCTGGAACAAACCACAGTGCGGGCGCCATCGGATGGATATGTTGTCGGCGTCACACTTCGTCCTGGGCAGCGCGTTTCTAACCTGCCACTGAGATCATGGATGGCTTTTGTCAAAGAAGAAGAGAGTAAGCTGGTGGCCGGTATAAACCAGAACATGATGCGGTATGTCCAGCCCGGTCAAAAAGCAGAAGTGGTCTTCAAGCTATTTCCCGGGAAGGTTTTCAACGCTACCGTTGAGTCTCTCTACATGATGAACCCCCAGGGGCAGCTTCAGGCATCGGGGATTGTTCCCATGGCACCGACCACGCAGCAGCTTCCCTTGCCTTTCGGAGTTATTCTCAACCTGGATGAAGACCTGCCGGAATTCCCAGTTATTCCCGGAGGCGCAATGGGAACAGCGGCCATCTATACCAGCAACGTCCGAGCCACCCATATGATCCGAAAGGTGATGATACGGATGGAGGCCTGGATTAATTACATCAACCCGTATTAACGGTTGCATGCAACCGTTAATACCCGTGATATATTTTTGCAGCCAAGAGGTTCTTTGTACTAAATGTTGTGGTTCCTCCCATGAGCATGTCTCGTGATTGTTAAAACGATGCTGTTGGTGACTTCGTCATTCCGGACTGGCCTGCCCGAGGCAGGTAAAATCCTGAATCCAGTAAGCAGCAAACTGATTCTGGATGCCGGATCGGGGTCCGGCACGACGATGGATCTTCGGCTTCATTCGGAACGCAATTCTGGCAATCGCTATAATTTGCTTGTTTCCAATGGTTCTGTTGAATAATCAAGACGATTCTGAATGGTGGGCATTAGCCAGTGATAGATCTGCCACCATTGAGTCGGAAAGGCTCGACTGTTGATATGAGCTGAAGAGTTGACATTCTTTCGGGAGAAAAAAATGGGTTCTTTTCATTGGGGCTGGAAGAGCGTTTTTTTGCTGTTCCCGGTGTGGTTGCTGTGTGCCTGCACCACCGTGGGGCCGGATTTTGTCAAACCGAAGGCGGCGGTAGAAAAAGAATGGTCCGAAAAAGATGATCCTTCGGTCAGGACAGATGCTCTGGATTACAGTGAATGGTGGAAAGTGTTCGATGATCCGATTCTGAATCGCCTCATCCAAATCGCCAGCACCCAGAATCTGTCGCTTCAGATTGCCGGCCTGCGTATCCTGGAAGCCCGGGCGCTTCTCGGTATCGCTATTGGCCTGCAGTACCCTCAGTCCCAGGCACTCAGCGGCGGCATTACCTATTTGAAATCAAGCGAAAATGCGCCACCCTTGTCCAATCTGCCCACAGATGTGAGAAATCGGCTGGACACTTCCACCAACAACTATCAGATCGGATTCGATGCGGCATGGGAGCTGGATTTTTGGGGAAAATTCAGACGTGGTGTCGAATCGGCTGATGCCAACCTCGCCGCGTCCATTGCCAATTACGACAATCTGCTGGTGATTTTGAACGGCGAGGTTGCCTCTGCCTACGTCATCATCCGTACGCTCGAACAACGGCTTGTCTATATCCGAAGCAATACGGAGATACAACAAAAAGGGCTGGAGCTGGCCGAAGTCCGTTTCGAAGCCGGTGCAACCTCGGAACTGGATGTTCAACAGGCGCGATCTCTGTTGCGAAACACCGAAGCGCTTATTCCGGCGCTTGAAATCAGCCTTCGTCAGGCCCAGAACGGGCTCAGTGTGTTGCTCGGCCGACCACCAGGTGATCTCCAGGATATATTGGGGGACCCGTCCCCAATTCCAACGGCACCCGCTCAGGTCGCCGTTGGGGTTCCCGCTGAACTCATGCGCCGAAGGCCGGACATCCAGCTCGCGGAGTTCCGGGCCGCCTCCCAGGGTGCCCGTATCGGTGTAGCCGAGGCAGATCTCTATCCGCATTTTGCCCTGGCCGGGTCCATCGGGTGGTCCGCCGGGGACGGAAGCACCCTGTTTAGCGTGGACAGCCTCACCGGCTTTTTCACCCCGCTGGGTTTTCGATGGGACATTTTCAATTACGGCAGGATCCGGAACAACGTCCGCATCCAGGATGCCCGCTTCGAACAGCTTGTTGTGAATTACCGGAACACGGTGCTGCTGGCTGCCAGGGAGGTGGAAGACGGGCTGGTCGGATTTCTCCGGTCCCGGCAGCAGGCGGATCTTCTTTCCGATGCTGCCGATGCCTCCAAAAGGGCCGCCGAACTCGCCCTGATCCAGTACGACGAGGGCTGGGTGGACTACACCCGGGTGCTGAATACCCAGCAGTCGCTGCTCAACCAGCAGGATGCTCTGGCCGTCAGCCATGGCGACATTGTCCGGTTCCTTGTGGCGGTGTATAAGGCCCTGGGGGGGGGATGGCAGGTGCGGATCGGCGCGGATATTCTCCCGGCGGAAATGCTCGAGGCCATGAAAAAAAGGACCAACTGGGGGAACCTGATGCAGCCCGTTTCCCTTCCCGCAGATATCTCCCCACCCCCTACCGGAAGGGATGTCAATCTCTTCCATAATCCGAAGTGGTAAATCGACGTTGAATTGGAACACCAATTCAGATAGGGATTCTATTTAGCGCTGTTGCTTTAAATTATGATCCGATGACCAGATAAGATACGTGTTACGGATGACGACTGAACTCGGAACAGAGTTCTTGCGACGGCAATAAACATCTTTGAGCATTTCCCCTCATCCAAATCCGAGCCCCCCGCAGAGAAAGGAGAGCTTCATGAGTATGACTTTTTTTTCTTTGGCTCTATTCTTCGGCCTGGTCGTTCTATTGGCCTTTTTGAGGATCAAAACCGCCGGTCGTTTTACCATTGAAACCAGGGAAATTGTAGCTGCCATTGTGGTCGTGGGTTTGGTCCTCTTTGTTTCAGGAGAAATCAAGGAGATTGCGTTTGGCGATGTGCGGCTGATTCGGGAGATCAAAAAAGCGGCGAAGGCTCCGGTTAAGGAGAATGTGGCGACCCGCCAGGTGGACACGATCAGTTCGAACACATTGCGCTTCGAGGAATCGAGAACGGGCACCAAGGGTTCGGTGGAGCGCATTCCGATGCTCATCGAAACCAAGGCGGATGCTCTGAGCTTTCAACTGGGCAGCGACTATTATGTGGCCAGTGCCATCGCCATGTATCTGGAAGAGCTGACGAAGGCACCATTTCTCCAATATCTGGTGTTCACCAACCCGAAAGGGGAGTTTGTAGGTGTGGCCGATGCCCGGGCGATCGCCGAGCAGTTTGCTCCAGGTGATTCATCGTTGACACCCCGCCAGCTGACACGTGCTATTCAAAATGCAAACATCGCCTGGCTTCGCCAATTACCGGGTTACATTGGCGCCAACGATGCTCTGTCCGCCGGCCTTTCGACACGGGAAGCGCTTTCCCAGATGCTGGAGAGAAACGTCGACAAACTGCCGGTGATCGATGGGGCCAAACAATTTATCGGTGTCGCGTACCAGAGTCAGCTGATGGGCAACATCCTGATGGCGATCACCCCTGAAGGAAAGCAGTAAATCAGGCAAGGTTTGACCCCAATATCAGCTCGCGGCTCTTTTTCTGTATAAGGGGGAAATGTCCCGCAAGGTCGTTACCACATTTTTCAGAGAAGACATAAACTGATCGATATCTTCTTCGGTGGTGTCCTTCCCGAAGGAAAGCACCAAAGTCCCCTGGGCGTCGGCATGGCTTAGCCCAATGGAAATCAGTACGTGGGAGGCGCGGAGGGAACCGGTGGCACACGCCGATCGCGTCGAAACGGCAATGTCGTCATCGTCGAGCATCAGCATGACGCTTTCACCCTCGATGTACCTGACCGATACCGATAACATGTTCGGCAGGCTGTGCTCCGGGTTTGTGTTGATGATGTATTCATCGATGACTTTCGGCAGGTCGGCAACCAGTTTGTTCTGGATCCGGAGACAATGCTCATACCAGGTGGGTAGCTTTTCCAACGCCACTTTGGCCGCGGCGCCCATGCCAATAATGCCGATCAGATTTTCGGTTCCGGCACGTTTGTTGTGTTCCTGAACGCCACCATCCAGAATCGGGAAAATGCGGGTCCCGCGCCGGACGTACAAACCACCCACACCCGGGGGGCCATGGAAGGAGTTGGCCGCAAAGCTGAGAAGATCGACCCCCAGCGCCTGCACGTCGATGGGGACGACGCCGACGGAATCCACGGCGTCGGTATGAAACAGAACTTTCCTCTCGCGGGTGATCTTTGCGATCTCTTCAATCGGCAGAATCGTGCCGGTCTCGTTATTGCTGTGCATGATGGATACGAGGATGGTTTCGTCGGTGATCGCGTTGGCCACGTCTTGGGGATTCACACGTCCGGATTCATCCACTTCAATGGAAGTCACCTTATATCCCATTGATTTCAGGCGCTTTACGCTACGGATGACCGCGTTGTGTTCGATGTTGGAAATAACGATGTGTTTTCCCTTTTTAGCGTTGGCCAGGGCTACGCCCTTGATGGCATGATTGACCGATTCTGTACCACCGGAGGTGAACACGATTTCCTTGGGATTTGCGGCATTGAGAAAGCGGGCGACATCCTCCCGGCAACTCTGCAAAATTTCGGCGGCCATCTCTCCGGATTTGTGCTGGCTTGCCGGATTGAAGTAATCCTTGTCAATGGCGTCGATCATGGCCGCCTTCACTTCGGGCAGCATCGGCTTGTATGAGATGTGGTCCAGGTTGATAACGCTCATGGTCTGCTTCCCGTTGGCTTAAATATGTTAATGTTCTTCCGTCAGACTGTGCTGGCACGCTTCACAGAATTCGGTACTCTCTTCCAGTTCGATGTCGCAGTAAGGACAGTAGCACTGCTCGCCATGGCTATGTTCGTGAGCCTCCGAACGGGACTCTCGGGGTCGAACTTTGCCCGCCTTTCTGTCCTCATAATCCTGAATCGCCAGTTGCAGTGCATCGGCCCCCAGATTTGAACAGTGCAATTTGTTTTTTGGCAAACCTTCCAGGGCCTTGGCCACATCCTTATTGGTAATGTTCTTGGCCTCTTCGATGGTTTTGCCCATGGCGATCTCGGTGAGCATACTGGATACGGCGATGGCGGAACCACACCCGAAGGTTTGAAATTTGATGTCGGAGATCCGATCATCATCGACCTTCAGGTAAATGGTCATCATGTCGCCGCACAGCGGGTTACCGACTTCCCCCTGGCCGCTGGCGTCGTCAATGACACCGACATTTCTCGGGTTCCTGAAATGATCCATGACCACTTTGTTATACATGTTGTTTCTCCTCAAGCAGCGGTACGCTATTATATATAAACTACGTATGGATACACCGGTACTTCCATATCAACCTTCTAAGAAAAGGTACACTGTTATCCTAAGCATCCAAAGGCGTTCGTAAAGGAGTGAGCAGGGGGCGAAACAGGATAAAAGCGCTTAGACCAATCTTCGGGATCCGGGATTTCCACTTTGACCTTTTTCACCAGACGCTCTAACCTCGGTTCATAACGCTTACACTGAGAAATTGAAGCCTTCGATGTCAGGAAACTTGATTCGAGGAGTTCACAATGGATCTGACCGAAATATATGAAAAAGGGGCGGCCTATTTCAGGCAAAAGGAATTTGGTCGTTTGATGGGGTACGTGGAAACCGGATACATCAGTGATAATGATCGCCGGATTCTGGATCGCTTCACGTTTCGACAGCAGTGTATCGACGCCAAGGAAGCCTCGACGGAATGCGCCGTGCTCGGCGTTTCCCTGTCAACCCCGGTGATCATGTCGGCCATGACCATGCCGATTCCGGCAATGGGCGACGATGCACTGATGCAGCTGGCCAGGGGATTGAAAACAGCCGGGAGCCTGATGTGGACGGGAACGCCCATCCCCAAAAACCTCGCAGAACTGGCCGCCACCGGCGTCCCCCTGGTGGCCAATGTAAAACCGCTGAAAGACCGCGACAAAATCTACGCGGAGTTGGATAAGATTGTCGAACAGAACGTGACCTGGGTGGGTATTGAAATCGATGCCGGCCAGGGGACCAAAATCGGTGATAAAGAGATGGGGTTTGACTGTTCGCCGTTTTCGATAAACGAAATAAGGAAGATCAAAAAGCGGGTCCACGTACCGCTGGTCTGCAAGGGCTTGCTGAGCCGGGAGGATGCGGAAAAGTGTATGGAGGCCGGCGTAGATCTTATCGTCGTGTCCAGCCACGGCGGTCACACACTGGATTACCTGCCGCACCCCCTGCAGGTCATGGATGAAATTGCAGCCGCCGTCCAGGGAAAACTCGAGATTATTGTCGACGGGGGGTTCCGCAGGGGAACCGATGTTTTAAAGGGCATGGCTTTCGGGGCGTCCCTGGTCGGGTTGGGGAGACCCATCCTCTATGCACTGGCGGCCGGAGGGGAGCAGGGTGTCGTGGACCTGATCGGGGGGATTACAGGAGAGCTGGCACGGCTCATGACCATGGTGGGTATTCCAACGCCGGATGAAGTGCACCGGAACATATTGATAGAGGGATAGGTAGAAGTAGGTTTCGGATATCTGAGGTCGGATGTCGGAGGTCGGATGTCGGAGGTCGGATGTCGGAGGTCGGAGGACAGAGGACGGAGGTCGGATGTCAGAGGACGGAGGACAGAAGACAGAGGACGGAGGGCAGAGGACAGAGGACGGAGGGCAGAGGACAGAGGACGGAGGGCAGAGGACAGAGGACAGAAGACAGAAGACGGAGGACAGAGGACAGAGGACGGATGACAGAGGACGGATGTCGGATGTCGGATGTCAGGATACAAGATACAGGGGACAAGATACAGAAGTAAAACCACGAAGGACACGAAGACCGCGAAGAAAATCCTATAAGTGCCCATTTGCGATAAAAAAGGGTTGCAACCTAAACGCTGAACTTCAGATCCCTTTTCAGTAGCCTCAGAGCCAACGGGCAAACGGGCAAACGGGCCAACGGGCCAACGGGCAAACCGATTTCTACCCGTCCAGATATTCCTTCAAATATCTCGCAGTATAGGAAGATGTCACGTGCTCCAGAAGCTCCACCGGTGAGCCGGCGGCGACTACCTGCCCGCCGTTTTCCCCGCCTTCCGGGCCGAGATCGATGATGTAATCGGCCTCCTTGATAACCTCCATGTTGTGCTCGATCACCGCTATGGTGTTGCCGGCGTCCACGAGTTTCTGGATGACATGCAGCAGTTGCTTGATGTCGGCCATGTGCAATCCGGTGGTCGGCTCGTCCAGAACGTACAGGGTTTTTCCCCGGGATGGTTTGACCAGCTGTTTGGCCAGTTTGATCCGTTGGGCTTCCCCCCCGGACAGGGTCGGACTGGGCTGGCCGAGCTGGAGATAGCCCAGTCCGATGTCACATACAAACTGGACCGCTTTACGGATCCTGGGTACTGCTGAGAAAAATTGTGCGGCCTCGGCAAAGGTCATTTCCAACACGTCACCGATGTTTTTACCCTTGTACGTAACCGCCAATGTGTCCTGATTGAAACGTTTGCCCTGGCAGACCTCACAGGGAATATAGACATCCGGCAGAAAGTTCATGGCGACCTTGGGGCGTCCCTGCCCCTTGCAGGCCTCGCATCTTCCCCCGGGAACATTGAAAGAGAATCGGGCCGGTGTGAACCCTCTGGCCTTCGCCCGAGGCGTCATGGCAAACAACTGCCGAAGATCGGAAAGAAAACCGACATAGGACGCCGGGATGGAGCGGGGAGTCCGTCCGATGGGGCTGTGGTCGACTTCCAGTACCCGGTCGATCTTTTTGGTACCCAGGAGTTTGTGATAGAGGCCGGCCGGCTTTTTCTGTTTTGTCATACGGGTATGAAGGCCCTTGTACAGCGTTTCTGTCAGCAGCGATGATTTGCCCGAGCCGGAGATGCCCGTCACGCAGATGAGCGTTTTGAGGGGAAAGTCGACATCGATGCGCTTCAGGTTGTTGGCCTGGGCGCCTTCCACGCGAATGGTTCCGTTTCCGTTGGAGGGCCTGAGGCGTGACGTGATTTTACGGGGATGCCCATCGAGACAGGCCCCGGTAATCGATAGTGGGGAATCTTGAATCTCTTGCAGGGAACCGGTGACCACTACCGTCCCGCCGTTTTGCCCGGCTCCGGGCCCCAGATCGATAATGGTATCGGCCGAACGGATGGTCTCTTCATCATGTTCCACCACGATGATGGAATTGCCACGATCGCGCAGGGTTTTCAACGCATCGACCAGGATTCGGTGATCCCTGGGGTGTAGACCGATGGTCGGCTCGTCCAAGATGTAGCAGACTCCGGTCAGGTTCGAGCCGAGCTGTGCCGCGAGACGCACCCGCTGGGCTTCGCCTCCGGACAGCGTGTTCCCGCTCCGACCCAAGGAGAGATAGGAGAGCCCCAGCCGTCTCAGCAGGTCGAGGCGATTCAGGATTTCGGCCCGGATCGGTTCTCCCACCGGTTTTTCCCTTGGATCAAAGGTGAGATTTCGTATGGCGTGATAGAGCCTCTCCGACGGCATGGATACCAGATCCCAGATTGAATGGTTGTCGATAGTCACAGACAGCGCATCGGTGTTGAGCCGGCTGCCGTGGCAATCCGGACAGATCCGGCGATGCTCCGGATCCCCGGTGTCAATTTCGCCGATTCCGTGGCAGCCTGGGCAGGCCCCTTGACTGCTGTTGAACGAAAACAACCTCGGGTCCAGGGGCGGGACACCGATGCCGCAGGCCGGACAGATCCCGTGGGTGCTGTAGACGTCCTCCTTTCCTTTCGGGCCCAGTGTAATGAGACTGTCATCTCCTTCGCGCATGGCGGTTTGCACCAGTTTTTCCAGTGCCGCTTTTCCCCTTCCGGCTTTTCCAATGACGACGTCTATGGTGTGTTCGTGATAGCGGCTCAGCGCCATACCTTCTTCCAAAGGCACTATTTCCCCGTCAATGCGTGCCTCTGTGAAACCTTTTTTAAGAGCACGGGACAACACGTCTTTGTGATATCCTTTCCGACCGGCTACTTTCGGAGCCAGGATCAGGTTGGATCGCCCCAGATAGCGTTTCACGACATCGTCGCGGATTTCGTCACGGGTCCGCCTGCGGAGACGACGCCCGCAGCCCGGACAGTGGGGGGCGCCCAGTTTGCTGAACAGCAGGCGTAAAAAGTGATAAATTTCGGTTAATGTGGCTACGGTGGAACGCCGACCGGCATGGCTGATACGTTGTTCGATAGCGACGGTTGGGGCCAGACCCGAGACCAGATCCACATCCGGCCGTTCCAGTATTTTCATGTATTGGCGAACATAGGGCGCCAGACTCTCTAGGTAACGCCGCTGCCCCTCTGCGAACAGGATATCGAATGCCAGGGTCGACTTCCCCGATCCGGATACCCCGGTGAGCACAACCAGCTGGTTGTGAGGGAGATCCAGTGCCAGCTCCTTGAGGTTGTGTTCCCGGGCCCCTTTAACCTGTATGATATCCTGCCGTGAAGTGAATGGGGCCTGGGATTCGGCGATGCCTGAGGGAGCTGATCTGAGCCGCCCCTTGTTTTGAAGATACGTTTTCAGAAACCTCCCCGTATGGGAGTGTTTGACCTGCGCCACTCTTCCCGGCGTGCCTTCGGCGACGATTTCTCCGCCGGTATCACCCCCTTCCGGCCCCAGGTCGATGACCCAGTCGGCGCATTTGATCACATCCATATTGTGCTCGATAACCAGAACCGAGTTTCCGGCGTCAACCAGGCTCTGGAGGGCGTTTAACAGCTTCGCGATATCCTCGAAGTGGAGTCCGGTGGTGGGTTCATCAAAGATAAACAAACGGCCTGTGGTACTACCGGCTTTCAGGTGTCGCGACAGCTTCAGACGCTGGGATTCTCCGCCGGACAGCGTGTTCAGGGGCTGTCCGAGGCAAAGATAGCCGAGCCCCACATCGACCAGCGGTTGAAGTGCTGCCTCGATTTGGTTGTGGTCTTTGAAGAACACCAGAGCCTTTTCCACCGTCATGGACAGAACGTCGTGGATGTTTTTCCCGCGGTACCGTATCTCCAACACTTCCGGTCGAAACCGTTTGCCGTGGCATGCCGGACAACTGATGTAAACATCGGACAGAAACTGCATTTCCACTTTTTCAAAGCCGTCTCCCTTGCAGGTGTCACATCTTCCCCCGGACACATTGAAGGAGAAATGGCCGGGGCCGAACCCGGCCAAAACCGCCTCGGGGGTCACGGCCAGCAGGCGGCGGATAGGGTCCATGGCTTTGGTGTAGGTCAGCGCGTTGGCCCTTGGTGTTCTGCCGATGGGTCGTTGGTCGATCAGGACGGCGTCCGATATCTTGTCTGCACCGAGCAGTTTTTTATAGCTGCCGGGCCGCCCGTCGGGCTGTCCCTTCGTGCGCTTGATGGATTTATAAAGAATGTCTTCGGCAAGGGTCGATTTGCCCGAACCGGAAACACCCGTTAGGCAGACGAACGTGTCCAGCGGAATCCTGACATCGATCGATTTTAGATTGTGTTCCGATGCGCCTTTGACGGTGACCCATCTGTTGTTCCTTGGGGTTCGCCGGACCTCTGGACCATGGATCTGTTTTTTCCCCCGGAGGTACTGACCGGTCAATGAATCTCCGACGCGTGCTGTAGGGCCGAAATACATGATTTCCCCGCCCTGATCGCCGGCTCGCGGTCCCAGGTCGAGGAGATAATCACTGTCCCGGATGATCTCCGGATCATGTTCGACAACGACAACGGTATTGCCCAAATCCCGGAGGCCCCTGAGGATCCCGATCAACCGGTGATTGTCCCGGGGATGCAGGCCGATGCTCGGTTCGTCTAGCACATATAACGTGTTGACCAGCGAAGATCCCAGAGCGGAGGCCAGCGCCACACGCTGAACTTCCCCTCCCGAAAGGGTTCGGGATTGACGGTCCAGTGTCAGATATCCGAGTCCGACGTCGCGAAGATACCGGAGTCGGCCCAGGACCTGGTCGAGAACCATGCGGGCGGCCTCATCTTGTTTGGGGATCCGCAGGTTTTCAAAAAATTCAAGCGCGTTGTCCACATTCCCGGCGTAAACATCTGAGATGAGAACCCCTCCCAATCGATACAGAAGAGTATCCGGCTGAAATCGGGTGCCATTGCAGTCCGGGCATTTGTTGTAACCGCGGTATCGGGATAGAAAGACACGGACCGGCATCTTGTAGGTTTTGGTTTCGAGCCAGTCGAAAAAGCCTCGGACACCGTAGTAATCCGGTGTCCCCTCGACGACTGCCCGCTGGTGTTGCTTGCGGAGCTTCTCAAACGGAAGATCCATGGGGATCTTCGCCTTGCGGCAGAAGCGCAGCAAATCTCTGTATTCATGCCGGTCATCTTTCTGCCCGCCAAAGGGTTTAATCGCACCTTCTGAAAGGGAGGACCCGGCATCCGGGATGACCAGATCCATGTCAATTTCTATGGTGCGCCCGAATCCGCGGCAGGTGCCGCAGGCGCCGATGGGGCTGTTGAAGGAAAACAGGTTGGGGATGGGCGCGTTGTACGTGATGTTGCATGCACCGCAGGCCAATTCGCTGCTGAAGGACAGCCGGGTGCCGTCGTCAACCCAGAGATCCAGTTGGCCGCTTCCGAATCGAAAGGCCAGTTCGCAGGAATCGATCACGCGTTTTCGGTCATCCCTTTTCAGGATGAACCTGTCGGCGATAACATCCATGGTGTCGCCCAAACGATGTTGGGGCCATTCTTCAACGGGATGGGGAAGATGCCCAAAAAAGCACCGGTCAAAACCGGCACGGGTCAGCGTTTTGCAGGTATCCTCAAAGCTTTCGTCGATGGAATACGGGAACGTAAGAACGAATTTCGTGCCCCGGCGGATATCTTTTAACGCGTTCCAGACATCCGACGGTGTCTCCCGTTTTACCGGTTTTCCACAATTTCGGCAGTGCAACCGGGCAAGGCGGGCATACAGCAGCTTGACGTGATCGGTGACTTCGGTCATGGTGCCGACCGTCGACCGTGATGTTCTCACCGGATCCTTGCGGTCGATGGCAACCGCCGGCGGGATCCCCTGGATGCTCTCCACCTGTGGGCGATCCATTCGATCCATAAATTGCCGGGCATAGGGGGAAAACGTTTCCACGTATCGCCGCTGACCCTCCGCGTAAAGGGTATCGAACGCCAGGGAAGACTTGCCGGAACCGCTGACACCGGTCACCACCGTAATGGCCCCGATAGGGATATCCAGATCAAGGTTTTTCAGGTTGTTTTGCCGGGCGCCGTGGATTTTGATGTTGGATGTGCTCATATGGGTTGCTTTCAGATGTCAGGGACATTTGATCACCCCCACCCAGCCTCCCGCCTCAAGGGGGAGGTGATTCAATTTCCCTCCCCTGGGGGGAATGAGAAAGGGAGGGGGATGCTAAGAATTATTCGTCCATGAAAGGGAAACACCGTCTTCCGTCAGCTAAAAAATGGAAATTTCCCTAGGAATTTATTATCATAATCATCCCAAACAGCACTTAAAGGTCCAAATTTGCTTGACAGATGGGGCAAAGCTCTTTATTTTCGGAACGTTTGAGGTGTGAAGAAAAGTTTAAAAAGGGTGATGGTATGCCGGTCTATGAATTCAAGTGTGAATGCGGCGAGATCATTGAAGAACTCGTCCGGATGGACACCAAGAAAATCACGTGTCCGAAATGTCAGAAGAGCGCCACGAAAATCCTGTCGCCCTGCACGTTTTCGCTTAAAGGCGGTGGTTGGTTCGCCGACGGCTATTCCTCCACCAAGAAATAACACGACACCCGCCGATTCAAGCCCGTCGAAGCGCATTCAAATGCCTTCGACGGGCTTTTTTTTTCTCGAACGCCTCGGTTCTACTTGGCAGAAAATTCAAGGCCGATTTTTCATCACAGGTTGTAGGGTGGAACCAGACCCTATAAAATTGATATTCTGAGTAAAGCGAGCGTGCGACGCATTGGTATGAGCGACATTGTCGCGTTTCATAAAATCGTTGCACGATTTTATTCCTATGGCAAAACGCATTGAATCCACAGTGAAATTTCCGGAACATGGAAACGAGCAGGGCGTCCGTGATGCCTCTGCCGATTTTCTGTCACTGTTCTATTCGGTGGTGGACCTGAGACGGGTTGCAGAACAAGATCCGGAGCGCATCACCGTCGACAGCATTTTATCGATCAGCAGCGTGCTGATGGATGGCCGGTATTCCAATGAACGCCGGGGACTGTTCCTGTACAGGGAAGTGGCTGAAGCCCTGGCTGCGTTCCTCGAGCGCAGTTTCGACACTTCCCTGGCCCGACTTGCTCTGGACAAGCTAATGTTATCGTTAAAAAACTCATCGGGATTTGCACACCGCGCGACAGCCGAGGCGCTAGGGCGGCTGCCCGTCAAGATCCGGCCATTCGGCAAAACTCCGGATATCGACTCTCAACCCTTAAAACTGACTTGGCGTCGGATACAGGAGCACTTTTCCATCCGGCCTGAGGTTGCATCTCATGCCTTTGGAAGAAGTCTTGTTACGCCGATTTCCGGAGGCCTCCTGCTGGTGCTGAAATTCGCTCGAAGGGAAGATCTGCCGGGTCATCTGCTGGATGAAATTCAGTGGATGCGTCTTTTGGGTGGGCTCGATGCAAACCGGAAAGATCGATTTGATATTCCGAAGCCGGTCACAATCGATGGCCATTATTTGCTCCAAATCGGAGATTCCCCGATGCCCGGGGATTTCGAACTTCATCCGGGACGGTATGCGGTCGGTTTTGTTTCGACTCCGGAATATTATTGCTATCCCAATACGCTGAAACTTTCCGAGGCTGAAATCTTCCAGGAAATCATCTCCCGAAATGCTCGGCTGTTGGCTGATTTGGCAACCACGGGAGTTATACATACCGCCCCGATTCCTCTATTTCACAATCGGGTGCAAACCCATCGGCGACGGGACGAAGGGGTTTACGAGTGGTTTCGAGGGGGACGCCTGGACCGATGGCTGGAGTCCTGTGCATATCCAAACCTGGGCGCCAGCGGTATTCGGGATTTCGAGCATTTTACGTTTTATGAGGGGCGCCCGCTATCTCTGTACCGATACATTGGGAGCCACATCCTCAGCCTGATGCTGGTTATCGGCAGTTTTTTCCGACACCAGGATGCGGAGCGCGTCGGGCTGGATGCCCACGGCAATCCGGTGGATGCCAGAGATTTATTTGATCGGGACCTGCTGGAATCAACGATAAAATATATGATTACAGGATATTACAGTGGATTTGTCGGTGAGGCCACCATCGAAGATCTGCCTTTGGATGTGGAACCCTTAGTGGATCGGATGATCGATGAAATGGGTGTTGATCGCCACATGGAAGAGATTCTAAGAGTGGCGGATCAAATGCACATGTCCGATGCCGAGTTTGAGGCCTTTCTTCAAATTCGTGGTTTTTCTCCGAATGATCAGGAGGATTTGATTAGAGGGGAGCGGGACATTACCCTGTTCACCGGACCCCATCTCGGGAATTTCAACGATACCATTTCCCTGCCCGAGCTGACGTCCGCCACAGAAACCATATCCGCCCTTTGCATGGCCGGCCGGTATTGGAAGGAAAACCATGAAAGCGATGCCCTAAGCGGCATATTCTCCGCGTCACAGTCAGCCTCAGTTGCTTTTCCAAAATAGTCAGGCAAGAGGGTCCAAGGACCCAAGGATTCAAGGGTTCAAGTGTTTTTAAAGCCCTTACGCTTTTTTCTGTTCACTTGGCCCCTTGAATCCTTGAATCCTCGAATCCTAAAGGGGCCATCCTGTGAAGGAACAGTAACCGCTAATTTCAGGGCAAAATCAATATTCTGCAAGAAAGAATATCAAGGCAACACCTCATCCACCGACATGCCTTGCTCAGGCTCGACCCACCTCGGCTCACTCGAAAAAAAATTTGATACAATCGCCTCGTATCGATCGATGCGTTTGCTCCGATGAATTCGCTTGGCAACCTTTTTCCCTCCCTCAAAGATGAGGGCAAAATAGGTCCAAAAGCCTTTCATGCGGTTTAACAGATGCCCCGGCCCCGAGAGCCGATCCTGATACCCACGGTACAGATCATCGTAAAAACCGGTGAATCGAGATACCTTGTCATCGGGCGGGATGTCGGCTCCTTTGATGTCCCCCGGTAAATAGGGGTTAATCAATGCCCCCCGGCCGATCATCCACCTTTTAACGCAATGAAATCGTTCTGAAAGATTTTGAAAATCCCCCAAGCAATTGATGTCGCCATTATAGGTCACCGGATGCCGGGAGAGGTCCAGACAGCGCTCAAATCGATCCAGGTCCGGACGGCCCGAATACATCTGAATGCCGGTACGGGGATGCAGAATAATTTCCGACAGCGGATATGCATTGAGCGTTTCGAGAACGTTATCAATTTCGTCCGGTTTTTTTCGGCCCAGCCGAAGTTTGACAGACAATCGACAGGGTAATCGGGGAATGACCTGATCCAGAAAGGCATCAATCCGGTCCGGCTGCGGCAAAAGACCTGAGCCCTTGTTTTTTTTCGCAACCATCGGAAAAGGGCATCCCAGATTCCAGTTGATTTCGCTATGACCCGTATCGGTCAGGGCGTGGGCCATTCGAATAAAGTCGTCTGGTGAATTGCTCATAATCTGGGGAACAACGGGAAGACGACGGTTTCGTTCGGGCAGAACACCCTGTAACAGGGCTGGCCGGATCCTCTTATCCTTTACCGTTGGAATGAACGGCGCCAGAGCGCCGTCGAATCCGTTGAAATGCCGGGAAAATGCATTGCGGAACACCTCGTCCGTGTATCCCTTGAGGGGGGCCAATATCAATTTCGGTGATTTTGGATTCATCGATCAGAATTTTTCTTAAGTAAGGGCGTTTTTAACCCATAAATTCGATTAACGATACGGAGTTCGCCAGCATTATCACCCCCACCGCGCCTCCCCCGTCAAGGGGGAGGACCTTACTTTCTCCCTCCCCTAGTGGGAGGGAGGGGGTAGAACAGGCACATTTCTGATTGTTGTTTATATTTCTGTAAAACTACCTCCTGCTTCTCAATTAGGAAAAATTATGTAACCCGTTAAGTTACCATTTAGGATTTCGTCCTACTTGCCCTGATGCACTCGAAGGGTCAACGAAATCCAAAATATATTATCAACTTTGCGAACTCTGCGACTCTGTGTTGATAATTTTCTCCGAAGCCTTTTTTCAACGATGGCAAGGCTCTCGGATTTCTATGCTAAGAAAAACAGCATCAGGCTTTCGACCAATTCGGCCATAAACCGGAAATCAAGGGTTTCCATGGTGTCGGTTGCCAGATGGTAATTGGGATTCCGGAAGAAGGCCGTGTCGGTAATCATGACCGCCCTGTATCCGTTATCCCAGAACGACGCATGGTCGCTGAGACGAACGGCCGGCACCAGGTACCCGCCCAGAGGGATAGTCAACGGAATCGCCGGAAGCTCGCGATTTTTTCTAAATGCGGCAATCAGTTTTTGGGTCAACGGTCGCGACGAATAATTTCCCACCACGGTGATGAAGGTGCCGGTTTTGGGATATCCTAAAAACATGAGCGGAAAGGGATAGTCCTGACAACCGGGTTCCCGGCAGGTATACCCGACCATCTCCAGACAAATCATGCCGTCGATCCTTTCCCCGCGCTTTCTGGCTGCAGCCGCATAACGCCGGCTTCCCATATGCGGTGTGCCGAAAACAGGGGGCTCCTCCAAAGGGAACGACACAAAACGTGCTGCCCGCCCCATTCTGCACGGCTTTCCGATTTGGCGGGCCAGTTCCAGCTGGACGGCAATGGCGCTGGCATTATCATCGGCACCGACGGTCCCGGCTACAGAGTCATAATGGGCCCCTATGAGATAGATGGGGAGGCTCGTTCCTGGGGGTGAGGCCTCGGCGACGATATTTGCCATTGTCCCATCATGATAGGTATACTCTTCTCGCCGGCATTTCAGCCCGGAAGCACGATAGGTGGTTTCTATATAGTCGGCAGCCAGTTTGAGCCCGCGAGGAGCGAAGACGCTACGCTCTCCGATCTCTTTTGTTAGAACGGCCACATGCTGTTTCAATCGGTATATGGTGTCGTCGATATTCAGCATTTCATGTATCCTTTGACAAGCCAGCGGTGGCACAATATTCTAAACGGATGGAAAATTACCCGCTCATATGCAGCTATCTGATAATGTATTGCTTGTTATCTCTCTTTTGTTGTTATGAGCAAATAGGATTCAAGGGGTCAAGGGTCCGAGGTTTACCCGCCATAGGCGGCGCCAAAGGCGACCAGGGGCTCGAATGAAGTGCTTAATGACCTAATTAATCTAATTCACTGTATCTTGTTTGTGCAAGGCGGAAATCTTTATCGGCTGAGCAACAAGGACAGATTGATGAGCCTGTGGTAGGTCAGACTGGATATTATTTTCCATGGGAGCGACATTGTCGCGTTTCATAAAATCGTTTCACGATTTTATTTGGAGTAGAACCAGACGTATTTGAGTGACTTGCGGCAACCGGCAATAGGAGAAACCAATGGGAACATCCACGGAAAACATCATTGAAATCTTCGAACTCATCAACCAGATTCCCCGATGTTCTAAGCAGGAGGAAAAAATTTCAGAATGGCTGCATCAATGGGCCAGGGCCGAAGATTTTCATGTGACCATGGACCAAACCGGAAATATGCTGATTACCGTTCCGGCAACCCCAGGCTGCGAGGAAAGCCCCGTGGTCGTCATACAGGGACATATGGACATGGTTTGTGAAAAGCGACCCGATTCAGCCCATGATTTTAACAAAGACCCGATTCGCGTGGTGAGAGACGGCGAGTGGCTAAGAGCGGATGGAACGACGCTCGGTGCCGACAATGGTATTGCACTGGCGATGGCCATGGCTCTTGTCACCGATAGCGAACTTAAGCGGCCGCCGATCGAGCTGCTGTTTACCGTGGATGAGGAAACCGGGTTGACCGGTGCCATGGGAATGGATGCCAATCTGGTCAGCGGGCGCGTCCTGATTAATATCGATTCCGAGGACGAAGGCGAGTTTACCATCGGGTGCGCCGGAGGCACGGAAACGAGAATTTCCCTTCCTCTGGGTCCCCGAATCGCTCCGGGAGGCACGGACACCTGGAAACTCGTCGCCGGAGGGATGCGGGGGGGGCATTCCGGGATCGATATTCATAAACATCGGGCAAATGCGATCAAGCTGACAGCCCGAACATTGGAGTTTATCTACCGGAATACGTCGATCTGGCTGGTGTCCCTTGCAGGAGGCAAATCCCAAAATGCCATACCCAGAGAGGCAACAGCTAAATTTGCAGCGGATTCGGGCAAAAACCTCGAACCCCTGGTATCGGATTTTGAGAAAGCACTGCAAAAGGAATATGAGCTATCAGATTCTTCTCTTTTCGTGACACTTGAACCTGTTCCGAAAGACGTCTCTCCAGTACAAGCCTTCTCAGAGATGGATACCCGAAAAGTACTGGCCTTTCTGCTGTCACTACCGGACGGGGTTGACGACATGTCGGCAGAGATCGAGGACCTGGTGGAAACCTCCAGCAATCTGGCAAAGGTCGAGCTAAAGAAAGATGCTCTGGAGGTGATCAGCAGTCAGCGCAGCTCGGTTATGTCGAAACTTGATGAAATTACCGTGAAAGTGGAATCCGTGGCGGTGCTGGCCGGCACAGAGACACGAAACGCCAACGAATACCCCTCCTGGGCCCCGGATCTGTCATCCCCGCTGCTTCATCGGTGTCGATCAGTTTACCAGGAACTCTTCAAGAAGAAACCCAAAGTCAAGGCGCTCCACGCGGGACTGGAGTGCGGTGTTATCGGTGCGAAGTGCAATGGGATGGACATGATATCAATCGGCCCGACGATCCGGAATCCCCACTCTCCCGATGAATCCTTGAATGTGCCGTCCGTGGGGAAGGTGTGGGAATTTTTGGTTGCCCTGCTCAAATCGTATGCAGAGGATGCCTGATTGCAGAAACCGGTGACCAGCTCGGATTTAACGACGGCTTGGCGCCTGCGAATGGAGGCGATGAGTGGCGTTGTGAAGACCGGGGTAATCGGAAACTGGAATGGAAACATCCGTCCTCGATGGTTTCGCTCACAGATGTGGTGGCGGTATGCCCTCCTGAATTTTTAAAGGTTCCGGCATGTATCGAATGACATTATATTTTGTATGTTTTCTTCTGATGATTCCCACCGGGGTGCATGCCGAGTTTTACAAATACACCACCGAAGAGGGTCAGGTTAATTATGTGGATGACCTGTCAAAGGTTCCTCCGGAATACCTGAATCAGGTCAAAACCTACAAGACCGAAGAGGACATTCTGACGGAATCCCAGAAGGCCCGGCGACGCAGTCGGGAGCAGCAGCAGGAGGCCTTGCAACGGCAGGCTCAACTGGAGGAAGAATCGCGACAAAAAAAGCAGAAGGCCAAAGCAGCTCTCCGAACCAAGGTAACGATCCGAAATGATCGGGTGATGGTTCCGGTCATCATCGGATACGGCATCCTTAAAACCGAAGCGCTTCTGGTGCTCGATACCGGAGCCAGTATTACAACCCTTTACCGCGGGGTAGTGGACAGATTGTACATGCAAAGTTTCGAATGGACCACGGCAAGGACCGCAGCCGGCAACCAGATCGATGTCGGTCTTGCCACTCTGGACTACATCCAGGTCGGTCCTCATCGAAGGGAGAATATTCGTGCCGGGATCGTTGAGACCACCGGAACGGCCATGGGGCATGACGGCCTTTTGGGGATGGATATTCTCAGAGGGGTAAACTACCGCATCGATTTTACGAACCAGATGATTATCTGGGAGTAGGCCGATATCAGATAAACCCCGGACCTTCTCTGCAACCTATCGGAACAGATCTAATGCAGCGGCTATAAGCGCCCTGTGCCTCCGGACCCTTTGCGAATCTATCCTGGAACATTGACTTGCTGCCCGGAAATATTAAATTTGTCCATCGCCGGTTTGTCCTGGAGCGTTGATTCATGAATGAGAAGAGTCCGGAAATCAAAGAGCGCGTCGAGATCGAAGAGGACGTCCAAAAGCCTTCGATGTTCAAGGTGCTCATATATAACGATGACTACACGACCAAGGAATTCGTCGTTGAGGTGTTGGTCACGGTGTTTCACAAGTCCAGGGAATCGGCGATCAGGCTGATGTTCAGCGTACACCAAAACGGTGTCGGGGTGTGCGGTGTATATCCGCTCGAGGTGGCGGAAACAAAAGTTAACGTGGTCCTGGGCAAGGCAAGAGACCATGGGTATCCGCTTCAACTGGGGCTTGAGGAAGAATAAAATCGTTGCACGATTTTATGAATTGCGGCGTTGCCGCAATAAAGATTCTTAAAGTTTCTGAAAGCGTTTCTTTTAAATTTAAGTACAGATCGAAAACCGGGGTATCCCATGTCACAGATAATTGCATTTAAAAGCAAAGAAGGTATCGTTCTGGCATCCGATGGGAAGGCGATCGATTTCAAGATCGGCGGCGGAGCCTTTGATCTGGAAGTGCAGCGACTGTTCGCCCTGACGTCCCACTCTGCCGTATTGACCGGCGGAGCCGCCCAGGGGGAGTCGATTTGCCGGTCACTCAAGACATTCATCGAAGAGGAAGATCTTTCTGACATCGATGCCATCTATCAGGCCTCGCTGCCGTTCCTGGCCTCGGAGTACGAAACGTTCATGCGAAAGACCTGTGAGGTCTTGCCGGTGGACCCGATACATCAGCTCTATTTTATACTGGCCGGTTATTTGCCGGGCAACGATGAAGCACCGTTTCGCCTCTATCTGATATGGCCGAAAAACAGGCTGCCCTACCTGGATGGAGAGGAGATTAGCTCCGCCTTTTCGGTGCCGAGGATCATGCGCCTGGAATACCACCTCGCCCAGCTTTCAAACGAAGGGGCTCCTTTGGACCATGTGTTGACGGTAGTTCGCCAGGCCCTCGAGAACCAGGCAGAAACCCAGGACGAAATCGCCGGGCCGTTTTCATATGCCACGATTACGCGGGATGGGTATCAATCCGTTTGACCCAAGGCCATATCGCGCGCCCTTTACCTGAACATTCTTATGTGCTGATTGTCTAGTCCCCACACAGTCGATGCATTGATCGTCGGGGCAGGTCCCGCCGGCGCGACGGCCGGGTACGTGCTGGCCCGGGAGGGACTGAAGGTCCTCATTCTCGATAAAGCCCGGTTTCCCCGACAAAAAATCTGCGGCGGACTCGTCACCTGGAAGACCCTCCGTGTACTTGAGGAAATCTTCGGTATTTCCCCCCAAACCCTCCGGAGCCAGGGGACCCTCTTTCACAGTACCCGGGAGTACACCTTGCGCAATCGCCGCCGGCTCCTGTTTGCCGAACACCAGCGCGATCCTTTTTATTTCGTCGACCGGGGGAGGTACGATCAGTTCTGGCTGGACAAAGCGATTGCTGCCGGAGCTGACGCCGTCCAGGGCGATCGGGTCACGGGGGTTGACCCCGATGCCGGGATGGTGCATACACGCGGGGGAAAAACGTACCGGGGGAAGGCGCTCATCGGAGCAGACGGCGTGTTGAGCCGCGTCAAGGCCTCGGTGATGAAACACGCCGCGGGTGGACGACGCCATTATCATGGGATGGCCGCGGCCATGGTGGCCCATGTCCCAGATCGAGAGGACATGGCTGTCCCGGGATTGAGTTTCGGCTATGTGCCGTGGGGTTACGCCTGGTCCTTTCCGGGCCCGGGGTATCGCAATTACGGAATGCTGACCCTGAAGACACGCGGCGCCAAAAATCTCCGCGCGGCATTTCATGAATTCCTGAAGTCCCGCAGTGGAGCGGATATCCGGCGAGCTTCCATATACAGCCGGCTCCTCCCCTATGGCTGTTTTACAGATGTTGCCGGGAGCAAATGCACCCTGCTGGCGGGGGATGCGTGCGGACTGGCCGATCCATTTCTGGGAGAAGGGATCTTCTATGCCCACCGAAGCGGCCAACTGGCCGCCGAAGCAATCCTTTCGACGCATCGCGTTGGATGGTCGCCGCTGAATCAATACCGGCATCTGCTTCGGCGCAGCATCATTTACGAACTTCAATTCGCATCGGCCTGGCAACACATCTTGTATCGGCTGCTCCGACTGGGCGACTATCGGTTACTGGCAATATCCGTGCGCTATTTTCACAGGCCGATTGAAGATGTCGTCCAAGGCCGCCGCTCGTTTAACTGGAGGCATCGACACAATCCGGCCCTCTATCAAATGGCTGCCCGATGCCTTTTTTGACAGGGCCGTTCCAGACGTGAAGCGATCCGGGTTTTCGGGTCGTTCGCACCTGTATGAACACGGGTGACGCCGGCACTGACCTACCCCCTGTGTCGAATCACTGCAGCCGATGTGGAATCCGTGAGCCAAATGCGACGCGCGATTTCGCACAACGCGTGGCAGGCAAACCTTTAACCAGAGGAATTGACCAATGAGCCATACCCTATTTTGGATCCTGCACGTTCTTATCCAGATCGCCCTTGTCGCGCGGGTGCTGCTTCGACCCCACCGGGAGCCGGCGTCGCGGATCGCCTGGCTCGTGATCATCATCGCCGTCCCGGTGCTGGGCATCATCGCATACATCTTTCTGGGCGAAACGAACATCGGCCGGCGCCGGGTGAAGCGGACGCGTGAGGTTCTCGCCCGGCTGCCGGACGTGACTGCCGCACCGGGGTGGGACGATCCATTATTGAAGGCCGATGTGCCGGAGCGTTACAACCAATTGTTTCAGGTCGGAAAATCCATTAACGGGTTCGATCCCGTCGGCGGCAACCGGGCGCGGTTGATGGAGGATTCGAACGCATCCATCGTTTCGATCGTTGCCGACATCGATGCCGCTAAAGACCACGTCCACCTGCTGTTCTACATCTGGCTGCCGGACAACAACGGCCTCAAGGTGGTCGAGGCGCTGAAGCGGGCCGCTGCCCGCGGCATCACCTGCCGGGCCATGGCGGACGGTCTGGGATCGCGGACCATGATCCATTCGGAACACTGGAAGGCCATGCGCAAAGCGGGCGTCCACCTGGCCGTCGCCCTGCCCATCGGCAATCCCCTGTTGCGGCTGCTGAAGGGGCGTATCGACCTGCGCAATCATCGAAAAATCGTCGTCATAGACGATTTCATCAACTATTGCGGAAGTCAGAACTGCGCCGACCCCGAGTTTCTGGTCAAAGCGAAGTATGCGCCCTGGGTGGATGCCTTGATGCGTTTCGAGGGACCGATCGCCCGCCAGAGCCAGTTCCTGTTCATCGGTGACTGGATGGCCCAAACCGGAGAAGATATCAGTAGTCTGCTGACGCAGCCACTCCCGCCGGCCCAGCCCGGGTTTACGGCACAGGTGGTCGGAACCGGGCCGACGATTCGCTTTTCCGCGATGCCCGAGATGTTCGAGTCGCTCATGTACGCCGCTCGCCGGGAACTGGTTATCTCGACGCCGTACTATGTTCCCAACGAGGCCATGCAGACCGCACTGTGCGCAAGTGCCCACCGGGGGGTCGATACGACCATCGTCTACCCGGAAAGGAACGATTCATGGATCGTCGGTGCGGCGAGTCGAAGCTATTGCGCCGATCTGCTGGCTGCCGGCGTCCGGATTTTCGAGTACAAGGGCGGGCTTCTGCACACCAAGTCGTTGACCCTGGACGGGGAAATCACCCTGATCGGTTCCGCCAACATGGACCGCCGGAGTTTCGAACTCAACTACGAGAATAATATTTTGTTCTCCGACCCGCCGTTGACCGCCGTTGTGCGAGAGCGCCAGGACAGCTACATCGCCAAATCCAACCCGGTCACCCAAGACATGGTGGCGGGCTGGAACTGGCGCCATCGACTCCGGAATAACGCCGTTGCCATGCTTGGCCCCGTGCTTTGAATAAAAGGTGTCAAACCTGGAATGGTGAATGACCCTGTATAGTTAATCTTGCAAAAAGGGTTGCTGACCAACGAAAAGATCGTTGCGATTTTTGGTCTAACTGACGCATCCGTCAGCCGCAGTGAGAGATCTGTGAAGGCCGGAATGACAAAAGACCCAAAATATTATAATGCAACGGGCTGTTGCCCGAACCGGTTTTATCGAGCCGTCTTTAGCTCCATGACGCATGCTCTTTCAACCAACATGGGAGCATGATTCAATTGCGATCTGA
>CAFBRK010000147.1 GCA_903231505.1 Olavius algarvensis associated proteobacterium Delta 3 | reverse complement strand
CGGCACCGGCGAGATCCTGTTTTCGCAGTCGGGGAACCGGCGGAGCGGCGGACAGACCAACTATGTGCAGCCGGTCGACGGCGGGACGCTGACCATCGGTCCCGGCATCCGGATTTACGGCCAGGAAGGGGTGGTGGGTACCGCATCGCTGCCCCTGGTCAACCAGGGCACGATCGACTCGGACAGCGGGCAGACGATCTTTGTGAGAGGCTCGAGCGTGACCAACGCCGGCGGGGCCCTTCTGGCGTCGGACGGTACACTCAATGTGGACAACCTGACGGGCAATGCGGGCCATGCCTCGGTTTCTGCCGGCAGTCACCTGGATCTGGACGGCACCTACACCGTCGACCAGGATCTGCCGGTCCCCCAGGCCACGCTCACCCTGCGCGGGGACTGGACCAATCCGAGCGTGATCGATGCTGCCGATGGGACGGTAACCCTGCAAGGCACCTGGAGCAATGCAGGGACGATCAATGCGGCCAACACGGCACTGACGCTGCAAGGAGCGTGGAACAATCCTGGGACGATTGCGGCGACCGATGCAACGGTGAATCTGCACGGCACATTTACCCAGTCAGACCTGGGCGTGTTCAACCGCACGGGAAGCAACACGGTCAATATCAATGGGACGCTGGAGAACGCCGGGGAGACACTCCTGTTGGATGCGGCCACGACGTGGCGGTTAAACGGGGGCCGCATCAACGGCGGGACGGTGACCGGTGAGGTGGGCAACCCGCTGGTGATCAGCGCCGGCAGCACGCTGGACGGGGTGGTGCTGGATGCCGATGTGGCGATGACCGCCGCCGGCAGTTCGTACTATTACACGCTGACGTTGACGGTGGTAAACGGACTGACACTCAACGGCCGGCTGACGATGACGCGCAGCGGGTATTGGGACGCCGGAGCCCTCAATTTTTCGGGGGACCAGACCCTCGGCGGCACCGGCGAGATCCTG
>CAFBRK010000146.1 GCA_903231505.1 Olavius algarvensis associated proteobacterium Delta 3 | reverse complement strand
CATGACGCATGCTCTTTCAACCAACATGGGAGCATGATTTAATTGCGATCTGAGTCGCATTAGATTGCGTCGGTACCAACTGACAGAGGCAGAGGTGGTACTGATCCGCAATCCTGCCGCCGCTCGGCTCCTACGATCT
>CAFBRK010000145.1 GCA_903231505.1 Olavius algarvensis associated proteobacterium Delta 3 | reverse complement strand
TTTACCGATAAACAAAAGCTTTTGATGCGCCATCCGGGATGGGAAGGCGGAGCCTCCTTCTCCCAGGGTGTTTTCTCTTTTTACATACGAGGCGCAGAGGTCGCAGAGGTGATTTTAATTTTGCATTTCGCTGCCCTACGACTCCGCTCAGGACAGGCAGGACAGGCCCTTCGACAAGCTCAGGATAAACAGGACATAGA
>CAFBRK010000144.1 GCA_903231505.1 Olavius algarvensis associated proteobacterium Delta 3 | reverse complement strand
GGCGGACGAGGGACTCATCGTAACGCTCGAGAATCCCAGCCCAGGGGCGACGATCAACTCGACGCAGGCCAGTGCGACCGGCACCATCCTCAACGACGATGTGGCGCCGCCGGTGCTGTCGATTACGGCGGATGCGAGCGCGGTGCAGAATGAGGGGGATGCGGGGCCGACGCTGTTCACCTTCACGGTGACGCGCACGGGCGACACGACCGGGCAGACGACGGTTGACTACGCGACCACGGCAAGCGCGGTCGACGGAGTGAACG
>CAFBRK010000143.1 GCA_903231505.1 Olavius algarvensis associated proteobacterium Delta 3 | reverse complement strand
TGGCCTCCTTGTCTGCGGAAGGTTAAAGTTGGTGCTTCAACCATACCACGGTTGGGATGGCCAACATGGTATTTCTTTGGGCAAGCAAAGAAAATGAACGCGTTACAGGCTTGCCGGCACGGGTGAGCCGTTCCTGATTCCTACACCAGAGGTGGAAGATTTCTTTGGACACATTGGAGCGTTTGTATCAAACTGTATCCGTCGTTATCGATGACCCGGCGAGATCACATTCCGCGCTGCCATCGGAACGTTATTCTGACAAACGCTATAGGTGACGGGGTGTGTCCGTAGCAGAACCATCGGTATCGGTATCGATTGCGAAGACGGCCTCCCTGTTTCGATTCCGATTCCGATAGCGATCCCGATACCGAGCACGGCGGGGTATGGATTTGTAACGAATCTGTCGGCTGTCCCGAATCAACCGTCTCGATCGTCGGCCACGGTTTTTCCGATCTCCACATCCCGGTACGTCAAAATATCATAGTATACCGATATCTGCCGGATATAGGTGACCGGCTCGAGTCCTCGGCAGTAGCCGTATTTTGCATACTTGTAAGTATTTGGAGTAACTCAGAAGGGGCAGGGTCTGTTTGAGCGAGTCCCATTTGTTGGGGTCCAGGTTCATTTGACGGGCTAAATTCTTCGCATCCCATATATGCCCCTGGCCGACATTGTAGGCGGCCAGAGCAATAAACAGCCGATCATCGCCAATGGCTTGATCGAAATGATCGTAAAGGTCTTTGAGATGCTGGACGCCGGCCTTGACGTTCTCCCGGGGATTCAGGATATGCTTGACATTGAACTTCCTGGCCACGGTTTTGGTCAGCTGCATCAACCCGTATGCCCCGGCATGGCTTTTGGCCGCCGGGTTGAAATGGGACTCCTGATATATTTGGGCGGCGATGAGTCGCCAGTCGAACCCATACCGGTCCGCCGTCGTCTCGATCAATTTTCGGTAGCGGGGCAACCGTGTTTCCAGTCGCCGGTGAAACGTGTTCAGGTCCACATAGTCAAAGGCATCCACGCCTTCGTGGTAGCGATTGTATATCTCTTCGAATTTCCCGTTCTTCTTTATTTTGGCGAAGAACTGATTGATCCGGTGTAACAGCGACGTTGCGTCCGGATGAACGGCCCAGCCGAGCTGCTCCAGATCGCTGATGGAATCGGCTACGATCGCCCGGGGGTAGTAGCGCCGGTTCCGCTGGGCGATGTTGGTGTCGGCGATGGTGGTTTCAATCTCGGATTCGGCGACCATTCGGATCAGCTCCTCGGTGGGTATGTCCGGATAGGTGACAATCTCCACGTTGAGTCCGAAATCCCGGAGCTGCTCCAGGCGCTCTTGATAGGAAGTCCCTCGCCGGACGTGAACCCTCCGGCCATTGAGATCTTTGACCTTGCGAACCTGCGTATTGCTTCGATGCACGATGATATGTTGGCGGACAGCGAGGTACCCCCGGGAAAAGGCAATCTGCTGTCGTCGCCTGGGGGTGATCGTCATCGCGGCCGCAATAAAGTGACCCTCTCCGTCCATCAGGCTGGGGATCATTCCCTCCCAGGAATCGGCGATCTTGACATTCAGTCGAACGCCCAATTCATCGGCAAATAGTTGGGCCAGATCGTATTCAAACCCGCGCTTCTCTCCCCGGTAGAGATAGTAGCACTGGCCGTTGTTGCGGGTGATGACGGTAATCTCTCCGTTTCGAAGAATGTCGTCCAGGGTCGGCACGGCCGGCGGTGGGGGTGGAGATTCACAGGCAACGATCATCACCGCCGCCAACAGGATCAACCGGCAGGCACGCTGAAATAGATGCACCCCGGGCATCGCCCGGGGACGAAGGAGTACACGACCCAATTAAAAGGCTCCCAACTGGCAGGGTTTGATCTTTATCCCCAAGGCCTCACAGGCCGCGCTGACAACCAATTTCCGGACACCGAACCTGTCGGCGATTTCCCACGCCGAAGCACACGGCAGGCGATGATCCACCAGGGCCGCCTGAAGCGCTGCCGTCATTTCGGGATTATCCGGCATTCTGGAAGAGACGATTTTTTTCTCCGGGGCGTATCCAAAAAGCCCGAGCTGACATTTGGTCAGGCGAGCATTCATCAGATCCATCGTTCTGCCCACGTCCCCGGGGGTCGCTGAAAGATCCCCGGCGACTTGGAACGCAACAGCGCAGGGAAGTTCATTGTTTTTCACCCGGGTAAGCAGCTCCCCATGGATGGTCGCATCCGGAGTGTCGGATGCATCGTGTTTTTCGGCAAACCCCTTTTTCCTGCTGGAATCCATGGCGTTTCCTCCTTATAAAATCGCTGACGCGATTTTATGTATCAGATTCGATCTGTTTCTCGCTACCGGAAGTGCGATAAAAAATAAAATTAAAAAAGGATCTGTATAAAAATGAAAGTGCCGTATCTCCATCCTAAGGTTGACGGAAAAATTTCCGAATACCCGGCAGTTTGTCGGGTTGAAGCGGGAATCCCGCTCAACGGGGCGGCAGAGGCAAAATTATTATTTTTTCGCCCTCTATGCGGCATCGTCGCGTTTCATAAAATCGTTCTACGATTTTATTATATCCCATGGGCAACCGATTTGCCAAGTTCGCGAGACGGCCTTGAAGTCCGACACGGTCTTTGTTATTTTAACGGTTTAGCCTGAAATTTGATTATAGTTCGTACAAGGAAACAGACAGCGATGACCATTCATCGACGAAAAACTGTGCAGATCCATGTGGGAGACGTTGCCGTCGGAGGCGCCGCACCGATTGCCGTTCAGTCAATGACCAATACACCGACCCAAGACATTGCGGCCACCGTGGACCAGATCCATCGGCTGGAGGCCGCCGGTTGTGACATCATCCGTGTGGCCGTCCCGGACGAAGAGGCGGTCGGCGCCATCCCCCGCATCAAAGAACACATCACCATTCCGTTGATCGCCGATATTCACTTCGATTATCGCCTGGCCATCGGTTCCGTAAAGGCCGGTGCGGATGGGTTGCGCATTAACCCCGGCAATATCGGCGGCTCTCGAAAAATTAAATCCGTTGTGGACTGCGCGGCGGATTACGGCATTCCGATCCGTATCGGTGTCAACGCCGGATCCCTTGAAAAGGATCTGATTCGAGCGCACGGTGGGGTCACCGCGGCCGCCATGGTCGACAGCGCCCTTCGCCACATCGATATGCTCAGGTCGTTGGATTTTCACGAGATCAAGGTGTCCCTGAAAGCCTCCGCTGTCGACCGGACCGTGACGGCCTATCAGGGGCTTTCCGAAAAATCAGATCTGCCGCTTCACGTGGGGGTCACCGAGGCCGGCGGACTGTATTCCGGGATCGTGAAATCCGCCATCGGCATCGGTATGCTTCTGTCCCAGGGAATCGGGGATACCCTCCGCGTGTCGTTGACCCGTGATCCGGTCGAGGAAGTCCGTGTCGGATACGAGATCCTTCGTGCTCTCGGCATCCGGCAGCGGGGGCCGGAAATCATCTCCTGTCCGACCTGCGGCCGATGCAATATCCCGCTGTTTGATATCGCCGAGCGCGTGGAGCGGGAATTGATGACGTCCACGGCACCGCTAAAGATCGCTATCATGGGGTGTGTGGTGAACGGTCCCGGGGAAGCCAAAGAGGCGGATATCGGCATTGCCGGTGGCAACGGCATCGGCATTCTCTTTCGGAAGGGAGAAGTCGTCCGGAAGTTTCCCCAGGAAGAGCTGGCGGACGTTCTACTCAAAGAGGTGGCGGATTTCACGACCGATGCACGGTCTAAAAAAGGATCATCTCCCGATTAGTTGTCGCTTTTGAATACATAAACACTGGAAAGCCCGCTGGGAAAGGAAAACCATGGCCAAACAGGATAAAGCAGCGATTACACCGACCCGTTCCGATGATTATCCGGAATGGTATCAGCAGGTCATTAAGGCCTCGGACCTGGCCGAGCGGTCTCCGGTGCGTGGCTGCATGGTCATCAAGCCGTGGGGATATGCCCTGTGGGAAAACATCGTTCGGGTCCTCGACGACATGTTCAAGGACACCGGGGTCCGAAATGCTTATTTTCCCCTGTTTATTCCGCTGTCGTTTCTCGAACGGGAAGCCGAACATGTGGAAGGCTTTGCAAAGGAATGCGCGGTGGTGTCGCACCACCGGCTGGAAAAGGGACCTGACGGCGGGTTGATCCCGGCGGGCCGTCTGACGGAGCCGCTGATCGTCCGCCCGACATCGGAAACGATTATCGGCGATTCATTTTCCAAATGGATATCCAGCTATCGGGATCTACCCCTTCTGATCAACCAATGGGCAAACGTCGTTCGGTGGGAAATGCGTACCCGAATGTTTTTAAGAACCAGCGAGTTCCTCTGGCAAGAGGGCCACACCGCCCATGCCACGGAACAAGAAGCGATCGGACGCACAGAGTTGATGCTCGATGTGTACCGCCGTCTGGTCGAAGATCACCTTGCCATACCGGTCATCAAGGGGAAAAAATCCGCCGCCGAACGATTCCCGGGGGCCGTCGACACGATGACCATTGAGGCCATGATGCAGGATCGGAAAGCCCTTCAGGCCGGAACATCACACTTCCTGGGACAAAATTTCGCCAGGGCCTCGGACATCCGTTTCCAAACCGCTGAAGAGTCCGAGGCGTATGCCTGGACGACTTCCTGGGGTCTATCCACACGTGTCATCGGTGGCGTCATTATGACCCACGGGGACGACGACGGCATCATCCTGCCGCCGAGGGTCGCGTCGGCCCAGGTGGTGCTCATGCCGATTGTTCGGAAGGACAAGGATCGCCCCCGGGTGATGGACTATGTCGATCGCCTGGCCGATGCGCTGTCGTCCAAAATGTACAACAACCGAGCTGTCGGAGTTGAAGTGGATACACGGGACATCGGCGGGGCCCGGGGATGGGACTGGATAAAGAAAGGCATCCCGCTGCGGGTCGAGATCGGCCCCAGGGATATCGCCGGAGACAGTGTGTTTGTGGCCAGACGTGACAAACCCCATCGCGACCGTCAATCGATCCCCAGAACGCGGTTCATCGACACCGTCACGGATCTTCTGGAAGAGATACAGGGAAATCTGTTGGAACGGGCCCGAACCTATCGGGATGAGCATCTTCAGGATGTCGATGACAACGTCGCCTTTTATGACTTTTTCACACCCTCCGATAACGAGCATCCGGAGATACATGGTGGGTTTGCCCGGGCCCACTGGTGCGGTTCCCCGGCGTGCGAAGAGAAGATCAAAGACGATCTGGGGGTGACGCTCCGGTGCATCCCGTTGGATCGTCCGGATGACAAGGGTCCATGCATCTGCTGCGACGGCAACAGCCAGGGGCGGGTGATCTTTGCCAAAGCGTATTAATTCGGTTTGCCGGTGAAAAACGGTCGGTTGACACTGGATAGCTGCAGTGCGACACCGAATAAACCGGCGAACGGGAAGCCGTCGCGAGTATGCGGCGGCAACGGGCAAACCGGCCAACCGTATTTATCGCCCATGATTCGTATCAACGATATACTGGATCGGATTTCCGAATATTATCCAGAGGGAAATCTGGACATCATCGATCGTGCTTATATCTATTCGGCGCGCGTTCATGATGGGCAGGTGCGCCTGTCCGGAGAACCTTACCTGTCCCACCCGCTGGAGGTGGCCGGCATACTCACGGAAATGAAGCTGGATGTCGAAAGCATCGCGGCCGGTTTGCTCCACGACGTTATTGAAGACACCCACGCCACTGCCGAGGAGATCGAAAAGATTTTCGGCCCGGAAATCCGGCACATTGTCTCCGGTGTAACCAAAATCAGCACACTTCCCCTGTCCAGTTCCAGAGCACGTCAGGCCGAAAGCATCCGGAAAATGATTCTGGCCATGGCCAACGACATCCGGGTCATTTTAATCAAGTTGGCCGACCGCCTGCACAACATGCGGACCCTGAACTATCACACCACCGAGAAAAAGAAACGCTCCATCGCCCGGGAAACCCTGGACATCTATGCCCCAATCGCTTCACGGCTCGGTATCTATTGGGTAAAAAAGGAACTTGAAGACAACAGCTTCCGGTATCTGTTCCCGGAAGAACGCAACCGGATCGAGAATCTCGTTCACGCCGACCGCGAAGAGCGGGATCAGTATATTGAGACCGTCCAGGGTATGATCTCCCATAAAATGAACGAGGCCGGTCTTCCCGCCGAGGTGAAGGGGCGGTACAAGCATTCGTTCAGCATCTACCAGAAGATGCTTTCCCAGAACCTGCCCTTTGAGGAAATCTTTGACATCATAGCGTTTCGCATCATCCTGGATACTATCGGCCAGTGTTACGAGGCGCTGGGGGTTATCCATTCCACATGGCGGCCCATTCCCAAAAAATTCAAAGATTACATCGGCATGCCGAAACCAAACATGTATCAGAGCCTGCACACCACGGTGGTCGGCCCCTTTGGGGAGCGGATGGAGATACAGATTCGCACCCGGGACATGGACCGGGTCGCCAAGGCCGGGATCGCCGCGCACTGGAGCTACAAGGAGGGCCGGCAGGTTGACGAGAACGCCAGCCATACCTTTGCCTGGATTCAAAATCTTGTCGAAAACCAGGCGATCTTTAAAAACCCGGGGGAATTCCTGGAAAATGTCCGCATCGACCTGTTCCCGGATGAGGTCTATGTGTTTACCCCCCAGGGTGAAATCAAATCATTGCCCAAGGGCGCCACGCCGCTGGACTTTGCCTATCTCATTCATACAGAGGTCGGCAACCAGTGCACCGGTGCAAAGGTAAACGGGCGGATGGTGCCCCTCAAATACGAGCTGCAAACCGGTGAAATTGTTGAGATCGTCACCATGAAGGGCAGCCATCCGAGCAAGGATTGGCTCAGCTTCGTCAAGACGGTCAAGGCCCGGTCCAGAATCCGCCAGTGGATTAAAATCCAGGAGAAGGAACGGAGTCTCAGCCTGGGCCGGGAGATGTGCGAAAAAGCGTTCCGCAAATACAAGATGAACTTCAGCCAGGCCCTCAAATCCGATAATATGGTCGATGTGGTCAGGCATTTTGGTTTCAAATCCGTAGAGGATCTCATTGCCAGTGTGGGCTACGGCAAGATTACGCCCCTCCAGATCGTTCGTCGGTTCGAGGAGAAACCCGAAACCGAAGAACCGGAAAGCGTCCTTGTCAGCCGGGCCGTGGGCCGGAACCGGAGGAAGAAAACCGGCGGCGGCGTGGTCGTCCAGGGCCTGGATGATATCCTGATCAAATTTGGAAAATGCTGTCAAGCGGTTCCCGGGGACCCCATCATCGGCTACATTACCCGTGGTCAGGGTGTCACCGTGCACCGGGCCAATTGTACAAACGCCTTGCGGTTATCGCCGGAACGGCAGATCGAAGTGGAATGGGATTCGGCGATGAAGGAGACCTATCCGGTCAAAATTCGGGTCCTCTCATTCGATCGGGTCGGCTTGCTGGCAGACCTGGCCGCCAATATCAGCAAAAACGACGCAAATATCCTGAGTCTGAAAACCGAAACTCTGGAGAACAAGACGGTGGACAGCCTGTTTGTCCTCGCTGTCGAAGACACGGCCCATTTGGAGCGGGTTTTGGCGGACCTTCGGAAGGTTAAAATGGTTCAGGATGCCAACCGGATCGGCTCATAACCTTGCGGTGCAATGTTACGCTTAGGGGGCTTTGACGACAGAGCCTGATTTGATACACGATGTGCACACCAGCATTCTGCGGACCCGTCCGTCATGCACGGCGCGCACCCGCTGGAGGTTCGGGTTGAAACGACGTTTGGTGACATTATGGGCGTGGCTGATGTTATTGCCCGTCATCGGCTTCTTTCCGCAAATATCGCACACTTTGGACATGGTCTGTTCCTTTAAGAAATTTACCTTGCTGCAAAAGAGAGTTAGCTAACCCATTATTTCCGAGTTGTAAAGCTTTTTAATGGGGTTGAGGGGTTTTGCTGAGGGGCAAATCTTCCCACAGGTCCCTGCCTTTTGGGGCTTCCTCTTTGGATTCGGTAAGCGCTTTCTGTCCGCCCATCTCCTGTTTTTGAATTTCTTCCTCGCAACGGGTGATATATTGAAGGGCCTCGAAATGGATCCCGACATCCGGATACTGGATAACGATCGACTCAAATCGTTTTAGCGCCGCCTTGTAATGTTTCCCTTTGTAATAGAACAGCCCCACATAATAATCGTGCCCGGCAATGCTCTTCAGGCAGGCTTTAATATGGCTTTCCGCCTGGCGGGCGTAGGCGTTGTTCGGGTGCTGTTGGAGAAGCCGTGAAAATGTTTTCAACGCGTTCTGGGCAGTGGTCTGGTCCCGGTCCACCGTATCGATCTGACCAAAGTAAGACCTGCCGATCTGGTAAACGACATACGGCACCGCCTCGTTTCGCGGGTGCAGGTTCTCGAATTCCTCGTAGGCAAATATGGCATCTTCGTATTGTTTGAGCTGGTAATGGGAGTCGGCGATTTTTAACTCCGCCAGGATGGCATACTTGCTGAAAGGATACCAGTCCCGGAGCTGTTCGAAGGCCTCAATGGCCTTTTTGTAATTCCCGGCGTCGTAATGATCAACACCCTCACTGGCCAGCTCAAGGGCCGGTTTTTCAGATTTCTTCCCGCGGAACAGGGAACAGCCGGAGACAACCAGCGTCAGGCCAGCAAGAACGACGCATAGGAGTCTCATGTGCACATTAACAGAATAAAAGGTAGGCATGATTCAGTCGAACGACGGCATGATTCAGCCGTATGCTTATGCCGGCCGGAAAACGAATAACCAACGGCGGCCTTCATGAGCCGCCGTCGAAACGCATCTCCGCCAGATTACAGGACTCCGTTGATCGCTTCTTCCAGTTTTGATTTCGCCACAATGCCGGTAATCTGCTCGGCCACTTCACCGCCCTTGAAGAGGATCAGGGTCGGAATGGCCCGGATGCCATATTTTCCTGGAGTCACAGGATTGTCGTCGACATTGCATTTGGCAAATCGGACTCTGTCGCCAAAAACCCCGGCCAACTCTTCGACCACCGGCGCGATTGCCCGGCACGGACCACACCAGGGAGCCCAGAAGTCCACCAGAACCGGCATCTCCGAATTCAGCACCTCTGCTTCGAAATTGCCGTCATCAATTTCGTTTATACCTTCCGCCATCGCAAGTATCCTTTCTAACGGGTAAAAATAAATTCGTCAGATGATAGTCGCGTTCCCGATGATTGTCAACCTTGGCGGATGCCGATCTGTGGCGAATTGACAGGAGAATTCGCTTCTGTTAGCAGCAGTCTATGTCCAAAAATGCGCGCATGACAGGAAACCTTCGCATCGGGGCTCTGATATCCGGAAGCGGTTCAAATCTGCAGGCGATCCTTGACGCCTGCGAATCGGGAAAAATATCCGGCACCGTGGTGTTTGTCGGTTCCGACAATCCGAATGCCACGGGGCTGCAGCGCGCATCAGACCGGAATATACCCACCTTCGTGGTCGACTATGGAACGATCATACGCAGGCACCGGGAAAACCCGGAAAGGTTTAATGCCCCCGATGCGGCGGATATCCAGACGGCCATGGGCCGCCAGCATCTCATGCCGCAGGAGGCGGACCCGGCAAAGCGTCTGCAATTTTTCTCGACCCGCGCCGCCGCCGAGGCAGAGCTTCTGTTGAACATGGCCGCCTACCGGTTTGATCTTCTCGTATTGGCAGGATTCATGAGGAATCTCACACCCTACTTTATCGATCGGGTAAACAGCGACCCGACCCACCCCCGGATCATGAACATCCACCCGGCACTGCTGCCCGCGTTTGCCGGAGTGGATGGGTACGGCGATACGGTTCGATACGGTTGTAAAGTCGCCGGGTGCACGGTTCATTTTATCGATTACGGGGAAGACACCGGCCCCATCATCGGACAGAAAGCCTTCGCCATTGCAGATACAGATTCTTTGGACACGGTCCGGAAAAAAGGCCTGGAGCTGGAGTGGCAATTATATCCGACATGTATTCAGCTCTTTGCAGAAGGTCGTCTCCAGGTCATGGAAGCGGTCCATCGTTTGAAAAACGGGACGGAGGTTCGCCGAAAAACAGTCCGCATCCTTCCACCCGATGACATTGCCGGCACGTAGCTTGGCGTGAGGATATCGAGGCGTATTACGGATAACGAACCATCGTCGCAGCCAAGAAATACATTCCGTTTGACGTATAACGGGATCCGGCATTGCCGGCTTAGGTAATCACCGCGAAGCCACCCGCTGCCGCCCAAGCCGGGGCCGGGCAAGCGGAGCGCGCAGAGGCGATTTTTATTTTCCGGAATCCTTGCGGGGGAATCTGTAAATAAGCGGCCTCAGAAAAACAAGGAGTCCCCATGAAAAACAACCCCATCGGCCAGCGGATCCGGCAACAGATGGCCGGCAAAGGTTTCACGGTTGAGAAACTCGCCGGCCGTACCGGCCTGGCGAAGTCCTTCCTGGAGGGACTTCTCCAAGACAATGTATCTCCATCCCTCGGCCCGCTGCTAAAGGTGTCCCGGGCCCTGGGCGTCAGCCTGGGCGGTATTCTTGACGATCATCCAAAAACCGATCCGCTGATTGTGCGCCGAAACCAACGGGCGCAAAAGCTAAGTATGCTCAGGGAAAAAGACTCGCCTGTGGCCTCCAAATTCTACTCTCTGGGAACCGGAAAGACAGATCGCCATATGGACCCCTTCTTCGTGGAGCTGCTGCCTGAATCATCGAAGGATAAGACACTGTCCAGTCATGAGGGGGAAGAATTCATCATCGTCTACTCAGGTAACGTGGAAATCATTTACGGGGATGACGTGTTTCAACTCGAATCCGGTGACAGCGTCTATTACAATTCCAGCGTCCCCCACAACGTCAGCTGTCTTGGAGATCAGATTGCGACTATTTATGCCGTGCTCTTTATCCCCGAGTAAATTCGCTCCGCGAATTTACACATGGCGGCCGTTGCCGCCGGCAAACCAATGGGTTCGGCAACCACGCGATGCCTGTTACAGGAATTGGCGTAAAACGGGGAACCCCTAAGAAATCTGGAGCCAGGGAGGGAAAACAACTTGCCCTGAAGGATCACGGAACAAAAAGAACCTACTCCGCAACTCGGACACAACGAAAACCCAGATAATTGAGACGGGTATGCGGCGGGCGGTCATACCGAAAGGCACAGCGGGCCACCTTTTTATTGACAAACCAGGAGCCGCCGCGAAGCACTATTCCGGAGCCGTCTGGATCATACACGGACGCAGTCCATTCAAACACATTTCCGGCCATATCATGGCAGCCTTCCGGGCTCACCCCCTTGGAAAATTTTGTGACCGAGGTGGTCCGCTCGAGACCGCTCTCCGCGGTATTGCAGCACTTTTCATCAAACGTATTTCCCCACGGGTACTCCCGACCGTCCGTTCCCCGACCGGCCCGCTCCCACTCTTCCTCTGTCGGCAGGCGGTATGTAATTCCTTCCTCTGCTTCGGCGGTCAGCCATTTGCAAAACGCCTCGACTTCATACCTGGAGACCCCGATCACCGGCCGGTCATCTGCCGTCCATGCCGGGTATTTCCATTGGCTTGGACTGTCGATGGCATGGCTTTCCCGCCATTGCCATCCTTCCTGGCTCCAGAACTCTTCTCTGAGATACCCGTCGCTTTCCACAAACGGACGGTACCGGCTGTTGGTAACCGGGTAGATATCAATGGCATAGGGGGTTTCGATCACGTGCGTTTCCTGGTCGTCGCCGAATAAAAACGGGCCCGGTGCGATTTCCGCCATGGCGGTAAAATCGATCACCGGGGTGCGCCGCTCCCCGGACACCCTTTCGTGAGCTGCGCCGTAGGATATCATCAGTTGCTGCAGCGTTGCTTCGGGGGCATCAAATTCTTTGAGAATTGAGACCAGGGCGGCATCCCGGAGGTATGCCCGCAGAGATTCCGGCACCGCTGCCTGCTCGAGCAGTTCGTCCGTCGGCTCCCAACTGCCCTCGGGGCCCATGGCCGCCTCAAGCAACTCAATTTTCTTTTTTAGAAGCGGCAGAGCGGACGGGTTCTCCCGAAGTTCCTGGAACAGCCTCGGAAACGCAAACTCGATACTGTACCAGCACAGCAGGTGCCGAGGACTCACGTCCAAGCGGCGATTGCGGAGGATACCTTCTCTCAGGGACAGGTTGTTGAGAAATCTTTTCAGCCGCCTGGGGTTGTTTCCCATGGCGGACATCACCGCGCCCATGACGTCCGTGGCGCTTTTATGGAATTCCGGACTCAGATCGGCCAGAAAGCCCAGGAAGTCGTGATCTGAAATTTGTGGCAGATGATAACTCACGTGGATCATTTTTTCCATGAATCGGAGAGCAGCCTTTTCCGTATATCGGGTCTTTAAGGCATTTTTGACCAGATCGAATTGGGCACCGATGACAAAAATCCAGCCTTGGCGATCCATGAACAGCTTGATGGTCTCAAGAACCCGGACCAGCTGCTCTTCAGGGCACCGGTCCAGCTCGTCGATGAAGACGACCATGGCCCCGGTCCGGTCCTCGGCGCCTTCGGACATCGGAAACTGCGGTTGCCAGTTAATATATTCCCATATGAGTTGCTCGAAGTTAACCATGAAGGATTCGTCAAATCCGAGTCGATCGTGATGGGGAACCCGGTCAAACACCTCTGTGATATCCACTGTCCCATCGAGAAGTCGACCCAGATATTTTGTTGATTTCAAAAATTGAAACCTCTGGACGCCCTCGGTCATTGCGGCCTGGCACCAGAGCAGGAAACCGTCCGCTTCCATGGTTCTCAAGACAGTCTCGAAAAGGTCCGCTAAAATTTGGTCATTCTTCCGGTATGTCCATGCCTGGTACCAGATCGTTTTGTACGGGCGGGAACCAAGCTGGTAAGGTTCGGAATCGTCCGATAAAAATCGTCGGGTGGTTTCCATCAGGGTTGTTTTGCCCGATCCCCAGGAACCGAAAATACCGATGATCAGAGGCGTTTCGTTCTTTCCATAGGAAATCAATTCGGCAAGGGTCCGTGCATCGGCGTCAAAACCGAACGCCACCTCGTCCCTTTCCGGCTGGTCGCTGATGACATACACCGGCTTTTCGTCAGCCATGGCAATTCTCCGTAATAACGCTCGCGCAGTCCCGAGGCCGGAGCCCCCGATTGCTGGCAACCCCTGAGGGGGCATTTCCGTTACGCTTCGTGAAGATGTCCAACGATATGCCCAAGCTCCGGAAATATGAGCGCCCGGCAGGCGAGCTTACAAGCCTTCAGACTGCCGGGCATACAAAATACGACGGTCCCGCAGACAACTCCGGCGGTGGCACGGGAGAGAAGGGCTGCCGAATCAATATCTTCGAAGCTGAGCTGGGAGAAAATCGTTGCAAACGCCGTCAGCTCCTTATCGAACAGGGGGCGAACCGCTTCGATGGTCACATCCTTGGGGCTGATTCCCGTACCGCCGGTCATCAGGATGGCGTCGGGTGCATCCGCGTCGATCGCTTGCCGCAGTGTTTTGGAAATCATCTCCGCGTCATCGGGTATCACCGTATACAGAACCACCCGATGCCCCTCTTTGCGGGCACGTTTTCCGATCCACTGGCCGCTGATATCATCGGCAGCCGTCCGGGAACTGGATATGGACAGAATACCGAGCCGAACTGACTCCGGGGCGGACATTTTATGCGCTTTGTGTCCCATGATCGTTATCTTCCAGCGTTTGAGCCAACCCCCGTGTGGCAGGAAACCATTTTCGAGACGTTTTATTGGGAATTCTCGACTATCACCTGATCTTGGCCGTCGCTTTCCGATAGAAGCACGTTGATGGTTTCGGATCGTCGGGTCTCGAGGAACTTGCCCACGTAATTGCCTTCAATGGGCAGTTCGCGATGACCTCGGTCCACCAGAACCGCCAGCTCGATGCGGTCGGGCCGACCAAAGTCCATCAGCGCATCCATGGCGGCACGGATGGTGCGGCCGGTATAGAGAACATCGTCGACCAGAATAATCCGCGCCCGCTCGATGGGAAACCCGATTTCTGTCGCCCGCACTTCGGGCTGATGATGGATGCGGGTCCAATCGTCCCGATAGAGATTGATGTCTATTTCTCCCGTAGGGACACTAATTCCGTCGATATCCTCTATTTTCTCACTGATGCGGCGGGCAAGATAGACACCCCGCGTCTTGATTCCGATCAGCGAAAAGTTGTCCGCGCCTTTATGAACCTCGAGGATTTCATGGGTCATGCGCGTCAGAATCCGATCGATGTCCCGGACACCCAAAAGAATATTTGCATCGTTCATGGCGAATTCTCCCATGTCGAAAAGGTATTTTATATCTCAAGCCATGGTAGAGATCAAGGTCCGAGTGGCGACAGACAATCGCCTTGATCCGGACAAGAAATTTTCCTATGCTCCGGAACGTTGGTGTGAACCTGTTTCAAAACGATACATGTCGAGTCTACCCCATGGAGCCCTGTACCGGTGTGCTTTTAGCCGGGGGTCGCAATACCCGATTCTCCGGTGAAAACAAGGCCTTTGTGTCTGTCGGCGGTAAACGGATGGTCGATCGGATATACGGGGTCTTTTCGAAGATCTTCGATGAGATCCTGATCGTGACCAACGACCCCCTGGACTACATCGATCTGGATGCGTCTATCGTCGGAGATATCTATCCGGTCCGGAGCTCATTGACCGGACTCCATGCCGGTCTTTTCTATGCGTCCCGGCCTTACGCCTTTTTCAGCGCATGCGATACACCCTTCATCAGCAGAGATCTCCTTGTCGGCATCATGACTGAGGTGGACCCCTCCCACGACATCGTTCTTCCGGAAACGGAAGCGGGACTGGAACCGCTCTGCGCTGTCTACTCCAAACGATGTTTGCATATTATCGAAACGCTCATTCAGCAAAACACGTTTAAAATTCAGGCGCTGTTCCGGCGCGTCCGACTCAAGAAATTGCCGCCGGATCGCATCGCTCGCCTGGATCCCCACGGATTTTCGTTTTTCAACGTGAACTCCCATGAAGATCGATCACGGGCGGATCGCGTCGCCGCCGGTCTACAGAGGGAAACCCAATAGAACGGGGAACCACCGTACATGAAAACCTTGTCAGACGTCGTGACGATCGTAAAGGGGCATCCGGATTTTGCCAACGCCGGAATGCTACTTTGCCACAACGGGGTTGTTCGGGCCACCTCCCGGGACGGACGCCCCGTTTCAGGCTTGCGGGTCTCGGTAAACCATGAGAGGCTGGCAGCTATGCTCGCGTCCCATAGAAAGCGTCCGGGCATTGTGGACATTCAGGTGGACATCGCCGAGGATACGGATCTTTCCGTCGGGGAGGATGTCATGGTGCTCGTGGTGGCCGGCGATGTTCGGGAGAATGTCATCCCTGTTCTCACAGAAACACTGGATGCCGTCAAGATGACGGTGACCCGGAAAACAGAGTATTTTGTTTCGGAGAAGATGTCATGAGCCGGTTGACACATATCGACAGCGATGGACATGTTCGGATGGTGGATGTGACCGGAAAGGAGCCAACGTCCCGTCAGGCAATAGCGAAAGGCCGCATTACCATGACACCGGAATCCTTTGCACGGATTCGGGAGGGCCGCATTGCAAAAGGGAATGTACTGGAAACCGCCCGAATCGCCGGAGTGATGGCAGCAAAAAAAACCGCGGACCTGATTCCCATGTGCCACCCCCTGGCAATCGCCCATGTTCAGATCGATTTTTTCCCGAAGCCTGAATCAAACGCCATCGAAATAGCATGCTCGGTGCGGCTTGTCGGTCGAACCGGAGTGGAAATGGAAGCGTTGACCGCCGTATCCGTTGCCGCGCTGACCATATACGACATGTGCAAGGCCACGGATCGGGAGATGGTCATTTCCGACATCCGGCTGATGGAAAAATCGGGCGGTAAAAGCGGCACCTATAAACGGAAAGATCCCTAATGTCCGGTCCGCCCATTCATTGCCGCACCGTTTGCCGGGGAAGGATAGTCCTCCTTCTCCTCATGTGCCTGGGCGTCCTGTCAAGCTGTGCCGTAAAAACGGCCCGGCCGCCTGCGGTCGAGCCTCCTCCTTTAGAGAGGCTGGCGGCAACGCGGATAGCGGATGTCTCCGATGATATGACCACCGACAGCCTGGACCATGCCATTTTTCAAAGTTTGACCTACCTGAACCGTATCTCCCCGGATCGGGAATTTTCATACGGAAATGACCGGTACACCACCGCCCACGTGATCCGCTCCCTGGAAACGTTCAGAGACTTTCTCAACACGTCGCCGTCTCAAACAGCCCTAACAGACTTTATCCGCCGTCGGTATATTCTCTATCGTTCCGTGGGATCGGATCGCTCAGGAAACGTCCTGTTTACCGGCTACTACGAGCCGTTTCTTCAGGGCAGCCGGGATAAAAGCGAGCAATTCCGTTTTCCGGTCTACAAAACACCCGACGATCTGCTGAGCATCGACTTGTCGTTGTTTTCACCACGCTTCAAGGGAGAGCGGATCGTTGCCAGGTACGCGAACGATCAGGTGCTCCCGTACCATGACCGGAGGAGCATCAGTGAAAAATGGATTCTCGAAGGCAAGGCCGACATCCTGGCCTGGGTCAACGACCGTGTCGATCTCTTCTTTCTTCAGATCCAGGGCTCGGGAAAAATTTTTCTGGATACCGGCGACATCATCAATGTTCACTATGACGCGACCAACGGGCATCCCTACCGAAGCATCGGAAAACTGCTCATCGATGAGGAAAAAATTCCCCGCAGCGAGATGTCCATGCAACGCATCCGTGCGTACCTGAGCGACCACCCGGAAGAAATCTCCCGCATTCTGACCTACAATCCCAGCTACATATTTTTTTCCGAGCAAAATGGGGGCCCCCGCGGTGCCATCGGCGTTGAGCTGACACCCGGCCGATCCCTGGCCACCGATCGTCGTCTGTTTCCGCCCGGCGCACTGGCATTTATCCGGACCGAAAAGCCGCTGGTCGACGCTGAGCATCGAATCACCGGCTGGACCGCAATGCAGCGTTTCGTGCTGAACCAGGACACCGGGGGTGCCATTACAGGCCCCGGCCGGGCAGACCTGTACTGGGGGCACGGCCCCTATGCGGAACTGGCCGCCGGGCACATGCAGCACGCCGGGGAGCTCTATTTTCTGGTGCTCAAACCTGACATTGGCGAGTGATCCATTTCCGAAATGATCGTTTCCGAAACAACCTGGAACGTTGACAGCAGGCAGTGAACCATGTATCTCAGAGCGGTTCATCAATAACGGATACATCGCTTTACGGCACCGCATCTGTGGTGATAACGCATTCCCAGGGGGGGTCTTGAATGTTCGGCATCGGCTTACCGGAGCTGATCCTGATTTTGGTCGTTGCGCTGGTCGTCATCGGTCCCAAGAAACTACCGGATGTGGCCAAGGCGTTGGGCCGTGCCGCGGGAGAGTTTCGTCGTGCGACCAGTGATTTCAAGGACGCCATCGATCTGGACGAGGATCTTCGAGAGCTGAAAGATGTAAAAGAGTCCATATCGGACCTAAAAAACGGTGTTCGCAGCAAAATATCCTTTGACGACATCACCAGCGGGCTGTCGTCCGCCGGGAACGCCGATGACAACAAGACCACCGAAACACCGAAAACATCCGATGATGTGATCGACGACTCCGCCGCCGTGCCTGACGGGGCGACACTCCCCGACAGCGACACCGCCGACGACATCCCACCTGTTGATCAAAAGGAACCCGACCCGAATGCCAGAGGATGAAAAACTGCCGTTTACCGGTCATCTGGAAGAGCTCAGAAAACGGCTGCTCATCTGTATTTATGCCGTCGCCGGTGCATTTGTGCCGGCCTACCTGTTTAAGGAGCAGCTCTTCGAAGTTCTGATGAGCCCCTTGATCCGGGTCATGGAACCCGGGGACAAACTGGTGTTCACCGGGCTTCCGGAAGCGTTCTTCACATATCTGAAGGTGTCTTTTCTGGCCGCCATCCTGGTGGCGGCGCCCATCATTTTGTACCAGTTCTGGATGTTTGTCGCGCCCGGACTCTACACCAAAGAACGCCGGCTGCTGCTGCCCGTTGTGTTTCTTTCGACCGTTTTTTTCCTGGGCGGTGCCCTGTTCGGATATTTTGTGGTCTTTCCCTGGGGGTTTAACTTTTTTCTCGGCTTTGCAACGGAATGGATCCGGCCGCTGCCGTCCATGAAAGAGTACCTGTCCTTTTCCTCCAAACTGCTTTTGGCCTTCGGTCTGGTGTTCGAACTTCCCCTGGTGGTCACGTTTATGGCCAAGCTGGGGCTGGTGTCCGTCGATTTTCTGAAGAAAAACCGCAAATATGCCCTGCTGCTGTTTTTCGTCGGCGCGGCCATCCTGACCCCCCCGGATGTGGTCACCCAGGTGATGATGGCGATGCCGTTGATGCTTCTCTATGAAATCAGCATCATCGGGGCCCGCATTTTCGCCCGCAAACCGATCGATACGGAGACCGAAACCGATGAGAAAACGGCCTGAGGGTCCCCATTCACGACAGGCCGGCGTTTACCTGACAAAATTCGCTGTCAACGCCCATTCTGATTGACAGCACGAGCAGTCCTTGATAGTCTTTTCTGGATTTTTTGGTCGCGGACGAGGAACGGGGAAACACAGGGAAAAGGAGGTGAATGGCATTTATGAATAAACGGTCTATAGCGCTGATGATCGGGGTTGCGATGGTTGCCGTCCTGTTTGCTGCAGCGGCCGTGGTGGCCGGCACCGAGGTTGCCGACACCATTACGTTTAAGCCGCTGCTGGACAAGGGCAAATACAAGGACAAGATCGCCGTGCTGAGCCATAAAAAGCACGTGGCAGAGTACGGGGCCGCGTGTGGTGACTGCCATCATGACGACAAGGGCAAACCTCTCGACCTTAAAGAAGGCGACAACGTTCAAAAGTGCATTGAGTGCCACACAAAGCCGGGCGAACGGCCAAAAGGAAAAGGTGCGCCGAAGCTGTCCAAAAAGGAGCGCCTGGAGTATCGCGCCGAGGCATTCCACTACAATTGCAAGGCTTGCCACAAGGCGTATAATAAAAAGAATAAAACAAAGGCGGCCCCCACGACCTGCACCAAGTGTCACGTGAAACCCTAGTCGCCGGAACAATTTCACTAAAAGGGGGGATCCGAAACCATCGGATCCCTCCTTTTTTTATTTATAGCAGTTGACATAAATATGTTCCGGTTGAGGGTAGGGTCCAGGTTTCGGAACGAAATTCCGACAAATGCTATAGAATTTAGATATGTTGCTGGAGTCCTTTCCCAGAAGCCCCTCTCAGGGATTCTGGGAAACATACCGTTCCTCTGCGCCCTCTGCGACTCTGCGGTCATCGTTTCCATATGTCTGCAAACGGAACATATTTAGGACATCCAGGATAGAGCAATTGTCAGGGCACCGTTCAGATTTGTGGATTGTTGGTGTGGTTGAACGTTGCGGCGTCATCGATATGGGTATCGGTATCGAAAGGTGGCCTACGGCGGTTACGATTCCACTGGCGGCAGTGACCCCGATGCACGCATCGTCAACCGGAACGGCGATCCCGGTGCTGTTTCGCCTGCCGCACGATCCCATCCGCCCATTGCGGCGTTCCGAGGGCATGAATGTGGGAATAGGTCGCGAGCACGTTTTTGGACATCACGCCGTCGCGACCATTGACAAGGCCGCTGCCGCGTTCCATGGCAAAGGCCATGTCGTGATCGTCCCCCCGGAATTCCAGAACCGTTGAATAGTGAAATTCATGCCCCGTCAGCCGGCTGCCGACGTCATAAAAAGGGTTCGGCCGATCCACCGTGAAAATGGTATAGCCATGGCCCTGGGGCCGCCTTGAAAATCCGTAGACAATAGGAAGCACCCCGGCCATGGGGAATCGGCCCGCATCCAGAACCAGTTCTTCGCCTAGATACATCAAGCCGCCGCATTCCCCATAGATGGGCAGCCCCTTGTCGGCCAGCTGCTTTAACTCACGGCGGAACCGACGATTCTCTGCCAGGGCGGCGGCATGGGTCTCGGGAAACCCGCCCCCGATATAAATGGCGTCCACCGTCGGCACTGTGTTCTGCTCCAGGGGGCTGAAAAAGACAATGTCGGCGCCGGCGGCGGTCAGGGCGTCGATATTTTCCGGATAATAAAATTGAAAGGCCGAATCACGAATGACGCCCACCCGGGGCCGCCCGGCCGCCGAGTCCGTTGCCGTGTGCCGGGCCTCGCGTCCCTCCGGTGTGACCGGGTCTGTTGTCGCTTCCAGTGTCAACGCCGATTCCGAGGCAACCGATGCCAGGGTGGTCATGTCAAGATACTTGGCGGCCATTTCAGCCGCGGCGTTTACGGAGTCCTTGGCCCAGTCGTGTTCCGGGGTGGGAACCAGCCCCATGTGCCGCTCCGGAAAATCTTCCGACTTCAGCTTGGGTACCGCTCCGACAACGGGAATCCCGCAATGGGCGTCGATGCTCCGTCTCAGGATACTCTCGTGCCGGGTCCCGGCCACCCGGTTGAGCACCACCCCCCGAATGTGCACCTCCGGATCGAACTGTTCGCATCCGGCCACCACAGCGGCCATGGTCCGGGTAATCTTGGTGGCGTCGACACTCAGGATCACCGGCATTTTCAGGAGTTTGGCCAGCTCCGCCGTGCTGGTTGTCCCTTCCGGATCGATGCTGTCGTAAAGGCCCCGATTGCCCTCGATGACCGCCATATTGCCCATCGCCGCCCGGGAGATAAAGTGCTCGATGATATGGTTCTGGGGTATGAGAAAGGTGTCCAGATTATAGCAGGGCCGACCTGCCGCCAGGGCAAGCCAGCCCGCATCGATATAGTCCGGACCTTTTTTGAAAGGGGTTACGTGTTTTCCCTGTTTCCGCCACGCCGCGATAATTCCAACGGATAGAATTGTTTTGCCGGAGCCGCCGCGCAACCCGGAGATGACAATCCGGGGCGGCACAGGGTGTTTCTGCAGCATTGGCGCTAATGAGATAAAACGATAACGAACGGTTTAGTCTTCGTGCTCTGCCGATGCTTGTTTCCCGGTGCCCGGCAGGCCGTAAAGGGAGGTGCTGCCGGAGGACCAATACTCGAGCACCTGTTCTTGAACCATCCGGTTCACGTACTTTTTGGCCGCTCTCGGCTTTTCGCCGATAAGCTTGACAAGATCGTTGAAATAGAATTTCGATTTGGTCTTCTGTTTCTTGGTCAGACCTTCAACGACCCGTTTTTTAGCTTCTTCGTAATCCATCTTGGACCTTTCCGTCAAAATCGTCGGGGGGCACGTCACGTGCCCCCCGACGATTGGCTGTTTTAGAATTTAAACTGCGTGGTCTGGCGCCACGTATAATACGCCGGATCACGGAAATCATCGATCAGGTGATGGGTGAACTCGAGCTCGCACACCTCGAAGAAGCGCTCCCATCCGATCCGCTCGGCCCAATCGCCCACGCGCTCGTACTTGTTGGCGCCCTTGGCGTAGGCCTCGACGATATGCTTGATGCAGTCTGTGGTTTCCGGCCAACGCGGTGCGTTGTTCGGCAGAAATGCCACAACGACCTTGGAGAACTTCGGCGGGGAAATCCGGTTGGAAACCTTGCCGCCGACCATGATGACGATGCCGTCGCCCTCTTTATCGGCAAGGGGCATGGCCGGGCACATGGTGTAGCAGTTTCCGCAGAACATGCAGCGCTCGTTCTTGACGGCCACACTTTTGACCTTTTGGCCTTTGAATTCCACCTTGGCCGGACGGATGGCGGCCGTGGGGCAGGCCGCGATGGCCAGCGGAATTTCGCACATCTTGTCCAGGTACTCATGGTCCAGCATGGGCGGTTTCCGGTGGTAGCCGAGAATGGCGATGTCCGAGCAGTGAACCGCGCCGCACATGTTCAGGCAGCAGGCCAGGGAGACACGCAGCTGGGCCGGCAGCCGCATTTGCTGAAAGTCATCGAACAGCACATCCATGGTGGCCTTGACCGGGCCGGATGCGTCTGTGGCCGGGGTGTGGCAGTGGATCCAGCCCTGGGTATGGACGATGTTGGTGACCCCGGCGCCGGTACCGCCGACCGGGAACTTGAAGGAGCCGCCGGAAAACTTGCGGCCTTCCAGATCCTGGATCAGGGGGTCGACCTTGTCCTTGCTGTCGACCATGAACTCGACATTGTTTCGGGTGGTCCAGCGGACGTAGCCGTCGCAATGCTTGTCGGCGATGTCGCATATTTCCATGACAAGACCGGTGCTCATCAGGCGGGCGCCGCCCACGCGGACTGTGTATACTTCGTCACCGGACTCGGCCACGTGGACCAGGATGCCGGGTTTGATGATTTCATGATACAGCCATTTGCCCTTGTTCTTGGCAATGACCGGCGGATAAAACTCATCGTATTTCCGGGGACCGATATCGGAAATCCGATTTTCCATCGGTTTATCTGGATTGTATCCGGATGAAATAAATGCCATGGCTAGTTCCCCTCCTATCTCTGATGGTCTTTTCTGTATTCGTCAACGTCACGTTCCCATCCGCCCTCGACCTCGTCTTCGTTCCAGAAGATGTACGGGTTGGTGCGGGGTTCCTGGACATGACGCGCATCCGGTTTGATACCGGTCACACTGAGAAGTTTCTGGAAGCCCTGGCGTTTCATGAGCTCACCGATGCGCTCACGGTTCTTGCCTTCTTCCATCCACCAATCCCACATGTTTTCGATCACTTCCTTGATCTCATCGTAAGGTTCTTCGACCTTTACGAAGGGAACCAGAAGGGATCCCATCTGGGCACCATCAAGAATGGGGGCCTTGGCGCCGACCAGCATGGAAAGACCGCGGTCGTCACCGATCCGCAGAGCCCTCGGCATCACGTTGATGCAGTGCATGCAGCGGGTGCACTCTTTCGTCTCGATCTTTAATTTACCGTCTTCCATCCACATGCAGTCGGTCGGGCAAAGATCGATGACTTCTTTTGCGATGTCAAACGGACCCCAGTCACGCCCGGTGTAGGCGCCGCCGTTGGGCAGGAACTCGCCGCCGATGTAACCCTGGACGGCTTCCTGGTCGATCTTGATGTCGTCTTTCCAGGTACCGATAAAGGAAATGTCGGCCCGGGCTATGGAGGCCACGCAGCAGTTGGGGCAGCCATCGAACTTGAATTTGAACTTGTAAGGGAACGCCGGACGATGGAGCTCGTCCTGGTATTCCTCGGTCAGGTAGTAGCAGAGGGCCTGGGTGTCGTAGCAGGACCATTCGCACCGGGCCGAACCGATACAGTCGGCGGGGGTTCTCAGGTTGGAGCCGGAACCGCCCAGGTCCTGGTTCAGGTTGTGGGTCAATTCAAAAAAGATCTCTTCCAGCTGGGGCGTTGTCGTCCCCAGGAAGATGATGTCGCCGGTGGAGCCGTGCATGTTGGTGATACCGCTGCCGCGGAAATCCCAGAGTTTCATCAGGTCTCTGAGAAAATCGGTTGTGTAGAATTTACCGCCCGGCTGGGCCACCCGCATGGTGTGGAAATGGGCGACGCCCGAAAACCTTTCCGGCTGGTCGCAGTACCGGCCGATGACGCCGCCGCCGTAGCCGAAAACACCGACGATGCCGCCGTGCTTCCAATGGGTCCGGCCATGCTTGAAGGACAATTCGAGAACACCGAGAAGGTCCTCACAAACATCCGAGGGAATCTGAAACTCGACACCTTCCTCGTTCTTGGCCCGCCGTTCGGCCTGCTCCTTCAGATCGGACACGAAGCTCGGCCACGGGCCGGATTCGAGCTGATCCAACATAGGAGTGTCATGTTTTGCCATCGCTTTACCTCCATTCTGTTTGAAAAATTACCATCCTCGTCCGTGTCAAAAAGGGTTTCACCCCTGTGTAGCGTCCAGGTCACCTCCTCTCAAATCACTGTATTCTTATAAGGGCCTTTTCAGGTCCTGTCGAATGCCCGAGTGACGCGGTCACTGAAAGGGAATCTATAGAATCAATCCAAATTCTTGTCAATAAAAAAGCTAGGGTTTCGAGAAGTTAGAGCTGTAATCCCACGGTTGGGGAGATCTGTACACATCATGTTGGGATATCGATCATCGACCTCTCCTTATCTTGTACCCATTACATAAAAAGGTAGGATTCGATCATGCCTGGAACCGTCGTCGTGGGTACATGAAATGCGGGCTATGGCAGTTGCCATAAATATGTTCCCCTTAAAGGCAGGGTCAGGTTTCTGAACGGAATTCTGAAAATCGCTATAATCCCGCATCGGTGCGTCCGGTGATTACGGTGTCAAGGGGTCAAGTGAAACGCCTTAAGACCCCAAAGGTTCGTATGTGGGATTCAACTTATAGATTTTGGACAGCGTTCCGGAGTTGTCGAATATGCCCCGGCAGGTGACGGCCAATCAGATCGGTTTCTTCGGCGTGCTTCGGATATGCCGCGAGAATGGTTTCCGCCAGATCCAGCAGATCGTCCTCCGTGAGACTGGCGGCATACGCATAAAAGACGTCGGCAACCGGCCCGGGAAACACCTTGGGGGCCGGCGTTTCATCCAACCCCTGGAACAGGCCTTCCACGGTTTCCACCGGAGCCACCTCATCTGCCCAGACCACATTGCCGGTACCGTCCAGCCGATCCAGCCGGGTGCGGATCGACAGATGCATAAAGAACACGAGCAAGGCCTGAAGCATTTCTGCGAGATCATCGCTTTTCTCCCGAAGAACCGGGGGGTAGCTCCTCACGGTCACCAAGCGCAGCGCCATGTTGGGGTCGCCGGGGCGGAAGATGAAATCGCCTGCTGCGTGGTGCCAAGGGGATATTTGGGCGAAGGCTTCCACATCGTAATAGGTGGTCAGGATGTAGGCGACGGTTCGATAGATATAGCGCCGTTGGGTGTCGGTCAGCATAGCGGGTCCTGTGTCGGAGTCCCACAGGGCTATCTTTTGATGGGGAGCTGTGCGGGTGATATGGAACTCGTAGAACCCCTCGAACCACTCCCCAAGAAACATCCCTGCATTCCTTCCGCCGGAAATCGGGACGATACCGGCCCCAAAAACCCTGGGAAGATACGGCTTCTGGAAACGGTGCCAGAGGGTATTCAGCAGGTCGTGCTCTTGGAGAACCAGATCCATACCGGGGATGTCGACGGCCACATTCATGACAAAGCGGCACTCCTGATCCGGCAGTGTCAAGACCACCTGTGCCGGGTGATAATATTCCCCGTGTTTTTCCAGGTAGATGTGTATGCTACGGAAATCTTCGGCAGGCGCAGGTCGCTTTAGCAGGACCTCGATTCCGCGGATGAGCTTGTTGAAGCCTTTGCTTTCCAGAAAATGACGAACGGCGGTAAAATAATCGCCGTAGGTGGGTCCCCCGGGCGGATTCGGTGAGTTTCGACCGGAGGGGAGCGGGGTGGTCCAGATCGGCAGGTCGGGGCGAACCGGGTGGTCCCTGTCGGCTAAAAAATACTCGAACGTTACATTTTCAGCCATGATGGCACAGCATTTCGGAAAGTCCCGCCCCGATCATTCCGATATCTGGATGGATTTGAAACCGGGACGCTATGAAATTCACCCCAGATGTTTACGGATTTCGTCCTGTAACTCGGGCAGGACATCGTATCCCAGCGCCAGAGCCTTCGTGCAATGCCGGTCGGCATCGGCATATTGCCCGCTTTCAAGGTACGCCACCGCAAGGTTGTTGTGGGCCACGGCAAAGTCAGGCTCCAGATCCAGCACTTTAAGACCGGTATTAATGGACTCTTCCACTTCCCCGTTGGCCAGGTATGCGTTCGCCAGCGTCGTCAGGGCCTGGACGAATTTGGGATTCCAGCGGGTCGCCTTCTCCAGCGCATATATCGCTTCTTCGAGATTTCCCTGTTGCATGTGGACAAATCCGATGTTGCCCCAGCCCTCGGAGAAGCCGGCACGGGCGTGCACCGCTTTTTTGTTCCAGCCCAGGCACCCATCCAGATCGCCGCGCTGGAGACTGATTCCGCCGAGCTGCACATAAGCTTCCGCCAGGGTCGGACTATTTTCGATCGCCTCCAAAAGTTCTCTTTCGGCTTCTTCGTATCGCTTTAACCCCAGAAGACCGATCGCCAGATTGTAGTGGGAATTTCCACACTCCGGATTCTGGGCGACGGCCCGGCGTTGCTGTTCAATGAATTCGTGGACATTTTCTGCAATCGTCATAACGTCTCCTCTCCATCGATAAACGATGTAACACAACCAACCCGACGGTACTAAAGAGTGTCGATGCCGTTGTCAAGGGGTTTCCGGAAGCGCCCATGGGATGGGTTCGGTGAACATAATCACGGTTTCAAGATCTGTCTCGGACGAAATTCATGCCAAACTCTCCCACTGCCGAGAGCAGACCCCGGAGCCTTTATTGAATCGCCCTTCTTTTTGCTTGACATATTTTCAGGATATGGCTTACCCCTGTGCTTAGATGCACCTTAGATGAGCGAGACACCGTCATGTCAATTGGCTTAGGAAAGGAGGCCCCATGAAAACAGGAACCTACACGGCTCTAGTTTCACCGTTCCAGAACGGCGGCATTGACAACGAGGGTCTCGAGAAATTGGCGGAATTTCAGATTGTAAACGGCATCACCGGAATTCTCGCTGCGGGAACCACCGGCGAAAGCCCGACCCTGTCCTGGGAGGAGCATAACCAGGTGGTCGAGGTGGTGGCGAAAAAGGCGAACGGAAAGTGCGTTTGTGTCGCCGGCACCGGCAGCAACAACACCCGGGAATGCCTCTTGGCGACGGAGCATGCCGTGGGTGTCGGGGCCGATGCAGTACTTCTGGTGGACCCGTACTACAATGGTCCCAGCTCGCTGGAAATCCGCCGGGAATATGTGGGCCCGGTGGCGGCCGCCTTTCCGTCCGTTGAGGTGATCCCTTACGTCATTCCCGGCCGCACCGGCTGCCAGCTGCTGCCCGAGGACGTGGCACTGCTCAACCGGGAATTTGCCAATGTCAATACCGTCAAAGAGGCGACCGCCGATATTGAGAATATGAAACGGACCCGGGCGTGCTGCGGTCCGGATTTTACGATCCTTTCCGGTGACGACGGCATGACATTTCAGATGATGACGGACCCGGCGATCGGCGCTGCCGGCGTAATCTCGGTGGCCTCCAACGTGGCACCGAAAGCCGTTACCGATATGGTGCGGCACCTGTCCGCGGGAGACACCGCTGCCGCAGAAAAGGTACTTTCCGATATCGAGCCGCTGTTCAGCCTGGTCTCCGTCAATACGACCGAGGAGACCCCCTTTGGTCCGGTGGGATGCCGGGCCCGGAATCCTCTGGGAATCAAAACGCTCATGGCGGTGCTGGGCATGCCGGCAGGGGGCTGTCGTCAACCTTTGGGAAAAATGTCGAAAGCCGGGTTGGAAAAGGTGCTGGCCGTCGGCAGGAACGTTCACGCCAACAATCCGGAAATTCTTTCCCCGATAGCCGATTTTTTCGGGGTGGACATCGAAAACCGGCTGGAGGATCCCGCCAGCTGGGAAGGCCTGGCCTACGACACATACTAACCGGCACAAAACATGAAAAGCAGGAGGGAGACCGGAAAGAACGTTCCGGTCTCCCTCTTTTTTTTTATTCATGAAATGCGCTTATGCAATCGGATATGTCACGCCCCAGCGGTGATCATTGGCAAGCCCTTGATAACGCAGCCAATGGGCGCCTCTGGGCGCGCCCGCGGGGTGATTCCCATGACATATCCGGCTAGACGTTGTCTCGGACCGAATCATCCTGTTTGAAAAGGACCTCTTTCAGCCATTTGACGCCGAAGTTCAGCAGGGCCACGTCGTCGGTCTTCATCTGTTCCCGGGTGTCGTCATCGACGTCGAAGCGCTGGAGAAACGCACTCTCGAAAACAAACTCCCGGAACTTGTCGATGTTGTAGCTGACCATGAAAAACAGCTGTTTGGCCTTTTCGGTCAATTTGATATTGGGCGGAAAGGACCGCTTGCGCACCACCAAATCGGTCCACTCGGCATTGATGTCGTCATGGACGTCCACCCCCTGGTCCTTTCGCCATTCTTTAATACTCCATTCCCGGTCCTCTTCGAATCCCCGGCAGTGGGGTTCGTTGACAAAAAAGTAGAAGCCTTCGTCGTCGGCACCCTCCTTGTGCATCAGGGAGGCGACTCCGACAGGATAGTATCGGCAGGTGGTGGGCCGGTCCTCGTACACAATGCACCCGTCCTCACGGACAAAGGGACAGGAATCCCGATCGTCGTCGGCCAGTTTGAGGGTTACCACCGGAAGGTCTGTCTTTTCCAGAAGCTGCACATCGGTATAAATGGCTAGAAATTCCTCAGAGGAAAGACCCAGGCGTTTTTTCAGGCGGATAATGTCGTAGGGCGTGAGGAGAATGTTGATGCCGCGACAACACGTGGTAAAACAGGAAACATCTTTGTGACACCTGAATTTGAACGTGCTGTCGAGGCTAAGTTTTTCGGGTGAAATACTGGCCATGCCGCCGCTTTTTTCCATGGATCGGCTTTCCTCTCTAAATAAAATCGATCACGATTTTATGAAACGCGACCTTGTCGCTAATTTCGCCCGCCGTTCGTGTGGCGGGCGAGAATGTTTGTCCCTGCTGAAAGCGGCAGGGCCTCCCAAGAGTTTGCGAAACAAGGGTGTCACATAACCGAGGAAACCGGTAATGTCAACGTCCCTTCAGCCGGGCCGACCGGTTCTGTCACAGCCCCACCCGCGTTGTTGGCCTTGTCATGCATGTGTTCCAATCGCACGGGAAACGCCCGGCGGGACTCCATCGGTACGAAATTCTGACATCTGGAACCATCTGAAAAATCGAGTGGACGCCTCCGGAAAGCACCTCGGCCGGGCTTATTGTTGACTTCGGTTTGAAAACACATGTATAGCTGAAGCATTCCGTTTCACGAGGCAATCGTGCACTCGCAGCATGCTCTGGCTGCGTTCTAATCACGGGTTTTCCGTATAGACACAATCTGGAAATGACCGGCGCTTTTACTGAAGTCAAAACCGGGCGCGTTCTTCTGGGGCGACTGCCAAGCGGCAGCGATTTGGTGGCCGAATTGGAAGCGCTGTGCATCCGTCAATCCATTGACCTGGCGACCTTTACCCTCCAGGGGGCGGTGTCCTCGGTCACCTGGGGCGTGTACGACTCGACCCAGCAGGTATACGTGACCCGGACGGAAACGTCGCCCTGTCACATAGCGGTGTGTACCGGAAACATTTCGCTGACGTCGGGAACGCCGTTTGTCCTGGCCCAGGGGGTGTTCTGCGACCAGAACGGGCGCAGTTTCGGCGGGCGTGTCTTTTCTGAAACCCGATTGATCGCCGGGGAGGTTGAACTCAGGGAATTGCTCGGTCCGCCCTTCGACAGAGATTACGATCCGGAGACCGGCATGATGCTCTGGCAATTTACCCGATGACCCCGTCCGTCGGCCGTTGACTCTCGGAGCGAGAGAAATTCGAACTGGAGGTAACCATGGACCTTTCCATCACCAAAGCCGAACGACTGAAACCCAAACCGGACGACACCCAGCTCGGGTTCGGCAACATTTTCACAGACCATATGTTCAACATGGATTACAGCCCGGACAAGGGCTGGCACGATGCCCGGATCGAGCCTTACGCGCCGCTGTCCTTGGATCCGTCCACGATGTTTCTCCACTACGGGCAGGGCGCCTTTGAAGGGCTGAAAGCGTATCGGACCGACTCCGGAAAGATACAGCTCTTCCGGCCCCTGGACAATTTCAGGCGGATGAACCGCTCCTGTCGTCTGCTGTGTATGCCGAAACTGGATGTCGAGGCGGCGCTGGAATCTTTGAAACAGTTGCTTCGCCTGGAGAAAGACTGGGTGCCCCGGGCATCGGAAACATCCCTGTACATCCGGCCGACCATTTTCGCCACAGACCCGTTTCTTGGGGTCCGGGCATCCCACAATTACCGGTATTTTGTGATTCTCTCTCCGGTGGGCGCCTACTACCCGGAGGGATTCAATCCGGTTAAAATAATGGTCACCAAGGACCATGTCCGTGCCGTGCGCGGCGGGGTCGGCGAAGCGAAAACCCCCGGAAACTATGCGGCCAGCCTGCTGGCCGGCGAAAAGGCCCACGAGGATGGATACACCCAGGTGTTATGGCTGGACGGCATCGAACAGAAGTACATCGAAGAGGTCGGCTCCATGAACATCTTTTTCGTCATCAACGGCGAAGTGGTCACCCCGGAATTGACCGGCAGCATCCTGCCGGGAATCACCCGGGATACGGTGCTCGCCCTGACAACGACCTGGGGAATGCCGGTCTCCGAGCGGAAAATCTCCATCAACGACGTGTTTGATGCCCACCAATCCGGTGCACTTCAGGAAATTTTCGGATCCGGTACCGCCGCCGTGATTTCGCCGGTGGGGGAACTGAGATATGATGACCGTGTCGTCGCCGTGGGTGATGGAAAGGTCGGCCCGGTGGCCCAGAAGCTGTTCAAGGCCATCATGGATATCCAATACGGAAGATCGGAAGATCCCAAGGGTTGGATCGTCCCTGTCGATTAACATCGCGACGCGATGTTAATCGTATGTTGCCGCTCGATGCCTGTTGAAAGAAGACAACAAAAGGAAAGCGACGACACCGATGCATGAAGATTTAAACCATCTGCCCGAGTTTACCGAAAAAATGCGTTTGGCGGACCTGCCGGGGCCGGTTATCGACACCTTTGGATACTATTACGAAAAAGTGGTGGCGGGCGAGACAGGGCTTCTGTCGGACATCGACATCGCGCCGGTGGCCGACAACGAGCTGGAGGATGCCGGATCCCTGACGCAGTATGCAGCGGCCGGGCAACGGGCCCGTAAACACACCGTCATGATCAAACTCAATGGCGGGCTGGGCACCAGCATGGGCCTTACCACAGCCAAATCCCTCCTGAAAATCAAGGGCGGAAAATCCTTTCTGCACATCATACTGGAGCAGGCCGCGCACCTGGGGGTCCGGCTGTCCCTCATGAACAGTTTCAGCACCCAGGCCGACACCCAGGCCGCATTGTCCCGGATCCGGCCGGCCACCGCGCCGGACACCTTTATCCAGAACCGTTTTCCCAAAATATTGCAGGACACCTTTGCACCGGCATCATGGCCCCAAGATCCGGAAAAGGAATGGAACCCGCCGGGGCATGGCGATATATACACGGCGCTGTACACCTCCGGCATGCTGGAGCACTTTCTCGAGGCGGACATCCGATATGCCTTTATTTCAAATTCGGACAATTTAGGGGCGACCCTGGAGCCCGACATACTCGGATACTTCGCCGAGCATCAATTGCCCTTTTTGATGGAGGTGGCGGAACGGACGCCCGCGGACACCAAGGGCGGACATATTGCCAGACTCCGGGACGGGCGGCTGGTTCTCCGGGAGGTGGCGCAATGCCCCGAGAAAGAGCTGGGGGCCTTTACGGACATCACCTATTATCGATACTTCAATACCAACAACATATGGATCAACCTGGGTTTTCTAAAAAACCTTCTGGAGGCCCGTGCGATAATTCACCTGCCCATGATCCTTAACCCCAAAACTCTCGATCCCCGAGACAACATGAGCCCGGCGGTTTACCAGGTCGAGACGGCCATGGGGGCGGCCATATCCCTTTTTCAGGGCGCCGCGGCCGTGCGAGTGAACAAAGATCGTCTCATTCCGGTAAAAAAATGCAATGATCTGCTGGTGGTGAGATCCGACTACGTCACGGTTACCGATGATTCCCGGTTGGTGTTCAACCCGGCGAGGCGGACCGAGCGGATTAACATCCGTCTGGATTCCGACTATTACGGGAAAATAGATCGGTTCGATGAGCGATTTTCCCGTGGCGTCCCTTCCCTGGTGGACTGCGAATCCCTGGCCGTGGACGGCGACGTGGCGTTTGGAAAAAGGGTTGTCCTGAAAGGCAAGGTAACGATTTCCAACTCCGAGCCGTTCCAAAAGTGGATTGGCGATAACACCGTCATCGAAGGAAACCTCTCCCTGTAGCCAACACCGGGCCATCCGCGCCGCCGCAGGATGTCCCCCTTGACACGCCGCAATGGATCACCCACTCTGTGGTGCGACGGTAATCCATAGCGCGATTGCCGGAATTGCGTTCCGGTACATTTTTACGATCAACCGATCACCGCAGAGTCGCAGAGGTCGCAGAGGTAATGTTCCTTTTTGCATTTCCCTGACCCTTCGAGTGCCTCAGGGCGGACAGGGCGAAATGCAAGACGATCGTCTATAAACATACAAAAAAATTCAATATGCTGCCGGGGCGCTTTCCCCGACCCCCCCTCCCAGGGATTCGGGGAAACATACAGTTCCGTTGCGTCCTCTGCGACTCTGCGGTCATCGTTCCCGGATGTTTGCAAACGGAACATATTTATGGCAACCACTATAAAGCTCTCCCGTCCGGGGCAAGGGAAGCGCTTCGCCGGCCCCGCCACCGGACATTATCAAAGACCCCGATCCATCGGAATGAATTGGTAAGCCCATGGCTGAACCCATAACCCTTCGCCAAGACCCGGAACCGGGACATCGACGCCTCAGGTTTCGGGGAGACGTCCAACGATTCCGGCTTTGCCTGGATCGTCCGATAGAGGGCGTTGCCTGCCTGCGAACCAATATCGGGCATGCCCGGGAAAGCCGACAGGAGATCATCCGCTGGGTGGAGGCGGATGAAGAACGGCTGGGGAGGGCCTGGTATGACATTCCGATGCAGCCCGTCGATGAGCGCTGCTTTGAGCTTGACGTTGCCCTCACCGAGGTCGGCCATTTCGAAGCCAAATGCCTGTTTCAGCAAGAGGGGGGCCCTCTCCCCATCTGGCCCCCGGGACCGAATGTGACCATCAATGTAGCGCCCGCCCATACGTGTTCTGCCAATACCCTGTACAATGCGTTCGTCCGCCAATTCGGCCCCAACAAACGCGCCCGCAGGAATCTTCCGGAACACGAGCGACACCTTGTCGAATCCCTGGATCAAAACGGCTACACGGTGATTCCCCCGTCGGGAACGTTTCGGGATCTTATCCGGGAACTCGATTTTATTATCGGACATCTGGGCTGCCGCTTTATCCAGTTGCTGCCGATCACGCCGACCCCCACGACCTGTGCACGGATGGGACGCTTCGGGAGTCCGTACGCTTCTTTGAGCTTCATGGGGGTGGACCCCGCACTGGCGGAATTCGACCCCAAAGCGACCCCGTTGGAGCAGTTTCTCGAACTGGTCGACGAAATACACAAGCGGGGCGCGTATGTCATCCAGGATATCGCCATCAATCACACCGGATGGGCGGCACGGCTTCATGAAGCCCATCCGGAATGGCTGGCTCGGGAACCTGACGGCACCATTGAAACTCCGGGCGCCTGGGGTGTTCGCTGGGAAGACCTTACCAAGCTGGATTATCGGCATCGGGGATTGTGGCAGTTCATGGCGGAGATCTTTTTGCTCTGGTGCCGACGTGGCGCGGACGGTTTTCGCTGCGACGCCGGATACATGATCCCCGAGACCGCTTGGAATTACATTATTTCCAAAACGCGGCAGGAATACCCGGACACCATTTTCCTTCTCGAAGGTCTCGGCGGAAAGATCTCTGTGACGCGAAATCTGCTCAACCGGGCAAATTTCAACTGGGCCTACTCCGAGCTGTTCCAGAATTACGACCGCAGCCAGGTGGCGCATTATCTTCCGGGGGCACTCGAGATTTCCCGCCAGGACGGATTGACCATCCATTTTGCAGAGACCCACGACAACAACCGGCTGGCCGCCCGATCCCAACCATATGCCCGGATGAGAACCGCGCTGAGTGCCTTGTGTTCGGTCAGTGGCGGTTTCGGGTTCGCCAATGGCGTGGAGTGGCTGGCCACAGAAAAGATCCAGGTACATGACGCACCCTCGCTGAGCTGGGGGGCCGAACCGAACCAGGTGGCCGATATCCGGCGATTGACAACCCTGCTCAAGGTTCACCCGGCATTTTTCGACCGGACCGACATCGACATGATTCAGGAGGGTGCGGGAAACTGCCTGGTACTCCGCCGCCGGCATCGACCGACGTCACAATGCCTTCTGATTGTCGCAAATTTCGATGACACGAAAGAACAGCTCGCCCAGTGGAATCCCTTGCGGGCCGGTATATCCGGAACTGTGTATACGGATCTGCTGTCGGACTCGCACATAACGGTGCAGGCCTCGGGAGAATCCTGCTCGCTGATGCTGTCTCCCGGTCAGGTCCTGTGCCTGACGCCCCGTTCCGAGGACGTCATGGAAATCCGGTCTGCAGAAACACACGACCTCCGCATTCCAGAGAGGGTTTTGGAGCAGCAAGTGGCGGCCAAGGTGCTCGATGTCATGTCCGCCTATGGGGATGTCCAGATCTCCAAGGATATGGATTTGAAGGATCATGCGTCCCGGTTTGCCGAAAATCCCGTAGCGTTTTGCCGCCGGATGAACCCCCTCGGTGAGGAATCCAGGGTGGTGATGTGGCACTGGCCCGCCGATGCAGCCCGGGAGGTCATGATCCCGCCGGATCATTTTCTGCTGATCCAGGGAGACGTCCCCTTCCGGGCCCGGCTGGTCGATCAGGATCGTTGCCTGGCCGATGAAGACAGTCTTCCGTCTGCCCCGGGGCCCCACGTTGCCCTGTTTTCCCCGATCACCACGCCCGAAACGGAGACCACCGTGAACCTCCATCTGATGATCTATGGGCCGGAAGGTTGCCGGCGGGTGCAAGCGCCACTGCGGTTTCTCCCAACAGCCGAAGGGACTCGCCTGGCACGGACATTCCGCCGCTCGGAGCTGCTGAAACAGCCCTTAATGACGCTGGGAACCAATGGCCGGGGCGGCATGATGCGGGCGCCCGTATCCTGGGGACGCCTGAACAGCCGTTACGATGCCCTGCTGGCCGCGAATCTTCATCCGGACATCCCGGTGGACCGCTGGATGCTGCTGGCACGATGTCGCGCATGGGTCGTCTACCAGGGCTACACCCAGGAAATATCCGATGATTGTCTGGAAGCATTCGGCGTGAGCGAAAAATCCCGATTCTTCTGGAAATTTCGCGTGCCGACCGGACAGGGCCAGCATGCGGTCGTTTTCTTCGCCATGGAAATGGTGGGCGGCCGAAACGCCGTCCGGCTGGTCGCATACCGGGCTCCTGCAGATGGGAAAGGGGCGACACTGCCGGATATTCACCCGATCCAGATCATACTCAGACCGGACATTGAAGACCGCTCATTTCACGAGCCGAGCAAGGCCTATCTCGGGCCTGAAACCGACTGGCCGGCCGCTATCGACGCCCTGGCCGACGGGTTTGACTTCGCCCCATCCGAGAACCGTCGCTTGATGCTGCGCATCTCCAGTGGTGTGTTTGTTCATGAACCGGAATGGCTCTACATGGTACTTCGCCCGCAAGAGCTCGAACGGGGGCTTGACCCGGAGTCGGATCTGTTCAGTCCGGGATACCTGACGGCCACTGTCAACGGCGGTGATCATCTGGAAATGACCGCTTCAGCGGAATCGGGCAGCGGCCCCGAACCATTTGCTGCGGAACCACTGATACAACGGGTAAATGAGACATTCGCGCCGAACCACGATGCGTCTCTGGAGGATGTCCTGTCCGGCGCACTCGACCAATTCGTGGTCCAACGGGACACCCACCGAACTATTATTGCCGGCTATCCTTGGTTTTTGGATTGGGGGCGTGACTCCCTCATCGTGCTCCGGGGGCTGGTTGCCGCGGGCCGTCTTTCCGAGGCGCGGGACATCCTGGCACAATTTGGAACCATGGAGTACCAGGGGACCCTCCCCAACATGATCCGCGGTACGGACACCGGAAATCGGAACACCTCGGATGCCCCTCTCTGGTTCATCGTGACCTGCGGTGTCCTGATGGACGCCGAGGGGGACCGTTCTCTCCTGGATATGGCATGCGGAACCCGCCGCCTTTCCGAGGTGCTGAGCTCCATCGGCCGCAGCCTGATCATCGGGGCTCCCAGTGGTGTCCGGATGGATCCCGGCTCGGGACTGATTTTCAGCCCTTCGCATTATACCTGGATGGATACCAACCACCCCGCCGGTTCACCCCGCCAGGGATACCCCGTCGAGATCCAGGCGTTCTGGTATCGCAGCCTGTGCCTGCTGGAAGAAACCGTTCCCGAAGCCGCTCCCGGGATTCCCTGGCAGGATCTCGCGCGAAGGGTTCGCCAACAGATTCTGGATCGCTTTTACCTGGGTGCCGAGGGCTTTTTGGCGGACTGTCTGCACGCCTCACCCGGACAACCGGCACAAGGGGCGACGGCCGATGATGCCCTTCGGCCGAATCAGCTTTTTGCCATTACCATGGGGGCTGCCGAAGATCCGGAAATTTGCCGGAACGTATTGAGGGCCTGTAAACGCCTCCTGGTTCCGGGAGCCATTCGCAGCCTGGCAAACCGCCCGGTCACCTATCCGCTGAATATCGTTCATAATGGGAAAACACTGAACGATCCCGCCAACCCGTATCAGGGACACTATCGTGGCGATGAGGACACCCAGCGCAAGCCTGCCTACCACAACGGAACCGCCTGGACCTGGATGTTACCCACCTTCTGCGAGGCCTGGGCGCAGACATACGGCCCAAAGGGAAAACAGACCGCCCTGGCGTATCTCATGTCCATGAAACGGCTAATTCAATCCGGCTGTGTCGGTCATGTCCCGGAAATACTGGACGGCGACGCACCCCATCGCCAAAAAGGTTGCGATGCCCAGGCCTGGGGCGCCAGCGAACTGCTTCGGGTGTACAAACAGCTGACCGTATCTTGAATTATCGAACAAGGGGTATTAGGGTGCAGAAATGACCGCGAGGTGGCTGTCGGCCGTCCGCGGGTCACATTTTCCGGATTTTCCGAAAGGGTATCGATATATGAGTGAACTGCAGACTTTTCAAGTGTTTCCAAATATTCCAAAACCGTTGATGTTCCTTGAAACGTTGGCCCTTAATATGTGGTGGTCGTGGGCGCCGGATGCCAAGGATTTGTTCCGCCGCATCGACCCCCGTGTCTGGACTGAATCCGGACGAAACCCCCTGGTCTTTCTGACCCGGCTGCCCCAGGCGCGACTGGAACAGCTGGCCGGGGACACCAGTTTCCTGTCCCATCTGGGCCGAGTCAAAGCCCGGTTTGAAGAACGGATATTATCTCCCCGGGACCGACCGCCCCCGTCCCTGGGTGAAAACGAGGTTATTGCTTACTTTTCCATGGAGTTCGGTATTCACGAGAGCCTGCCCCTCTTTGCCGGCGGCCTCGGAATTCTGGCAGGGGACCACCTAAAAAGCGCCTCCAACCTGAATATGCCCCTTGTCGGCATCGGTCTGCTATACCGGGACGGCTATTTCCGGCAGTTTCTGGACGCCAATGGATGGCAGCAGGAAGCCTACCCCCAGACGAATCTCTATCACCTGCCGGTGGAACGGGCGGAAGACACCGGGGGCGATGATCTTCGGATTACCGTCGACGGCCCGGAGGGGCCGATTCATGCCGATGTCTGGAAAATCAGCATCGGGCGCATTCCGCTGTACCTGCTCGATGCGAATCTGCATGACAACCCGCCCCAGATCCGGGAGGTCACCGCCAGGCTTTATGCTGCCGACCAGAGCGTCCGGCTCTCCCAGGAAGTGCTGCTCGGCATCGGCGGTGTGCGGGCACTGTTTAAAATGGGTGTTTTCCCGAAAGTCGTTCACATGAACGAAGGGCATTCGGCCTTTTCAAGTATCGAGCGCCTTGCCCAGACCATGGAGTCCATGAAGGTTCCACTGACCACCGCCATGGAAATCGTGCCGCGATCAACCATTTTTACAACCCATACCCCTGTGGCGGCGGGTCACGATGAATTCCCCGCAAGCATGGTCACGCCGATCTTCACGCCGTTTACAGATCGCCTTGGCGCCCCCGTGGAAGAGATTCTTTCCTGGGGCCAGCCGGACGGATCTTCTCCGGACGCACCGATTTCCATGTTTATCCTGGGGTTGCGGATGGCCCAATATTGCAATGGTGTCAGTGAACTTCACGGGAGAGTCGCCCGAAAAATGTGGGCCCATGTGTGGCCAAAGCGGCCACAGGAGGAAGTGCCGATAACCTATGTTACCAACGGTATTCACGTATCGACGTTCATATCCGATGAATTCGCCCGGCTGTTCGATCGTTATCTGGGCCCCGATTGGTACACGGTGTCACAGAATCCGGAAAATGTGTCGCGGATGGACGATATCTATGATGAAGATCTCTGGCGGGCCCACGAGATCAACCGCTCCCGGCTGATTCGCACCTGCCGGGAGATGATGGCCAGACAATATGCGCGACGAAATGCGACCCACTCGGTCATAGAGCGGGCCGAATCCGTACTCAATCCGGAAGCGTTGACCATCGGGTTTGCCCGGAGATTTGCCACCTACAAGCGATCCAATCTTATCCTTCAGGACCCTGAGCGCCTCGAAGCCATTTTGACCAGTGACGAATTTCCCGTCCAGTTTATCTTCGCCGGAAAGGCCCATCCCAAAGACAACGAAGGCAAGCCGTTGATCCAGAATCTGGTGCAGTTCGCCCAAAGACCGAGTATCCGGGATAGATTTATCTTTGTCGAAGACTACGACATGCACCTGGCCCGGAGGCTGGTTCAGGGGACCGATGTCTGGATGAACACACCGCGCCGACCGTTTGAAGCCTGCGGCACGTCCGGCATGAAAGCCGCCGTTAACGGGGTTCTCAATTTAAGCGTTCTCGACGGCTGGTGGTGCGAAGGATATCGGGAGGACCGGGGCTGGGCCATTGGGCTCGGGGAAGAATATACCGACAGCGCCTACCAGGATGACGTGGAGAGCCAGGCCCTCTATAACACCCTGGAAACCGATGTGATTCCCTGCTTTTACGATCGAAAACCCGGGGATTCCCCCAGCCGCTGGATCCGTATGATGAAAGAATCCATGAAAATGGCCATGGGTGATTTTTGCAGCCTCCGCATGGTCTCCGAATACCGGGAGCGATTTTATGTTCCGGCTGCCCGTCGCTATGACGAACTGATGGTCGAAAACACCGCCGAGGCCGGTAACATCGCCGACCAGTTCCAGCGTCTGAAACGCCTGTGGAAAGACATCCGCCTGGAAAAACCGGTCCGCGCCAAACGCGGGCTCTTCCGGGTTGGAGATTCCTTTGAGGTTACCGCCAACATCTTCCTTGGCGAGCTGCGTCCCGAAGAGGTGGATGTCGAGCTGTACTACGGACTGCTGAAATCCGTGGATGTTCTGGAAACGAGCCTGATCGAACCGATGCGGGTCTCCAAAGAAAACGGAAACGGCGAATACCTTTACTCCAGCACCATCCGATGCAGGGCCGCCGGGCGCTATGGATTTACGGCCCGGGTTACCCCCCGCGGGGATGACCGTCTCCGGTTCACGCCGAAATTGTTGTCATGGGCCTGACCGGGAAACAGCATGACCCTGATTTAACAACGGGATAGAAAGAGAAGAACCTATGGCTGCCCCGTCCCACAATCCTCGGGTGCTGATCGTCACCCCCGAGGTAACCTACCTTCCGGATCGCATGGGAAGTTTTTCCAATTATCTGACGGCTAAAGCCGGCGGCCTGGCGGACGTCTCCGCAGCGCTTATCCGGGCCCTTTTTGAACAGGGGGCGGATGTCCATGTGGCGCTACCCGATTATCGGGCCATCTTCAGCGACCGCCTTGCGCCGCTTCTCCGAAAAGAGCAGCGGTTGATCCGGACCATCATGCCCGATGACCGGTTGCATCTGGCGGAAGACCGTGCTTTTTACTATATCAACCGGGTCTATTCCCCCCATGGTGGGGAGAACATGAAACTAGCCCTGGCGTTTCAGCGGGAAGTCATCAACAATATCATTCCCCGGGTCCGCCCTGACCTGATCCACTGCAATGACTGGATGACCGGCCTTATCCCGGGCATGTCACGAAAAATGGGAATCCCGTGCCTGTTTACCATTCACAATATCCACACCGTAAAATCCACCCTGGCGCTAATCGAAGATCGCGGCATCGACGCCGCCTATTTCTGGGATAACCTGTACTACGAAAATTGGGCCTCCGAATATGAATTCGCCCGGGAAGACATCCCCATCGATTTTCTGGTCAGCGGGGTATTTTCAGCCCACTTTGTCAATACCGTCAGCCCCACCTTTCTCAAAGAGATCGTCGAGGGGCAACACGGTTTTATCAACGACAACCTGCGCCAGGAGCTGTCCAACAAATGGTATGCCGGGGTCGCCTCCGGAATTCTGAATGCGCCGGATCCGGCCTTTGATCCGGCCAGTGATCCCTTTCTGTTCGAGCCGTACGGGCCGACGGATCATCACGCCGCAAAACAGCAAAACAAGGTTGCCTTTCAACAGCGCCTGGGTCTGATTCAGGACGATCGGGCGCCGGTATTTTTCTGGCCCTCACGCCTCGACCCCGTGCAGAAAGGGTGTCAGCTGCTCTCGGCCCTTCTTTATGACGTTGTTTCCAAATACTGGGATCAGAACTTACAAATCGTGTTTGTTGCAGACGGTGCGTATCAGCCGGTGTTCCGAAACATCGTCCAGTTCCATGGGTTTCAGGATAGGGTCGCGATCTGCGATTTCAATGTGGAACAGGAGCATCGGGGCTACGGGGCGTCCGATTTTCTCCTGATGCCGTCGCTGTTCGAGCCCTGCGGGCTTCCCCAGATGATCGCTTGTATTTACGGGGCCCTGCCGGTGGTTAATGACACCGGGGGCCTTCATGACACCGTTCACCAGATGGATGTTTCGAACGACACCGGAAATGGATTTCTCTTTGAAAACTTCGACCCTGCCGGCTTGATGTGGGCCATCGACCAGGCCATGGCCTTTTACAACCGGCCGGAGGACATCCGGAAGCGTCAGATCGAGCGCGTCATGATCGACGCCGCCGCCACCTTCAACCATGACGTCAATGCCCGCCAGTATATTGATTTGTATGAACAGATGCTGAACAGACCTTTGATTGTGTAATGGCGTGATCACTCCGGAAATGATTGAAAATCGCCTAAAACGACTGTTTCTCCTGGATCCTTATCTCGCGCCCTACGAGAGGATTCTCCGGCGGCGCCTGCAGATGATCGACGATCGAACGCAGGCGTTGACGGAAGGACGGATGTCCCTGGCCGAATTCGCATCGGGCCACGAATACTTCGGGTTGCATTATCGACATCCGGAGTGGATCTTTCGGGAGTGGGCGCCCAACGCGGAACAAATCTTTCTGGTGGGAGATTTTTCCGGGTGGGAAGAACGGTCGGATTTTGCCCTGAACCGGATTTCTTCGGAGGGGGACTGGGAACTTCGTCTTCCCGAGAGCCGATTGTCCCACAAGGATCTCTATCACCTCCGGGTCCACTGGCCGGGGGGCAGCGGGGAGCGGATTCCCGCCTGGACCCGTCGGGTCGTCCAAGACCCGGACACCGGTATTTTTGCCGCTCAGATCTGGCGGCCGCCCCGGCCGTATGTGTGGCGGTTCCCCGATTTTCAGGCGCCGAACACGCCCCCGCTCATCTATGAAGTCCATGTGGGCATGGCTCAGGAAGCAGAAGGGGTCGGCAGCTACGGCGAGTTTACCGAGCGCGTCATTCCGCGGATCATCGACAGTGGCTACAACACCATTCAATTGATGGCTGTCCAGGAGCACCCCTATTACGGCAGTTTCGGTTACCAGGTGTCCAGTTTTTTTGCACCGTCCTCCCGTTTTGGGCCCCCTGAGGCTCTCAAGCACCTGGTCGATACCGCCCATGGTGCCGGCCTTCGAGTGACCATGGACATCATCCATTCCCATTCGGTATCCAACGAGGTGGAGGGGCTGAGCCGGTTTGACGGCACGCTGTACCAGTACTTTCATGGGGGCGACCGGGGCCGACACGATGCCTGGGGTTCCCGCTGTTTTGATTACGGAAAGCTCCAGGTGCTGCATTTTCTGTTGTCCAACTGTCGATACTGGCTGGACGAATTTCACTTCGACGGGTTCCGTTTCGACGGCGTCACCAGCATGTTGTACCTCCACCACGGGCTCGGAAAGGCCTTTACGTCATACGACGATTATTTTGACGCGACGGTCGATGAAGACGCCCTGGTCTACCTGACCCTGGCCAATGGGGTGATTCACCAGTTGCGGCCGGACGCAATGACAATTGCCGAAGATGTCAGCGGTCTGCCCGGTCTGGCCCTGCCATTGGAAGACGGCGGGAATGGATTTGATTCCCGGTTTTCCATGGGCGTGCCGGATCACTGGATCAAACTGACAAAAGACACCCGGGATGAGCTCTGGTCAATGGGCCAGCTGTGGTACGAACTGACCAACCGGCGTCACAATGAGCGCACGATCAGCTATACCGAATCACACGATCAGGCATTGGTCGGTGACCAAACCCTGATTTTCCGACTCGTGGGCGCCGACCTGTACGAGCACATGCACCGTGCGGACCGACATCTGAATGTGGACCGGGGGCTGGCCCTTCATAAAATGATCCGCCTCATCACACTGGCCACAGCGGCAAACGGCTACTTGAATTTTATGGGAAATGAGTACGGGCACCCGGAATGGATCGATTTTCCGCGCCCGGGCAACAACTGGTCCTACAAATATGCCCGGCGGCAGTGGCATCTGGTGGACCAACCGGATTTAAAATATGGATTCCTTGGCGCGTTCGATCGGGACATGCTGGCGTTGGCCGATCACTTTCGGTTATTGGAAGACCCGGATATCCATCTGTTTCAGGCTCACGATCAGGACAAGGTCATCATTTTTCAGCGGGCCGCTCTGATTTTTATATTTAATTTCCATCCCGCCGAATCGTATACGGATTACCGGTTCCCCGTGTCGCCGGGAACTTACCGGAACATCTTTCACAGCGACGCCGACGCATATGGCGGCCACCGCCGACTGCATCGGGAAAACCGCCACGTTTCACTTCCATCACCGGAACGCCGGACCCACCAGTTGAGTGTCTACCTGCCTTCGAGAACCTGTCAGGTTCTGGAGAAGATTAAAGAATAGGCCATTTCCATTTATTGTCGAGGCAACGCTCTCCCAGGGTGTGGATTTTCAATCTCGAAAAACATAATAGTACTTCATTACTTTTTCCACGTACCTCTGGGTCTCTCTAATCGGGGGAATTCTCTGGTAGCGTGCCACCAGATTCGGTCCGGCATTGTAGGCCGCCAGCGCCAGAGGTAACCTGCCCTCAAACCGGTCGAGCAATTTGTTCAGGTACCATGCCCCGCCGCGAATATTTTCCCACGGGTCAAAAGGGTTGTCGATACGAAAATCCTTGAGGTTTTCCGGCATAATCTGCATCAGGCCCAAGGCGCCGGCCCTGGAAACGGCCCGTGGATTGAAATCCGATTCGACCTTGATCAAGGCTTTGAGCAGAGAAAAGGACAACCCGTAGCGATCGGCCGCCTGGCGAATCAGGTGATCATAACGGCGGGATGAGCGTTGGCGAAGTTTTTTGGATGGGCGTTCATGTATGTAGAGGCGATAGCCGGATTGGGTGGGGACATTGGTAAAATGAAGCACCCCGTTTTTATCGATATACTTGTAGATGTCGGCCCGAGCAGGTACCGCCGCCAGAATGGCGAGAACGCCGGCAATGACGATGAACCGGAATATCCGCTGAGTCAGGATTCGTGGCGCCACGTTTTCTCTTCCATTTTCCCAAGGTATGCGGACAATACAAAACGGACCAATCAGCGGTCACCGATGGGTTTCCGGGATGCGTTAATGAGCTGCAAAGATAGACCGTTCCCTCGCGTTTTCTGCTCCACGCGTGCATCGCTGTATGTCTTATTTATCATGTAACGGCCCCATTAGACAAACCACCCGGTTTGGGCCCGCCTCTGTTTATCGGATTTTTCATCCATGGAGTCTTTACTTTTCACCCTTTTCGAAAATACGAACTTTTTCGGATGGGTGAAATCCCCGGTCCCGACCTCCGTCAGCCCTTTCCATTGGGCAGCGATATACAGATGCTCCGGGTCGAGAATTCGGGCTGTGGCTCATGAAAATTTTGAATGCACATGAAGGTCGGCGAGAAATTCCATGACAGGAAAAATACCTTGCTGAAATTTCGTTTTAAGGCTATATGTATACCGTTAATTTTCTTTACATACAATATATTGTATTTATAACCGATTCAACAATGGGCATTCTATCATCCTCCATATCCCTTACCCGGTACCGGGTGGCGGGAATCCTGAAACCTCCGGTCATTGAAACAGTGGCGACCGGTCTTGGTAAGCATACGATTTCCGAAATCGACAACGATACCACCGAAAAAATTTTCGGGTGGACTTCCTTTGATCGTCCATTCCGCCCCAATTTCAAGGATCGCTCCTTTGTCATCGGCTCCCATTTTGTATTTTCTCTTCGATTGGACAAAAAGACGATATCGTCTGGCATGGTCAACAAACACTGCGCCATGGAAATCGATCGGCGTACGGCAGAAAAAGGACTCCCTTTTTTGTCCCGGGATGAAAAACGCCGTATTCGTGAACATGTCACTGTCCTTCTCAGCCGACGCGTCCCTGCGACACCGATGATATGCGACGTCATCTGGGAGTATAAAGCGGCCACCGTGTGGTTCCTGTCTCGACTGAAATCCGCCTGTGAATCCCTGGAAACACTTTTTTTACGCTCTTTTAATATCGGTCTCATACCCATGATTCCCTATTCATCCGCCTATCTCACTGCTGGTCTGTCCGATGACGAAAAAGACCGATTGACACAGCTGTCTCCGACACCATTCGTCGCTGAAAATGATTGACGTTGCCATTGCATATCGGCGCTACAGGTTCATCGGATTGGAATTCCTGACGTGGTTGTGGTTTATACTGGAAACCGATCCGAATATCCTCCGGAACCTGGATTCGGAATTGATTTCCTGCCGGGTCGGCAAACGGCTGGTGTTGGAAAACCGACGGGACGATCAGCTTGAAACGGTGACCATTAAAGGCGATGCACCGGGTTTGGAAGAAGCCCGAACCGCCCTGAAAAAAGGCGCCCTGATTGCCGAAATAGACCTTTCTATCAAGACGGCTCAGCAGATGTGGGAATATTCCTTAAAAGGTGAGAACCTGTCCCTCTCAGGATTCCGGCTCCCGACAATTCGTGCCGATGATTCCGTGCAGCGTATGGATGATGCCATTCATGAGCGGTTGCTTTTATTGGAAAAAGCGATAAACAGCATCAACGGTCTGTTTCATCGATTCATCAAAATTCGGATATCCCGAAAATGGAATGAACAGGTCGTGCCGGATGTTCAAAAATGGATCACATCTCAGGAATTTTAACCCGCTACAGATGAATAGTTTGTCAACAATTCATTACTTTTCAACATTTTTTTTTGAATGTTGTCATCTGCGGCCATTCCGGGCCCGGTGTGAACGTTTTGTTGAAATGTAGTTTAGGATAAAAACATTTTTATTCAGATACTTAAAGACTTTTCTACATTATTGACAGGGTATCTATAGTAGTTATTTTATTATAATTAAATAATTCTACTAGGGTAAGATGATGAAGCTGACAATCAATAAACACGACATTTTGGATGTTCTTGCGAAAGTTCAAGGATTGACCGGGCGAAAATCCAACCTGGCAATTACAGAGAATCTGTTGCTGAGATCCGGTGAAGAGCGCATGACGTTAACCGCCACGGATCTGGAATCCGGTTTCGAAGGCGTCTATCCGGCCAATGTCGAAGCCGAAGGGCTCATTGCGATCAATGCCAAGACCTTATACGAAATCGTTCGTGGATTACCCAGCCGGGAGCTTCGAATCCATGAAATTGAAAATCGTTGGGTAGAGATCGGAAATCAAAAAGTCGTATATCATATTGTCGGCATGAATCCGGATGATTTTCCGGACCACCCACAGATCGAGGATGTCCCGTTTTTTGCGATCGGTTCTGCTGCATTCAAGCAAATGATCGAAAAAACGTCTTTCATTGCCGGTGCGCCGAACGACAAACGGGCACATATCAACGGAATTTTCATTGAACGGATTCAGGAAGACGGACAGAATTTTCTGCGGATGGTGTCCACAGACGGGAGTCGATTGTCCCTGGGGAATCATGAAATGGAAAATCAACCGGAATTCGTACCCGAGGGAGGTATGATCATTCCCAAGAAGGGATTGATGGAAGTCAGTAAATTTCTGGATGCGGAAGGCGATGTACAGATAGGTTATCAGGACAATAAATTTATCATCAAAAAATCAACGGAAAATTTTATTATTCGACTTCTTGAAGGAGAATTTCCGAAATATGGCGATATCATCATTCGCGAAGGCGGAACCGATCTTGGTCTTGAGCGTGCCGTTTTTCGGGAGATGCTCAAGCGCATGTCCATACTCTCTTCGGAAACGTATAAAGGGGTGATCTTCAATATCCGGGAGGGCAACCTGGAGATCACTGCGACGAATCCGGACAGGGGAGAATCCAAAGAGGATATGGATATCGACTATCAGGGGGAACCGTTGCAGGTGGCATTCAATCCCAGATACTTCATCGATATTATGAGTGTTATGGAAAACGAGAAGGTTCAATTGAACCTCATTGACGATGAAAAACCATGTTTAATAAAAGGAGCCTCGGAGAACAGCTTTCTCAGTGTTATCATGCCGATGAGAATATGAAAGCAAAACCCACATCATACAACGAAGACAACATCAAGATACTGGAGGGCCTGGAAGCGGTCCGCAAACGTCCCGCCATGTATATCGGCAATGTCGATGTCGAAGGACTTCATCATCTGGTTTATGAAGTCGTGGACAACAGTATCGATGAAGCCATGGCCGGCTATTGTGATCGGATTCAGGTAAAAATTCATACCGACAACAGCGTCAGTGTGCAGGATAACGGGAGAGGCATTCCGGTCGGTATCCATAAAACGGAAAATGTACCGGCGGTGGAAGTCGTGATGACCAAGTTGCACGCCGGAGGCAAGTTTGACGATCATTCCTATAAAGTCTCCGGAGGGCTGCACGGCGTCGGTGTTTCTGTGGTCAATGCCCTTTCCGTCAACCTGGATGTGGAAATTTTCAGTGATGGCCGGGTGTATTCCCAGACCTTCGAGAAGGGCATGAAAATAAGCGAGTTGACTCGAACCGGGAGCACACGGAAACGGGGGACACGCGTTCATTTTCTACCGGATCCGGACATATTCAACGTGACCGAATTTAGTCGGGAGGTCCTCAGCAGGCGCCTGCGGGAACTGGCGTTTTTAAAAAAGGGCGTAAAAATCACCCTCGATGACAAGCGATCCGATGAAAAAGACGAATTTCATTATAAAGGGGGTATCAAGGAGTTCGTCAGGTACCTGAATCGGCGGCACACCCCCATTCACAAACCGATTGTGGTCGAAGGCCGCCGATCCGATGTTCAGATCGATGTGGCCATTCAGTACAACGATACGTACACGGAAAAACTGTTTTCCTTTGCGAACAACATCAATACGGCTGAAGGCGGGTTCCATCTTATCGGGTTCAAAGCTGCATTGACCCGAAGCATCAATCAGTATGCCGCCAATGGAAACCTTCCGAAAAATCTGAAGGTCAAGATCAGTGGTGACGATGTCCGGGAAGGTTTGGCGGCCATTATCAGCGTCCGGATCAAGGAGCCCCAGTTTGAAGGGCAAACCAAGACCAAGCTTGGAAACAGCGAAGTTAAAGGTCTTGTTGAATCGCTGCTCAACGAGAAACTGACGATTTTCTTCGAAGAGAATCCTTCTGTTGCCAGAAAGATTATCGCAAAAACAGTGGATGCTGCCAGAGCGCGGGATGCCGCGCGACGGGCAAGGGATCTGGCTCGAAACAAAGGGGCCTTGACCGATGCCACGTTGCCTGGAAAACTGGCGGAGTGCCAGATATCGAACCCGGAATTAAGAGAACTCTTTCTGGTGGAGGGGGATTCTGCCGGGGGAAGCGCCAAACAGGGGAGGGATCGGAAATTTCAGGCCATCTTGCCGCTAAAAGGCAAGATACTCAATGTGGAAAAAGCACGGTTTGACAAGATCCTCCGAAGTGATGAAATCAAAAACATTATCACCGCATTGGGAACCGGTGTGGGGCGCGAAGAATATAACATCGAAAAAATCCGTTACCACAAAGTCATTATCATGACGGATGCCGATGTGGACGGATCCCATATTCGGACCCTGCTGTTGACTTTTTTCTATCGGCAGATGCCGGAACTTATTGACCGGGGGTATCTCTATATCGCCCAGCCGCCACTTCTCAAGCTCGGAAAAGGAAAAAGCGCCGTTTATCTAAAAAATGAAACCGAATTCAACGATCACATCCTCAAACGGATTTGCGATAAATGCCGTGTGGTGGTCCGGGACACGGAGGATCCCGAGGAAATAGCGGGACATCGACTGTATCTGTTTCTCAGCGATCTGGCTGAATATTTTAGTATCGTCAGAAGGCTCGAGAGGCGGGGACTGGGATTGGATATTATCGAGTCGATGGTTCGGGTCAACCTGGAAGACAGGCATTTTCTCCAGAACAAGGGATTGATGGATCGGATACAAACGACCCTCGTGGATTACGGATATGATGTCGAGGACCCCAAGTGGAACGAGGAACGGGATGTTTTCGAGTTGGTTGTGTTGCCGCCGGAGATAAGATCTTCCGAAGAGGATTTCGGCAAAAAAGAATCCGCTATCAAGATCGGCCGCGGACTGGTTTTTTCCTCGGAGTTTCAGAAACTCACGGTTTTGGCCAAAAACATCTTCAAGCATGATCGGCCACCCTTTGAACTCTCCAATGGGGATTCCCACAAAGGGCGATCCATTGAAGACAAGAGAGCACTTCTGGTGTCACTGATGGAAGAAGGTAAAAAGGGGCTGTCGGTACAGCGGTATAAGGGTCTGGGTGAAATGAACCCCGATCAACTTTGGGAAACCACCATGAACCCGGGCAAACGGACGATTCTGCAGGTAAAGGTGGAAGATGCGGTCGAGGCGGATGAGATTTTTACTATTTTGATGGGCGATGAAGTGGAGCCTCGGCGGGAGTTTATCCAGTCCAATGCACTCGAAGTGAGCAACCTCGATATATAACGGGCGAAAATATCGGGGGCGGTTCTGTGTTTTTTAGATGATGTAAACGGGCACCATAACCCCGCCTTGAGTTTTCCTTCCCACAGCGGTGGCTGACAAGACGGCACCCCGAACGGTTTCCCACACAAAAAATTTCGGGCGGATCCGCAATTTCCGCTCACCATGGAAAAGGGGGTTCTATGAACATACATCGGGTCGACGCTCGAGACCTGCCGGATCTCTGGTTTCAGGCTGTGCACGATATTCTCGACAACGGTAGACGGTTCACCATCGATCGCGGCTCTTACTCCGGACAAACACGGCTTGAATACGACTATTTTGTCGGTCACGTCCACTTTCCGGGCTCCCAGCCGTTACTTCCGGACATACCCCCGTCCTGCGGAATTCCAAGTCCCGTTGAAGAAGCCTATATCTACGGCGGTAAGGGCTATGAGCGATCCTACATTGAATATCTCATGACCGGCGAAAAAGCCCCCGGCGAATCCTATACCTACGGTGAGCGGTTGACCAAAGCCCGGATCGGCGGGAACAAGCTGGATTGGTGGCGCCAGGCCAACGCGGAGATTATCGACAAGCGGGATGTGGATGGAAAGATCGTTTTCGAAGCGGATGGAAAGCTCTATATTAACCAGATTGAATGGGTCATCGATACCTACCGCAGATTCGGCACCCGAAACAACCAGATGGTATTGCAGGTTGCCCACCCTTCCGATGTTTGCCTCGTCGATCCACCCTGCCTGCGCTCTATCGACACCCGCATCCAGGATGGCACGCTTCACTTCGTTGTTTATTTTCGATCCTGGGACCTGTGGGGCGGCATGCCCGCAAACCTGGCCGGCATTCAGAATTTGAAAGAATATATGGCTGCCGCCATAGACGTGAAAGATGGCGAGATGATCGTCGAAAGCAAGGGTCTCCACCTGTATGGGTATGCGGAGGAGTTGGCGAATCTGAGGTGCCTGAGAGACTGAACAAATGCCTAAAATGTAAACTGCCTGAAATTAAAAGAATAAATTTTAACGCTTTCCATTTTAGGCAGTTTAGAACTCGATGGAATTCGGCGTTCTGGGAAACGGAATCACATCCCGGATATTTGAAATCCCCGTAAGCATCATCAGCATCCGCTCGAACCCGAGTCCGAACCCGCTATGGGGGACACTCCCGAACCGGCGCATATCCAGATACCACCAGTAATCTTCACGCGTGACGCCGCAGTCTTTCATCCGCTGTTCCAGGACATGTAATCGCTCTTCCCGCTGGCTACCCCCGATGATCTCTCCAATACGGGGCACCAGAACGTCCATTGCCGCAACGGTTTTGTCATCGTCATTGAGGCGCATGTAAAACGGTTTGATGGTCTTCGGATAGTCAAAGACGATCACCGGTTTTTTGAAATGTACTTCTGTCAGATATCGTTCGTGTTCGCTTTGAAGATCCTTTCCGGAAGCAACCTCAAATTCAAAGGACCTCGGCGCGTGGTTCAGGATGTCAACGGCCTCTTCGTAGGGCAGCCGAACATATTCGGATTGGCTGATGACCGACAGGGTGCTTATCAGCGTTTTGTCCACGAACCGGGCGAACAACTGGATGTCCTCTTGGCATTCCTGAAGAATATACGTGGTGAGATACTGAATCATTTCCTGGGCAAAGGCCATGTTGCATTCTAAATCACAGAACGCCATTTCCGGTTCAACCATCCAAAACTCGGCGACGTGACGACGGGTATTGGAGTTTTCCGCCCGGAATGTCGGGCCGAAGGTGTACACATCCCCAAGAGCCATGGCAAGCATTTCAGCAGAAAGCTGACCGGAGACGGTCAGGTTGGCTTCCTTTCCAAAAAAATCGGCGCCCCAGTCGACGGTGCCGGCGCGTTTGGGCGGATCGTTCACATCCAGGGTGGTGACGCGGAAGAGTTCGCCGGCCCCTTCGCAGTCCGAACCGGTGATGATCGGCGTGTGGATGTAGCGAAACCCGTGATCTCTGAAAAACCGGTGAATGGCAAAAGACAGTTCGGACCGGATTCGAAAAACGGCGCCGTATTTGTTGGTTCGGGGTCTCAAGTGGGCGATGGTACGAAGAAATTCATCGGTGTGTCTCTTTTTTTGGAGTGGATACGATTCCGAAGCATCACCAATTATGTCGATCCGGGAGGCCCGGATTTCCCACGCCTGTCCCTTTCCGGGTGAGGCCACCAGCTCTCCGGTAACACCAATGGCGGACCCGGCGATGAGTTTTCGAAGGTCTTCATAATTATCGAGAGCGGCGTCGGCAATCACCTGAATATTTCCCAGGCAAGAACCGTCGTTGACTTCAATAAAGGAGAAGCCCTTGGAATCCCGACGGGTTCTGACCCAACCCTGAATCAAAACCCGCTCATCGGAAGACGTGGAATTTAGTAGTTCGGCAATCTTTGTCCGCTTCATCGTTCTGCCCGCTCTTAGGAAAGTTGGACTGTAATATAATATCCTTGATCCCCTCTCTGCAAGAGCAGAATAACACTGGATTTTTGACGGGATTTAATTACAGCGCGAAAAAAGTCGTCAACGGTTTCCACCGTGATATTATCGATCTGGCGAATGACATCTCCTGAACGGGCACCGATACGGAACAGATACGATTCGGAGCGGATGTCGGTAACCATCGCACCCTGTGATTCCCAATTTTGAACCCGGACACCGAACAGACGAAATGCCAGATCGGCGCCCCGGTCCACAGGGTACACCGTGGTGCGGATCGTGATTTTTTTCGGGCCCCCTCATGGCGCACCGACAGTAAAATTGTGTCCCCGGCCTTGTAACTGCGTATGGCGGCCCGGTAGTCTTCAAGGGTTTTCATGGGCTGATTGCCGATATCGAGGATCACATCTCCGGTGGTGATTCCCGCGACATGGGCCGGGCTGGCGAGCTCCACAGAACGGACAAGCAGGCCTTCGCCGGCGTCAAGAGACATGTAGCTGGCAATATGGTTATCGATTTCCTGGGCGGTGATGCCGACCCAGGGCAGTACGACCTCTCCATACAAGATCAGGTCGTTGATGATTCTTCTGGCGCGGTTGATGGGGATGGCGAAACCGATGCCCTGGGCCTTGGCATAAATGGCCGTGTTGATACCGATCAGCTCACCATTGATATTCAGAAGGGGGCCTCCGCTGTTTCCCGGATTGATGGATGCGTCGGTCTGAATAAAGTCCTGGTATGTGCGTTCCTCGGTTCGAAGGGATCGATTCAATGCGCTGATGACACCGGTTGTCACGGTATGGGAAAATCCGAAGGGGTTGCCGATAGCGATAATGGTTTCACCGATCATCAGATCATCGGATTTACCCATGTCAATGGCAGGCAGCGGTTCATCGGACTGGATGCGCAGCACCGCCAGGTCCGAATCGGGATCCGCACCGATGATATCGGCGTTAAATTCGCGTTTATCCTGAAGCACCACCTGGATGGTGCTGCTTCTGGAAATCACATGGGCATTGGTGAGAATAAGTCCCTGCGCACCCGAAATAATGACTCCGGACCCCAGACTGGTGCGTTTGTAACGCCGTTGAAGACCGGGATCGAAAAAATCGTTGAAGAAGTTCTCGAAAATGGAGTCCATGCCGAGACCGGAGAACGGACTGAGTCGGGATCCCACTTCATACTCGGAACTGATATTGACCACCGCGGGGCTGACCTTGCGAACCGCCCTGACGACCGGATTTTCTCTGGAATAGGATACGCCGGAATACAACTCGCCGCTTGCAAAGAGAAGAAACGCGATTACCATAAAAAGACCGCTGAGACGGCGTGCCGAGAGGCCGAATACATTGAATTTGCGAATCTGATTCATCATGTGCCCTGCACGTGACGGCTTCCCGCTGCATGTGGAAGCGGAGCGGGATTCCCGCTCGGCAGGGCAGCGTGAGACGACACGATAAATATGAAGATTCTTATGAATGCGAATACCCGGTGTTTGAACGTTAGGGCTGTTGGAAAAATTTCGGGATACCCTGCAGCACGCGGCGGGGTCGGAAATTTTAGCCCGCCACAAGAACGGTTCATCCACCGTTCAACAGGTTGACCGACATCGTTGCACGATATTATTGACGAATGAGCGCCGTAAATATCGAAAAACTGCTTCCCTTTGTTGAAAAGCCAAGCCGTTATCTAGGCGTTGAATTCAACACCATAAAAAAAGACTTGGATCGGGTCAAGCTTCGGATTGCGCTGGCGTTTCCGGATCTCTATGAAATCGGTACGTCCCATTTCGGATTGCAGATTCTATATCACATTCTGAATTCACGAAGGGATATCGCCGCTGAGCGGGTGTATGCCCCCGGCCTGGACATGGAGCGCCAATTACGGGCCGGCAAGGCCCCGCTGACCACCTTGGAATCCCGATATCCCCTTGGAAAATTTGATATTATCGGCTTCAGCCTGCTCTACGAGCTGGATTATACGAATATTTTAACCATGCTCGATCTGTCCGGGGTTCCTTTTTACAGCTCCCAAAGGGATTTGGATGCGCCGCTGATCATTGCCGGGGGCCCCTGCACATGTAACCCGGAGCCGGTTGCCGAACTGTTCGATGCCATGGTGGTCGGCGATGGGGAAGGCGTTATTCTCGAACTGGCGGATCACTGGATCCGCTGGAAGGAAAACGGTGGAAAGGACAAATCCGAGCTGCTTGACGCCTGGTCCGTCATTGACGGGGTATATATTCCGGACCATTTCATGGCCCGGTTCAACCGCCAGGGGTTCCAGGAGCTGCTGCCGCGCCAGTCCGGTTATATCTCCGTTCAAAAGGCGGTGGTCGGGAACCTGGATACGGCCCCGTTTCCGGACCGACCCGTTGTCCCTTTCGGCAGGCCGGTTCATGACAGGCTCCGGCTCGAGATTTCCAGAGGGTGCAGTCGCGGCTGCCGGTTTTGCCAGGCGGGGATGATCTACCGGCCGGTCCGGGAGAGGTCGCCGGCGCGGCTTCTTCGGTTAGCGGATGCGGCTCTGCGCGAGACCGGATACGAGGATCTTTCCCTGATGTCGTTGAGCACCGGGGATTATACGCGACTGGACGCATTGATGGCCCATCTGATGGCCCGATGCGAGCCAGACCGGGTTGCCGTCTCGTTTCCGTCTCTCAGGGCGGGCAAGTTGACACCGGAACTGATGCGGATGGTTAAGCAGGTACGAAAAACCGGTTTTACCATTGCCCCGGAGGCGGGAAGCCAGCGGCTGAGAGATGTCATCAACAAAGATATTTCAGAAGAGGACATTCTCCAGACCGTCCAGAACGCTTTCGATCTGGGTTGGCAGGTTATCAAATTGTATTTTATGATCGGGTTGCCCACCGAGACTCGGGAAGATGTCGAAGCCATCACGGGGTTGATTGCCAATCTACGTAGAATTCGATCCCCCGGAAAACGGCGAGGAAAATTCAACGTCAGCGTCACCACGTTCATTCCAAAACCCCACACCCCCTTTCAGTGGGCATCGCAATTGCCCCTGGAAGAATCCCGCGAACGGCTGGCATGGTTGAAAGAGCATCTCAGGGATCAGCGTGTTCAATTGAAGTGGCAGGATCCCCGGGTCAGCCTCATCGAAGGGCTGTGGTCCCGGGGCGATCGTCGGTTGCTCCCTGTTCTCATGACAGCATATCAAAAGGGGTGCCGATTCGACGGCTGGACCGACAGTTTTCGATTCGACCTCTGGGAAGCGGCCCTGGCCGACAACGGGGTGACCCCCGACTTTTTTACTTCCCGCGTCAGAGCCCCTGACGAACCCCTGCCCTGGGATCATATCGACATGGGGATCGACAAACAATTTCTCCTCGAGGAGCGGACCCGGGCAATCCGCGGGGAAGCCACTCCGGACTGCCGATGGGGCGATTGCCAGAGCTGTGGTGTCTGTGATTTTATAGACATCCAGCCGCGCGTCTACGACCGTTTTGACCAGAGGCAAAAATATCCGGGAACTGCACCGGAAAACGATTTCAACCGGATGCGCATCCGCTATTCCAAACTGGATGACGCCCGTTTCTTTGGACACCTGGAAATGGTCAATCTGTTTCTCAGGGCATTCCGCCGATGCGGAATCAACGTTCGGTACACAGAGGGCTTCCACCCGAAACCCAAGGTGTCCTTTAGCGATCCACTGCCGATTGGCATGGAGAGCGAGGAAGAGGCGTTTGATATCTGGCTGCCCGTGGATTCGGATGCAGAGACGGTTTCTGAAATGGTAAATTCACAACTTCCGGAGGGATTGCGAGTGGTGGATGTCCGGAGCGCCACCGGCCGGCTCGGCGAACACCGCACCGGGGCGCACGCCTATGTGGTGAGCCACCCCGATCCGTTATTCACGGAAGAGCGTTTGATGGCATTCCACGACGCCGATCACGCTTTCGTTGAAAAATGGGATCGAAAGGGCCGGTTGCAAAAACGGGATCTTAAAGATATGGTTCTGCAAATCGATCTCTTGTCGCCGGTTGCGCTCTCCATTGTCGTCAGGCAGGAACCGGGAAAAACCCTGCGACCGGCTGAAATTCTGACGCATGTCTTCAACCTGAGCCAACAGGAAGCCAAGCGGGCCAGGGTACTGAAAAAGCCCGCCCATGGGCACTGAACCCGGCCGAAGGCCCGGATATGCGCTATCCCTTCGATCGGCTCCACTCGACAGACCCGGACCGGCCAATGTCCCACATCATGTATAAACAACTGATTATCAATATGACCGCCCGGGAAACACAGGTCGCTCTGCTCGAGGATGGCACCATCGCGGAATTGTTTATCGATTGGGAGAAGGATTCGGACATCGCTGGAAACGTCTATAAGGGGCGGGTGCAGCGTGTTCTTCCCGGGATGCAGGCGGCATTTGTGGATATCGGCTTAAAACAGGCCGCATTTGTCCATGTCAACGATGTTCTGGGTGACACCCTTTCTGATAGGACATCGCTTTTCAGCGATAATGGAAACGTGGTCCCGGAAGAAACTGAAAACACGGTCCCCGGAGCAGTCAACATCACCATCGAAGAGCTGCTCGCCGACGGCCAGGAAATCCTTGTCCAGGTGGCTAAATCACCCATCGGGACCAAGGGGGCCCGTGTCACATCCTATATTTCGTTGCCCGGACGATTTCTGGTGATGATGCCCAATGCCAATCATATCGGCGTATCCCGGAGGATCGAAGATGAATTCGAACGTCAGCGGCTTCGGGATCTGGTCGAATCCCTTCGGTCTGATTCCTTCGGATATATCCTGCGGACAGCCGCTGAGGGCACGTCCGAGGAGAAAATCGCCTCGGAGATGTCCTTCTTCAAGGGTCTCTGGGAGAACATTCAACGAAAATACCAGACAGCGCCATCTCCGTCCTTGCTTCATCAGGAATTGAACGTGGTACATCGTGCGGTTCGGGATCTGATGACCCATGAAGCCGAAAAAATTGTGATCGACTCAAAAGACGGATACGACTCGGTGTTGGCCTTTTTAGATGGGTTCATGCCCAGCTTGATGGATTCCGTCGAGCTTTACGAAGGGCGGGAACCGATTTTCGGGGCCTTCAACCTGGAAGGCGATATTTCCCGGGCCCTGAAACGAAAGGTCTGGCTGAAATCCGGCGGCTATATCGTCATCGAGCACACCGAGGCCCTGGTTGCCATCGACGTGAACACCGGCCGCTATGTGGGTAAACACAATCTGGAGGAAACGATTCTGAAAACCAATCTGGAGGCGGTCAAGGAAATTGCCTATCAGATCCGACTGAGGGATATCGGCGGCATTATCATTATCGATTTTATCGACATGGAGAAAAAATCAAACCAGGAAAAGGTCTTCAATGCGCTCAAAGATGCTTTCAGAAGGGACCGGAGTAAAACCCATGTGCTGCCCATGTCCGAGATGGGGATTACCCAGATGACCCGAAAACGGGTCCGGAAGCCGTTGTCGCGACTTCTCTGTGAGCCATGTTTTTATTGTGACGGCGAAGGTTACCTCATGTCCAAAAAGACGATCTGTCACACCATCTACCGGGAAATTTTAAGAAACGCTCAGGACATGATGGGCGTTCGATTGACCCTCCAGGTAAATCCGGAAATCGCGGAACTGCTCCATCGGGAGGAGAGCGATGTGATTCTCTCTCTGGAAAAGACAATCGGGAAACAGATTGTGGTGTATCCGAACAGCAAATTTCATCTGGAAGAGTTCGACATCTTCGAGGTCCTCACCGGATAGTCTCTTGCATGGGTCTTGACATCGATTATAGCAAATGCTTATATGGGCGGGTTAACCTTTGTACGCTGCGTGGTGGTTCATTTCACCACGGAAAACCCATGGCACTGTGCCTGAACGAGACTAAAGATGCTGTAGAGGATATGATTCAATGAAACGCACATTTCAGCCCAGCAGACGCAAACGTTCCCGGAAGCATGGCTTTTTAAAACGGATGTCGACAAAACAGGGACGCAAGGTCATCAACCGAAGAAGAGCGAAAGGAAGAAAACGACTGGCGGTTTAATCGCGCAGGACAACCGATGGTATCGGCTGACTCACAGTCAAAAAATGGGATGTGTCTAAGGGTCCCGGCGGATATGACGTCAATACTCACGCGAAAGAGCGGCATTCGAGATGGGCGTTTTGCTGAGGATCGGGGATATGTGAGCGCATCAACTTTCACGAAGGCCGACAGATTACGGAAGCGATCGGAGTTTCTATACCTGGCCGAAATTGGCCGCAGAATTCAAAATCGATATTTTGTGGCTGTTTTCGCGTCCGGTCGCTCCGATCGATCCAGATTGGGAATCACCGTGACACGCCGTGTCGGCAACGCCGTGCACCGGAATCGCATCAAGCGATGGATTCGAGAGTGCTTTCGGCGGCACCGAGCACGGCTACAGGGAACTTGGGACATAAACGTGATCGCCAAGAATGGGGCCGTGAACCTCGCCTCAGAAGACGCTTACCGGTGTATCGGGGAACTGTTTGATGAAATTTCAAGCTCGCAAACGGATTGAGCGAACAGCGACACATGGCGCCCTCGCTGTCCTCCGGTGTTACCAGGTGACGTTATCTCCGCTTTTGGGACCCGCCTGCCGGTTTTACCCCACCTGCTCCGAATATGCCAAAACAGCCATCGAACGTTATGGCATGGTGAAGGGTGTGGGTTTGGCGGTGAAGAGAGTGTTCAGATGCCATCCGTTTCATCCCGGTGGGTACGATCCAATCCCTTGACGCAGGCACTCCCGACGATTTGGGGGGATTCTGTTGCCACATCTCCCGCTTTCCGGCCGACACCAGTGGCCGAAAGGCTCTCCTGCCGACACACGCCATCAAAACCGCTTTAAGACCATGCACTTCCGGTCCGATCCTTCACACGACGCCATGACGGCTTCGAAAATTTAGGAGAAATCTATGGAACAGGCTCGCATCTTGCTCGCTATTGTGCTTTCTTTTCTCGTATTTTTTGCTTACGAAACATTTTTCGCAAAGAGAGCGCCGGTCAAGCAGACAGAGCAAACCACCGAAACGGCCCCGAGCCCGGAGAGCGCACCGAAGGTCCCCACGGAAACCCCGTATACACCGGAAGCGATAGATGAAGAAATCGCCAGGGGGGCCGCTGGATCCGAAACGGAATCATCGGCAGATCGCCCACCCAGATCCGTATATATCGAAACACCGCTCTACACGGTGCGAATTTCCGAGAAGGGCGCGGTTTTTGGCAGCTTTGAACTTAAAAAGTTCAGAGAATCGGTGGACCCGGAGTCTCCTCCGAAAGAGCTGATTTCCAGTGGGATCGGCAACGGCACCGTACAGACCCGCATGTTGCGGAGCAGTATTCCGGGGATGGAAACAGCCAATTACACGGGACCGAAAATGGAAGAGTCCATACGGATAGCGGACAATCCGGAAACCGTATCGTTTTCATGGCGGTCTCCCCGGGGCATCGTTGTGGAAAAAGCCTATCGGTTTTCTCCGGATTCGTATCTCATCGGTCTTACCGTGACCATCAAAAACGGCTCTGCCGCATCCCTTGTCGATAGCCTGGCGCTTAGCCTGCTCAAGCAATTTACAGAAGACAATCGGGCTATCGGATTCCAGGGGCCGAGCGTCCTGATGGATGGTCGCGTGGAGCAGGTCAAAATAAAAAACATTGAAGACCAGTCGTTGTTGTCCGGCAAATTTTCCTGGATGGCCCTTCAGGGTCGATATTTTCTCCAGGCGTTCATCGCCGATCAACCGGTCGATGCCAGTGTCCGGCTTTCCGAGCCCTCGGCTCAGGTGGTCGAAACCCGGTTTAACCACCCCGAATCCACTATAACGCCCGGCACACAGAAAACGTTCGCATATGATCTCTTCTTTGGTCCCAAAAGCTTGCGTGTTCTCAATGATACCGGCTTTGATCTATCCAAAGTGGTCAATTTCGGCTGGTTCGATATTATTGCCAAGCCGTGCCTCTGGGTCATGAATTTTATCTACGGGTTTATTCCCAACTACGGGATCGCAATTATTATTCTGACCCTCATCACAAAAATTTTGCTATGGCCGTTGGGCACGAAAAGCTACAAATCGATGAGTCAAATGAAAAAAATTCAGCCCCTGATGACCGAACTGCGGGAAAAGCACAAAAACGATAAGAAGGCGATGAACCAGGAGATGATGAATCTGTACCGCACTTACAAGATCAACCCCATGGGGGGCTGTCTTCCCATGGCGGCGCAGATTCCTGTTTTTATCGCCCTGTACCGGATGCTGTATGAAGCCATCGAACTGAGACATGCGCCCTTTTTTGGTTGGATAAATGATCTCTCGGCACCAGACCGGCTGTTTCGATTCGGCTTTTCGATTCCGCTCATGGAACCGCCGTACGGCATCCCTGTCTTAACACTGGTAATGGGCGCCAGCATGCTGATCCAACAGAAAATGACGCCGACGCCGGGCGATCCCAGTCAGGCCAAGATGATGATGCTGATGCCGATCGTTTTCACGTTCATTTTTATCAACTTTCCCTCTGGGCTGGTACTCTACTGGCTGACCAATCAGATCGTTTCAATTGGGCAGCAGCAATTTACCCAAAGAAAATATATGTAAACAGGAGGGTTTCAATGGCTCCTTTTCTGGAATACGAAGGAAAAAGCATCGACAGTGCCGTCCAAAAAGCGTGTGAAGATCTGAACATCTCTCGGGATCGGATTCAATATGACATCATTTCTTATGGATCCACCGGAATTTTCGGAATCGTCGGTGCGAAAGAGGCCAAAATCCGAGTGGTTCGGGATGGCTCCGGGGACCCGGAAGAAACCGGCGCGAAGATGGACTCCGCCGCCGAGGACACGCCCGCCAAAAACGGAAACGCCCCTCTTGAAGAAGAAAAACGCCCGGCCCGCGCCCCCATCGATCCGGCGCTGGTCGAGGCGGCGGTGAATAAAGGCCGGGAAGCCCTCGAGCACATCGTCGCGCACATTACCGAGGGTACCCGCATCGCCGTTGAAACGGACGACGAACGCATCCTGTTCAATGTGTCCGGAGGAAACGCCGCTGTGTTGATCGGAAAGCGGGGACAAACCCTGGAAGCGATCCAGTATCTCGTCGACAAGGTCGTCAACCGTCAACACGAGTATCGTCTTCGCATCCAGATCGATGTTGAAGACTACATGAAGACCCGCCGCGCCAATCTCAGGGATTTGGCGGAACGGCTCGCTGAGAAATCCAAGCGGACCGGCAAACCGGTTACCCTGGGGCAAATGAATGCCCATGATCGACGTGTGGTCCACCTCGCCCTGAAGAACGATCGCGGTGTCCGGACGCAAAGCCGCGGCGACGGGTTTTACCGAAAGCTGATCATTTTCCCAAAGAAAGGAAATCCGAGAAAGCGACGGCCACGTCAACAGCGGTCCGGATAGCCGATTCATGGATCAAGAAACGATTGCCGCTATTGCAACCCCTGTCGGCAGCGGCGGAATCGGAATCGTACGCATTTCAGGATCCGACGCGCTGGCGATTGCCGGGCGGATATTTACGCCCCGGAAGTCTTGCGCCGACGCCATGTCCCCGGAGACGCCATCCGAAAATCGCGTTCTATCGCTGGAATCCCATCGACTCTACCTGGGCACGATCACCGATCCGGACAACCAATGGATTCTGGACGAGGTCCTCCTGGCCATCATGAGGGCACCCCGGTCCTACACCCGTGAAGATTGCGTTGAGATACAGGCCCACTCCGGCGCCGTTGTTCTGAAGGCCATTCTGGGGGTGGTGCTTCGGCAGGGCGCCCGGTTGGCAGATCCGGGGGAATTTACCATGCGCGCCTTCCTGAACGGGCGGATCGATCTGACCCAGGCCGAAGCCGTAACCGACATCATCCATGCGAAAACGGAAAGAGCGCTGGCGGATGCCACCACGCAAATTCAGGGGCACTTTAAGGCCACCATCGAAGGACTGCACAGCATCATTAAAGAAGCGCTCACTGAAATTGAGGCCGGAATTGACTTTCCCGAAGAGGTCGGGGACACCGTCGATATCCCCCGCCTGAATCTGAAGCTCCGCGCGCAGGTGATCGATCCGCTCCGGGATATTTTAAACCATTATCGGGAAGGGCATGTTTTTCGGGACGGTTTGCAGTTGGCATTGATCGGGCGTACCAATGTGGGTAAATCGAGCCTGATGAATCGATTGCTCAAAAAGGATCGGGTGATTGTGACAGAAACCCCCGGCACGACCCGAGACGCCGTTGATGATCTCATGAGTATTCGGGGCATCCCCGTGGTGGTCACCGATACCGCCGGAATCCGCAACTCCTCAGACGCCATCGAAAAGATCGGTATGGAACGGACCCGTCACATCATGGACCATGCCGATCTGGTGCTTTTTGTCATCGACGCGTCCGAACCGATCCGCCGGGACGAAACGGAGCTTATCGAGCGTTTGTCGGTCAAATCGATCATCCTGGTGTTCAACAAAATCGACCTGGTCTCCGGCCGGCCGGACACTCGTCTGCCGGACAACCTCCGGTTCGTGCCCAGGGTAAACACCTCTGCTCTTTACAACCAGGGAATCGACACCTTAAAAGATCTGATCGCGGAAACTGCCGTGGGGGGCGCCCCCGTGGACGCCCAGAACGCCCTGATTCCGAACCTCAGGCACCAGTTGGCGATCCAACAGGCGGTTAACGAGCTCGAAAGCGGTTGTGCTGCCGCGGGCGATCACGCCCCCATGGAGATGGTGGCGATCCATTTGCGGGAAGCCCTGTCTGCCACCGGGAGCATTCTCGGAATAACCGCGACAGAGGATGTCCTGGACGATATTTTCAGTAAATTCTGCATTGGCAAATGAGATATGTTTCACGTGAAACATTAACGACGCGTCACGCCCCAGGGAGAAGGAGGATATATATGTCCATCGAGTTTGATTTCACCCCCTATTTTGAACGATACGAAGCCCTGGTCAAACAGGTGGACCAGGTGTTTGAAAACATGCGCAGCGACTATCCCGAATGTGTCACCTGTTCGCGCGGGTGTTGTGATTGCTGCTTTGCGCTGTTTGATCTGTCTTTTATCGAGGCGCTTTACATCAATCACCGGTTCAATCAAAAATATCAGGGGCGGCCGCGGGCCCTGATCATCGAGCGGGCCAACCGGGCGGATCGCGAAACCTATCGGATCAAGCGACAGGCGCACAAAGCCCACGAGACGGGCGCCAACGAGGCGGAAATTTTAAATATGGTCGCCGGTCAGCGGGTGCGCTGTCCGTTGTTGAACGGCCAGGACAGCTGTGATCTGTATGGGTTCAGACCGATTACCTGTCGGCTCTATGGAATTCCAACGGCGATCAACGGCGAGGGGCATACCTGCGGCCTCACCAACTTTGAAAAGGGTCGGCCCTACCCCACGGCAAATTTGGATGTCATACACCAGCATCTCTATCGGTTGTCTTCGGAATTGATTGCCGAACTCCGATCCAAGTACGTCCAGATGGCCGACATGCTGATACCGGTGTCCATGGCCCTATTGACCGAATATGATGCGACCTATCTCGGCTTGCCGGGAACTGACGAGGACGCTCCGCCAAAGGATGAGGACAATGACAGACGTGTTACCCGAGGAAACCGAAAAAAGGAAAAAAGCCATATTCAAAAGCATGTCGCCGAGGCGGCAAAAATATATACTAAAAAAGGGGTATGACAAGTGGGACCCATTCCAGGAACCCAAGGATCCCATCGATATTCGTCGGGATCCCACCCGGCGGACGACCCAGCAGCTGGTGCGTGAATTTCTCCAGAGCCGGGCCGGGGAAAGATACAGCAATGCCTACGGAAGAGGTGTGCTTGAAATCGCCCTTGGGATCATCAACGACGATGACCGGTTTATTGCCATGTATGAATTTTCCTGCTGGTACCGAGAGCTCCTGGATAACGAACGTCGTGAATGAACCCCTTCCGGATTTGGACTCGGCCATCCGTGATGCGATTGCCGCGTCCTCGCGCCGGTTGACCCTGACGGACCTCGAAAGAAGGATCTTTCAGCGGTTTCGGATTGGACGTCGGCAAGTTCGCCAAGCGGTTCGGCGTCTGCTTGAAAACAAAGAACTCCAATATACCTACACCTTCGGCACGTCCTTTTTAGAAGCCTCGGTAAATCACCCTGTCTTTATCCCGCCGCGGATCTGGATTGTCCCATCCGGTACGACACCCCGGTTGGCAAGCGGCCAGGTATCTGTTCTCCTGCAGGCCGGTGCCGCCTTCGGCGCCGGAGACCACCCATCCACCCGTTTGGCACTGCGCGCACTTCAATGGGCGGTGACAACGATGACCACCGAATGTGGGGCGGTTTCCGATAATGTCCTGGATGTGGGCACCGGCAGCGGAATTTTGCTCATTGCGGCCCTGCTGCTCGGCGTCTCCACAGGAACCGGTATCGATACCGAGCCTTGCGCCAGAGCGGAAGCGCAACACAACCTGCTCCTCAACCGCCTCGAGGCGCGTGCACGGATCCATGGCGGCGCCATGGACAGCCTCGAGGGTACGGTGGGGTTGATCCTTGCCAATTTGCGCCTGCCGACCATCGTGGAATTGTTGCCCGAAATGGACCGGTTGCTGCGACCCGGAGCGATCATCGTGTTTTCGGGAATTCATCCATGTGAAGCGTCTGCTCTTGAAAAAACATGCGTCCCGCGGGCGTGGACAAACCGGTGGGCCGCTATGGAAAAAGACTGGTTGGTTGTGGTGTTCCAGAAGACAGCGCCACTCCTGGATGGGAAAGGCGCCAGAAAGAGAGGTGTCACGGGCGCCGAATCGGCGCCCGAAACCGATGGATTCCGCAGATTACCGCTTCGGCGGGGTGTTGTACCCGAAAACCAGTTTTCCGCCGAAGTATCCGGCAACGACCGCCGTTGCCAGCAGGACAAGGTTCAGAAACAGAAAGAGCCACCGACTGGATGACGCGGCGGTGGCCACCGTCGGATCAATGGCCCACCAGACAACGACAACTCCGGATAGGACCAATATGGTCCCGGCACAGATCATTTTGGTCCGAATAATCTTCGTCATCCGCCCACCGAGCCGCCGCTGCCAATCGTTATAGCCGGAAAAGATGACAAACGGGGTGGCCAGAAAGACAACGACCATGTTGAAGAAGGCGGCCCGGCCAAGCTGGTCGAAGTGAAACAGAATAGAGAACATGAGAAACACGGTTGAAATGGGGAGCACGCCGTTGGGGATATGGGTGGAAATCGGATGCGCGTGCTGCTCGGTCATCAGCGAGGTGATCCGCTCATAAAGCGCCTGGGGTTTCAGGCCCGGCGTCGGTAACTCGGCGGCCGGTCCCTCCGGAATCGGTGATGCCGCCGCCACTTCGGCGGATTCCGTGGCTCCCACAGGTTCTTCCGGGACGGCGGCGCCGGCACTGTCGGCAGGCGGGGCTGTGTCCACAGCCGGACTTCCCTCTGACGCTTCTTCGGTAATTTCGACAAATTCGCTCCGGTCCGCGCCGCAGACCGGGCATTCATCCGGTGGCTCATCGCCCTCATGAATATAACCGCACACCGTGCACTGCCACTTTTTCATTCCCATCTTCCCTTTCAGTTTCCGTCGTTACCCACAAACGGAGCGCCCACGATATAGGCGTCGTATTCCGTCGGTTCTTCCTGATAAATATCGAGCATGGCCTCAAAGTTTTGCCGTTCCGGGTCGTTTTTCCAGAGTATCCATGAGTCCATATTCTGCCAGGTCCCGATCACCAACATACTGTAAGGATTTTCAGGGTCGGTCAATGTGATGCCGGATAAATAGCCCGCCTGCTTCATGGCCCTGTACCGGAGGTCGGTGAGCAGCGCAATGATCTCCTTTTCGTTTCCTTTCTTGAATTGCCGCTTAATCAACACCTTGGTCAGCATGCCCCCTCCTTTCTTGACCCAGGCCTGGAATCTGCCGTTCCAAGCCGGCTGTGTGCCGACATCCTGCTCAATTTAAACAAAAAGATCAAGAAGGAATCGGCCGACTGATCCATGTGCATTACCATGACAAAAAAAAGGGCCCCTGTCGACCGCAAATCAACAGGGGCCCGGGGAAACCCGCCAGTGCGCGAAGGATCAGAGCAGAAAGCTCCATAATATCCCGGCGCAGGTTGCCGAGCCGATGACCCCGGAAGAGTTGCAGGCCATGGCCGTCATCAGCAGATAGTTGGTCGGGTCTTCTTTCTGACCCATCACGTGCACCTCCCGGGCCGAGCCCGGAACGGCCGAGACGCCGGCTGCGCCGAGCAATGGATTGATCTTCTGCTTCAAAAAAACGTTCATGAGTTTGGCAAAGATGACACCCGAAGCCGTGGCGATGGAAAAGGCCACGGCGCCGAGGGCGAAAATCCCGACGGAGCGTCCCGTAAGAAAGACGTCCGCCTGGGTGCTGGCGCCCACGGTGAAACCGAGGAAAATGGTTGCCGTGTCGATAATTGCGGATCGCGCCGTTCCGGCCAGACGGTCGACAACGCCACAGACCTTCATGAAGTTGCCGAAAAAGAATGGACCCAGCAAAGGGATGGCGGTCGGGGCCAGAAGACAGCAGATGAGGGTTCCGACAACCGGGAAAAACAACAGTTCCTTTCTGCCCACCTCCCGGGGTTCCGGCATATGGATCCGGCGCTCTTGCTTGGATGTCAGCAGCCTCATGATCGGCGGCTGAATGATTGGGATCAATGCCATGTAGGAATAGGCGGCGATGGCGATGGGGCCGATCAGGTGAGGCGCCAATTTGGCCGTTAAAAAGATGGAGGTGGGGCCGTCGGCGCCGCCGATGATCGCGATGGAGGCGGCTTCCTTGGGCAGAAAGCCCATAAACAATGCGCCGAGAAGGGTCGTGAATATCCCCATCTGGGCGGCGGCTCCCAGAAGCATCAGCCGGGGATATGCCAGCAGGGAAGAAAAGTCGGTCATGGCACCGAGCCCCAAGAACACGATGGACGGATAGAGACCGGAGGTAACACCGAAATAGAGGTAGTGCAGCACACTGTTCGGTTCATAGATGCCGATGCCGAATCCCTGGAAAAAAGGGATGTTGCCGACGATAATGCCAAACCCGATCGGCACCAGCAGCAATGGCTCGTAATGCTTGGATGTGGCCAGATAAACGAACAGAATCCCGATGCAGATCATGAAAATGTAGCGGTGGTCCAGCATCAGGTAGCCGGTGTTGTTCAGAAACGATAAAAAGAGATCCATGATGATTCCCTATCTCGCCAGTTTTTCTTTGTTGAGGACAAACATGCCTTCACCCTGTGAGAGCAGGAAGTCGGCCTGTCGCAGACAAGAGATCGTCAAGTGGGGATGCGGTAGGTCGTGGAACTGGGTCTTCTTGTATAGCTCGGCCAGTTGAAATGGTTCACCCAATTCGTGAATAATCGGTTCATAGAGCCGGGCCATTTCCCTGATATCCGCCGGGCAGCTCAGCGGCACTTTGAACGCGATCTCCGGCTCCGGGGCCGGGGATTCAGCCTCAACCGGGGGTTTTTCGGATGGTGCCAGCGCCCGTTCGATCGCGTTCAGGAGTTTCGGCATGAGGGCCACCGCCGTTGACAACACCGCCAGGCCCGAGAACACGATCGTCGCGCCCAGGGCGGCCATGACCCATCCGTTGTAATAGGAGATCGCTTCAAATCCAGTCACGATGACCTCCGATAGTTTGGTTTATTTTCAACGGGTTATGTATCTTTTTGATAGCTATTAACGCATGTAAGCCATACAAGTCCATAGAAGTCAATATAAATATTTCCTAGAGTGTGTTGCGACTCCGGGCGTCATTTTGAGTTGCTGATCGGCAGGACAGGAAGGCAAACGGGATGCAGGATCCAGGATACAAGATACAGGGGTTAGGAGATTTGGAGAGCTGGATTCTGGATTCTCGATACTGGATGCTTGTTGCTGGATATTTGATAATCGATGGACTGAAAGCTCAAAGCTGAGAGCTGAAAGATATAGACAGGCTCAGGGCTTAAGGCTCAAGGCTTAGGGCTTGCCCGACCGCCTGAGTGTGGTTCTTCATAATTTAGGTAACAGCTGGTCGGATGTCCGATGTCGGATGGCAGAGGACAGCTAAGACATAAGGACACACGGGCAAACGGGCCAACCGGCTAACGGGCTAACCGGCTAACGGGCTAACCCTTCGACAAGCTCAGGACAAACAGGACATAGAGGGCGAAAGGCAAAACGAGCGCCTATAAATTTATATATAATTTCAATGTGTTGTGTGGGATCTTTCCCGGAATCCCCCCCTCGAAGGCTCTGGGAAAAATACAGTTCCTTTGCGCTATCTGCGGCTCTGTGGTCATCGTTTCCATCTTTCTGCAAACGGAATGTACTTAGGACAACGACGATAAACCATCCCGACCGGACGGAACGCCGGCCATCATCAGGCCGATCTGAGCCAGTTTCTCACTGTCTTCGGTGGAAAATTCGTCCACAATCCGGCCTTCGAACATCACCGCAATACGGTCGCACAAGGTGATCGCCTCTTTCAAATCCCCGGTGACCAGAAGAATCCCCGCGCGTTCCCGGGCTTTGAGAAGAATGGTCCAGACCTCTTCCATGGCACCGATATCCAGGCCTTGTGTCGGTTGTTCGGCAACGATGACCCGGGGGCGCCGGTAAAATTCCCGGGCGAGAACCATTTTCTGCAAATTACCGCCGGAGAGCCTGGCAGCGGTTGTTCCGGTGCCCGGTGTACGGATGGAAAACTGGCCGACCAACTCCCGTGTTTTTTGTTCGGCCTTGCCGCGGTTGAGCCAGGGGCCTGTTGTAAAGCCCTGCCGGGTCGTCAGCAATACATTGTCCACCAGATCCAATCCCAGGCAGGTCGCCAGCCCCTGTCGGTCCTCAGGGATGTAACTCAAGGCGGCGTCCCAGGGCATGTTTCGGAAAAAATCGTTCCACTCCAGGCCCAGTATTCTGACGCGGCCCGTTTCCGGCGGGCGCAGTCCGCAAATGGTTTCCACCAATTGCTTCTGGCCGTTCCCGGCCACACCGACGATACCGAGGATTTCACCCTGCCGGAGCGTGATCCGGATGTCTTTAAGCACGGCGTCTCCGAGGCCGTCCGTTTCCAAAAACACCTGTTTTGGCTCCAGGGGCGTCCGATCCACATGAAGAAGAACATCCCGGCCGACCATGCGCCGGGCCAGATCCGCTTCGGATGTGACCTCGGATGCCGCAATATCGTCCACAATCGCGCCTTTCCGCAGGATGGCGATGTCGTCGGCCACCGCCATCACCTCTGAAAGCTTATGGCTGATAAACACCACCGCTTTTTCCTGGGCGGCCATGAATTTCATTGCCTCAAAGAGCTGTTCACCTTCTTGGGGGGTCAGCACGGCGGTCGGCTCATCGAAGATCAGGATTCGACATTCCCGTTGGAGAAGTTTTAGAATTTCAACACGCTGTTTTTCACCCATGGACAGCGAATCCACACGGGCAGACGGATCGATTTGAAGACCGAACCGCTGACCCAGTTCGGTGGCTTCCCGGATCATCCGCTTCGGACTCAGCCAGAAGCGGTCGTGACGCCCAAGATAGATGTTCTCCGCTACGGTCATGGCCTCGACCAGCTGAAAGTGCTGATAGACCATTCCGATTCCCGCATTTATAGCGGCCTGGGTGGAGAACTTTTTCTGAAGCTCCCCATCGATCATGATCCGTCCGCTATCCGGTTGGGTTCGCCCGGCAAGGATACTCATGAGTGTACTTTTGCCGGCACCGTTTTCGCCCAGCAACGCCGTGATCTTTCCGGCACTGAAATCCAGACTGATATTGTCGTTGGCCACCACCGGCCCATAGGTTTTGCGGATGGACTCCAGGCGGATCAATGGCGATGATGGGGTCATCCGGAATCGTCCCTCCGCTCCACGATGGGCTGGACGAACGTGGATTCCGTATCCCAGGGAAAAAGGATCCATGTGTCCTGGCTGACTTCGGTGATATACGTGTCGACCAGGGGGCGGCCTGCCGGCTTGGCATACACCGTGGCGAAGTGCGCCTTGGGCAGCATGTCCCGAACCGCCCTGGCCGTCTTTCCGGTGTCAACCAGATCGTCGATGATCAGCAACCCGTCGCTGTCACCCTCGTAGCCTTTGAGGACCTCGACCTCGCCGGTGTGATCCTGCCAGTCATAGCTGGACACACAGACGGTGTCCACCAAACGCACGTCCAATTCTCTGGCCACGACAGCGGCGGGAACCAGCCCGCCACGGGTAACGGCCACTATGCTCTTGAAAAAACCCAGATCGAGCAACCGCCACGCCAGGGCGCGGGAATCCCGGTGGAGCTGCTCCCAGGATACCGGATAGGTTTTTCTGTAGGGATTGGCCATATCATGTTCTCCTGTGTGCTAGTGATTCCAAGATCTCTCCGAGTTCGGTCAAGCTTCAATCATTGGAGAAAAGGGTTCAAGGATTCCAGGGTTCGAGGGTCCAAGTGATAAATAAGGTAACCGTCTGTTTTTATATATAGATAAGAACTTTCAACATTGTTTCACGTGACCCCTTGACCCCTCGAATCCTTGGACCCTAAGGGTATTATTCCCAAATTATACTCATTATTACTTGCTCACTCCTAAACAACAACGGCGTCTAGCACGTTCCCCGTTAATCCCTTGGCTCCAAATTCACCCCCAGCACCGCCGGCGCCTGATCCCCTCGCTGCCGCATGCTCGCCAGGGTGAGCACGACGACGGTCAGCCCATAGGGGAGCATCAACAGCAGGGAAGAGGGGATATTGGCCCCCATGGCCTGAAGCCGCAGCTGAAAGGCCATCACCCCCCCGAACAGATATGCGCCGACAACCGCTCGGCCGGGTTTCCAGAAAGCAAAGATGACCAGCGCGACGGCAATCCAGCCCCTTCCCGCCGACAGGCCGGTGGTCCATATGTGCGTGTACGCCAGGGACAGGTAGGCGCCGCCGATGCCCATCAGAAAGCCCCCTGCCAGGATGCCGGCCCACCGATAGCCCACCACCGGGATTCCGGCGGCTGCGCCGGCCTCCGGATTTTCACCGGCGGTGCGCAATCCGAGGCCCCAGCGGCTGTACTTCATGAAAATCCAGATCAGAGCCGGCGCCACAAAGGAGCCGTACACCAGCAGATCGTGACGGAAAAAAATCGGCCCGAGAACCGGTACCTGCGACAAAACCGGCAGCGGCACGGGGTAAAAACCGGGGGCGTTCTGTCCCACGTAAGGCGTACCCAGGTAATTCGCCAGGGCCGTGCCGAGTATGGTCAGGGCCAGGCCGGAAACCACCTGGTTGCCCTGAAACCCCAGGCAGACCAATCCGTGAACGCCGGCTAGCAGCGACCCGCAGAGTCCTCCGGCCAGAACGCCGGCAACCGGGCTTCCGGTGATTTTGGCCGCCAGAAAACCGGCCAGGGCGCCGACCATCATGATACCCTCTACGCCCAGGTTCAGAACCCCGGATTTCTCGGTGATGATCTCACCCAAAGTTGCGTAAAGGATCGGCGTGCCGGATTGAATGGTCGCCGCCATGAGCAATATCAGCATCTCCGAAGTCATGGCGCTCTCCGGATGACCAGCCGGTAGTGATTGAAGAAACTTCCGGCAAGCAGGGTCAGCAGGATCAGCCCTTCCATGATGCCGCCAAAGGCCGCCGGAACCTGTAGATCCAGCTGAATGTGCTCTACCCCGACCCGGAGGCCGGCCAGAAGATAGGAGGCGATGCCGATATACAGTGGATTGAGCCGGGCCAGCCAGGCGACCACGATGGCGGTGTACCCATATCCGACCATGATGCTGGGCTGAAGGCGATTCAGGCTGGCCGATGCCTCCAGAAAGCCGGCGCTGCCGGCCAGGGCCCCGCTGAGGATCATCACCAACCACACGAGCCTCTCATAAGGCAGCCGGGCATACCGGGCGGCGTTGATATTTTCACCGCTGGCTTTCAGCTCATATCCCAGCCGGGTAAACCGTAGAAACACCCAGACCATGACGCCGAAAACAACACACAGCAACAATCCCCAATTGATACGGGTGGCGCCGATGCTGCCGACTATGGCGCTGTCCGAAAAGACCTCTGTCATGGGAAAGCCGAAGCTGACCGGGTCTTTCCACGGGCCGTACACCAGGTAGTCGAGAATCAGGATGGCGATATAGTTGAGCATCAGCGTCGTGATGATTTCGTTTGTCCGCAGACGGGTTTTGAGAACCGCCGGGATCAGGCCCCAGAGGCCGCCAAAAATCCCGGCGGTTGCGAGCATGAGTGGAATGAGCAGTGGCGCTGGAAGTGTGCCGAAGTTGAGTGCGATCCATGTGGCGCCGACCGCGCCCAGAGCGAACTGTCCTTCGGCGCCGATGTTCCACACCTGAAGCCGGAAGGCGATGGCGACCCCAAGGGAACAGAGAAAGATAGGGATTGCTTTGACAAGACAGTCTTCCAGGGCCCATCTCGAGCCGAAGGCTCCCTGAAAGAGAAGTACCAGACCCTGGATCGGCGGGCGGTCCTGTATTAACAGCAACAGAGAACTGATGCCCAGGGAGAGGACAATCGCTCCCAAAAAGATGAGACAGGAACCCCAGATGAAAAGGGGTTCCTGTCTCCGCTTGATCTGAAGGACGGACATGGGTTGTTCCCGTCACTGACCCGATACGTGCTTGTCCGGGCTTGATAAGTTACTGGGTGGTACCGATCACTCCCTGCACAAACCAGGTCATCCCGAGAAGCTCGTTGTCGGAGGCGGCAGCTCCCGCCGGCACCCGGAGGCTGCCGGCCTGGTCCCGGAGCGGACCGACAAAAACCGTTTCGGTGCCCGTGACAAGCAGGGACTTTTTCTTCGTCACCATGTCCTTTACCGCCTGGGGAACCATGGGCCCGAAGGGGGCGAGATCAACGATCCCCTTTTCCATTCCCGGCCAGAGAGCCTGACTGGTCCACGTCCCATTCTGAACGGCTTCGACGGTTTCCGTGTACAACGGCCCCCAGTTCCAGACCGGTGCGGTCAGGTGCGCCTTGGGCGCAAAGGACGACATGTCGGAATTGTACCCCACGGAATAAACACCCCGTTCCTGGGCGGCTTCCTGGGGGCTGGGTGAATCCTGGTGCTGGGCGATGACATCTGCGCCCACGTCCAGAAGGCTCTTGGCGGCTTCTTTCTCGGTTGCCGGGTCATACCAGGTCTTGGTCCAGACCACACGGACCCTCGCCTGGGGGTTGACCGCCTGGGCGCCCAATGCGAACGCGTTGATGCCACGGATCACCTCGGGGATCGGGAATGCGGCAACATAGCCCAGGATATCCGATTTGGTCATGGCGCCGGCCACCATCCCGGAAAGATACCGGGCCTGGTACATTCTTCCGAAATAGTTGCCCATATTCGCGTTGAGCTTGAACCCAGAGCAGTGCATGAAGGTCGTGTTGGGGAACTGCCTGGCGACTTTCAGCATCGGGTCCATATATCCGTAGCTGGTGGCAAAGATCACATCGTAGCCTTTGCGGGCCATGTTGAGAATGACCCGTTCGGAATCCGGCCCTTCGGAAACGGCTTCCACATAGGATGTGGTCACGCCGGGCATGGCATCCACCACCTGCCGTCCTTTGTCGTGGGCAAACGACCAGCCGGCATCGCCGATGGGCGAAACATATATGAAACCGACTTTCAAGTCCTTCGCGGCTGCAGGCGATACGGCAACAGCCAACACGAATGCAAACAACAGTACGATTACCGTCTTTTTCACAATGCGCCTCCTTATTAAAATTGCTGTTCCGGGGTTGTGTTCCCGGCTCGGGGAGCTTGCCCGGCGTTGCAGTTATGCTGATGCGCACTGAATCGCAGTCGTGCAAGTTTCGGGCGGGGTATCGACAAGATCAAGATGGCCAAAATATACGCAAGTTCGGCGGCGTGTCAACAGATGAAGTAGGCCACATATCGTCATAATCGGACCCGGCATCGAAACAGGATCGCCACCGTTGACGGTGGGCTCGATCCCGAACCCGTTTCCGGTCACGCGGCGACTTCCAAGTACGGCACCACATACCCGTCGGCATGGAATTCGGACGGTTCCGCCAGACCCATGTGCGAAAAGAGCGTACAGGATCGAGAGCCTTGCCGGAACTCTAATTCTCTACTATAGCTAGAGCAGCTGTCGGAATTCCGTTCTGATGAGTGGATTGTTGACGCGGTTGAAAGTTCTGGCGTCATCGGAATCGGTATCGGGTTCGGAATCGGTATCGACTTCGAAGTTGGCCATTCTGTCTCGATCCCGATCCCGAACATGTCCATATACGGACTCCCCCGAAAGGGGGTCCGGTTAACAGAAACTCACTATGTTCAAACGGAATATATTTATGACAACCACCCGATAAGGATAAGGGCGTCCCTAAGGGCAACCCTTACAGGAAAGAATTCACATGCAAACCCGCAGACGCATTTTAAAGACCGGTCTCCGTTTGGCCATGTGGTGTGTGACCACCATGGGGCTCGGGCTGGTCAAGGTTCCCGTCTTGTTCTCAGAGATTAAAAAGCGCATCCTTCCAAAGGGAACCGATCCCCAAAGCCTGAAGACGACAAACCCTGAATCCCTGGATACCCGAAATCTCGAGGTGATGCCTCTGGACGCCTTCGGGATCATGGGGGATAAGGACTACCCGTTCAATCCAAAAACCTGGCGCCTGGAGGTCACCGGTGCGGTCGAAACTCCCATCGGTTTTTCCTATGAACAGATCCTGAAATTTCCTGTCATCGAACGAGACGTGATCCTCGTTTGTCCGGGGGTTTTTGTGAATCACGGAAGATGGAAGGGGTTTTCGATCCGGGAACTGATCCACAGGGCGAAACTGCAGAAAAATGTCTCGTCCATCAATGTCTACGGACACAGCCGTTTCGGAGACCGCATGGAGACCTTTCATATTGACGAGGCGACATCCGACACGGTTTTTCTGGCCTACGCGGTAAACAATACCCCGTTGCCGGGGAAACACGGATATCCGTTGCGAATCGTGGCGGAGGGGCACTGGGGGTCCCACTGGGCGAAGTATGTCAAAAAGATCGAATTCACGGAATCCGGCTCCCGCAAAACAACCGATCTGCCTCGGAGGGATCTGGATCCCTGACCGTCAGTAGGGCCTCGGGTTCGGAATCGAAACGGCTCAGCCATGGTCGATAACGATCAGTCAGAGGCGTCTTCATCCAGCGTGGTATCCCGGGCGTCTTTTAAATACGCCTCCCATTCCATGGGAAGAAGCTGCTCCTTCGCCGTGTTGCAGTCCTTGCAGGACGGCACCACATTGCCTTTGACGCTCCGGCCGCCCCGGGCCACCGGAACGATGTGGTCCATGGTCATCTCGCCGGCGCCCGTCTGGCGGCCGCACCAGTGGCAGACTCCCTTGGCGGTTTGACGTTTCCACCACTGGGTCTGGCGAAGCTCCCGGCCCCGGTGGCGCTCCCTGTTGATATCCGCGGCATCTAAATCCGCAGCATAGGCCGAGATACCTTTTTCCCGTTGTCGTCGGTGTTTTTTCCGCGTCATGGCTGCTCGGTGGTCTTCGGCAGGGACAGCCCGTTCTCTTCGAGCCATCTCCGAATCTCGGCATCCAGCATGGCGTAAAAGGATTCCGAGCCGCCCAGACCGCGCCTCCCAAAAAAGTAGTTGATCTCTATAAACAGCGGCTTGGAACTGTCTTCGGCAAAGAGCAGATCGAAGCCGGCAAGGTTGATTCCGGTGACGCGACAGAACTTTTTCACCGATTGTACGCCGGCCGACATGAGCTCCGGGTCCGAGTCGTAATCGATTTCCGCGCCACCGGCCAGGCTGGCCAAAAAACTGCCGGAGTCCTGCTGGACGCGCCAGTACGGGTGAAACGATCGTCCGATGACGACAACGCGCAAACTCCGGTCTGCCCCCGGCACATAGTCCTGGATCAGAAAGCGGCCGTTTCCGGAACCCTCGGCCAGGTGGACCCGCGCCAGTGCGTGGTCCAGCTCCCCATGGGAGGTCACGAAATACACCGTGTCCCCCTCGCCGCCCCAATCCAGTTTTAGGACCAACGGAAAGTCCATGGGGATGTTCTCTTCACTATTCCGGCGGAACAGGTTAAAATCTTCCGTGTCCTGAAACACCCGCGATCGAGGGTGGGGTGCGTTGTATTTTTGAAAGAGCTCCATCTGGCCGGTTTTTCCCGGAAACGAGAAGCGTGCATCGTAATCTGGAAATACCAGGGCGCTGTGGTTCCGGGCCATCCAATACAGTGCGGGACGGACACCCTGGGACAGAATCACGGCGCTTGCCGCAGAAATCGCCTCCAGGTCCGTTCGGCCCGGATCCCTGCCCGCACAGATCACATTTTGATCGCCCACGATACATGGGTGGAACGAGAGAATCATCAGTAGCCGAACCGTCTCAGGGCTTTGGTGTCTTTACTCCAATTTTTCTGCACCCGGACAAACAGTTTGAGAAACACTTTTCTGCCGACCAGGCGCTGAATTTCTTTTCTGGCGGCCTCACCGATCTGCTTGAGCTTTGTTCCGCCTTTTCCGATGATCATGCCCTTTTGGGACGGACGTTCCACATGAATCGTGGCGTGAATACGGACAGAACCGGAAGCTTCCGGCTCTTTATAGCGTTCCACGGTCACCGCGGTGGCGTAGGGAATTTCCTGTCCGGTCAGCCGAAAGACCTTCTCCCGGATCATCTCGGCCGCAAGAAAACGCTCGGGAAGATCTGTCAACGCATCTTCCGGAAAATAGGGTGGTCCTTCGGGAAGCGCGGCGTTCATCTCAATCAGTAGCTGTTCGACCTGGGTCCCGTGCTTGGCCGACACTGGCACGATGGCTGAAAATGCATGTCGGCCGGACCATGCGTCGATCATTTCCAGCAGCACCGTTTTAGGAACCAGATCAATTTTGTTCAAGGCAAGGACTGCCGGCCGCCCCTGGGCCTGGATGTTTTTTATGAGAATGTTCTCGGACGGCGGATCAGGCCTGGCGACATCCGCTACGGCAAGGATCAGATCGGCATCGCCAAGCACCGAAATGGCGGTATCGACGATCCGGACGTTGAGCTCTTTGGTCGCCTTGTGGATTCCCGGCGTGTCGAGGAAAATCATCTGTGATCCCGGGCGGTGACGAATCCCGAGAATCCGGTTGCGCGTGGTCTGGGGTTTTTTCGAGGTGATCGAGATCTTCTCGCCAAGGATATAATTCAGCAGTGTCGATTTGCCGACGTTCGGGGCCCCGGCAATGGTGATGAAGCCGGAATGGAAAGAAGGCTGGCGGGTCGGTTCTGTCATGTTAGAGCGATGGACCGGATGTCTTTCCGATGTTTACAGGGTCGCGTTTCACCCCAGCGGCAAGAGATCACGCGATGACCCTTTCGATGTTCTCCCACAGGGCATGTATCCCTTGTCGGGTTTTCGCAGACACCAGAATCAGGCGGTGCCTTTCCATCGACAGCTCCTCCGCAACGGCCCGAAGCCGCACCTGCTGGCGACTTTTGGACAGCTTGTCCGCCTTGGTGACCGCATACACAACCGGTATGCCATGGATGTCGAGCCATGCCGATAAATTCTTCTCCTCCAGTCCCGGCAATCGCCGCACATCCAGTATCAGCACGATTCCGCGCAGGCACTTTCGGGTTGTCAGATAACGCTCCACCATCGGCTTCCATTGCTTGCGGATCTTCTCGGGCACTTTGGCGTATCCGTAGCCCGGAAGATCCACAAACGTGAATTCTCCATTGACGTCGAAGAAATTGAGCAGCTGGGTCCTGCCCGGGGTGGATCCGGTCTTCACGAGGCGTTTGCGCCGGACCAGGCTGTTGATCAGCGACGATTTTCCCACGTTGGAACGGCCGGCAAAAGCGATTTCCGGGAGGAGTGCCGGCGGATACTGGGATGGCTTGACGGCGCTCGTTATGAAGGTGGCCGATTTAACAATCATGGCAGGTCACCTGGGGTGACAGTCTCGGGAAGTCGGCAACGGACCACCCCGGAGATGGGTCTCCCGGATGGGGCGGTCAGGATTTCCGATCCAGGTATCGTTCCAGTCGGTTCATGCCTTCAGCAATGTTCTCTCTGGAATTTGCGTATGAGAAACGAAGGTAACCCTCTCCGTTTTGACCGAAGTCGATTCCGGGTGTCACCCCCACATGGGCATTTTCCAGAATATCAAAGGCCAGTTTGTAGGAATCGGCCGACAAATGCCTGGCGTTTGCAAACACGTAAAAGGCTCCCGTGGGCTCCACGGTAATACCGAAACCCAGTTCTTTTAGCCGCCGGATCATAAATTGTCGGCGCTCATTGTAAATGCCCTTCATCCGCGCAATGTCTTCCCCGGCTTCCCTGAGGGCGGCGATACCGGCGATCTGAACCATGGAGTTGGCGGAGATAAAAAAGTTTTGCTGAACTTTCTGAATGGTGCGGATGAATTTTTTCGGAGCGATCAGATAGCCCAGGCGCAGCCCGGTCATGGCGTAAAGCTTGGAGAAGCCATTGAGGACAAAGGCCCTGTCTGTGTATTCCAGGATGGAGTGCTCATGGCCTTCGTATACCAAGCCATGGTAGATCTCATCGGAGATGATATAGGGAGACATGTCGGCGATGACCTTCATCCGCTCCGGCGAGAGAAGATTTCCGGTGGGATTCGACGGAGAGTTGACAAATATCGCCCGGGTTTTTTCGGAAATTTTCTTCTCTATTTCCTCCGGCCGGTACTGGAATCCGTCTTCTTCATACACCGGAACGGTGACCGGAAGGCCCTGCATGAACTTGATGAAATTCGGATAGCAGGCGTAATGGGGATCGGAAATGATCACCTCGTCGCCGATTTCCAGAAGTGCGGCAAACATGACAAACATGACCGGTGAGGTGCCGGACCCGACCACCACCTGGTCCGGAGCCACCGATACGCCATAGGCATCGGCATAGTGTTCGCAGATGGCCTCACGGAGTTCGAGGATGCCCATGCTGTGGGTGTAATGGGTGTGGCCGTTTTCAAGCGCCTGGCATGCGGCCGCCTTGACGCATGCCGGGGTGTCGAAATCCGGCTCTCCCACCTCCAGGTGGATGACATCGATCCCCCGGCGTTCCATTTCGTGGGCCCGTTCCAGGACATCCATGACAATAAACGATGTGATATCTCGCAGACGTTCCGTTGTCACCATACGCTCCTTTCCGAATACGCCGGACGTGCCGACGATCAGATCACCTTGTTCAAGGGATACTCGATGATCCCTTCGGCGCCGCTTTTCATCAAATTTGGAATCAGATCACGGACCACGCGGGTATAGACCACCGACTCCACGGCAAACCATTCTGTCTGGTACAGCGGAGACACCGTCGGAGCGTTGAGGCTCGGCAGCAAAGAGATGACGGCGTCCAGGTTTTCCTTGGCCACATTCAGCTTGAGTCCCACCATTTTATCGCCCTGGAGTGCGCTGGTGAGCAGCAACGCGATCTCCTCGATCTTCGCCCGTTTCTGGCGGTCTTCCCAGGCCTTGTGGTTCACAATGAGCTGGGTGTTGGTTTTCATCAAGTCGTGAATAATTCGCAGTCCGTGGGCTCTGATGGTACTGCCGGTTTCGGTCACCTCCACAATGGCGTCGGCCAGACCGGATACGACTTTGGCTTCGGTGGCACCCCAGGAGAACTCCACCGTGACGTCGATATCCCGTTCCCCAAAGTACCGCCGGGTGTATTCGGTCAATTCGGTGGCGATCTTTTTTCCCTGGAGATCCTCGATGTGTTTCACCGGTGAGTCGTACGGAACGGCCAGAACCCACCTGGCCGGACGAGCACTGACTTTCGAATACACGAGATCGGCCACGACCCTCACGTCCGACTGATTTTCGGCAATCCAGTCTTTTCCGGTCAGGCCGGCATCCAGCGTCCCGCTTTCGACGTAGCGGGACATTTCCTGGGCCCGACAAATAACGCAATCGATGGTGTCATCGTCGATTTCCGGAAAGTAGCTCCGGCCGTTGACATTGATCGTCCAGCCGGAGCGCTTGAAAAGTGCAATGGTGGCATTTTGCAGGCTTCCCTTGGGAATACCCAGTTTCACGATGGCACTCATTTACCGTATACCTCCTTTGGATCGAATACCGGCTCACCCACCATGGAGAGACCGTCACGGTCGACTTTGCGATAAAAACAGCTGCGGTATCCGGTATGGCAGGCCGCCCCGCCGAGCTGTTCCACTTTCAATAGAACCGTATCGTTATCACAGTCAATCCGAATCTCCTTGACCTGCTGGACATTACCGGAAGATTCTCCTTTTATCCACAGTGTGTTCCGGCTGCGACTGAAGTAGGTCGCGTTGCCGGTGGCCAGGGTCTTTTCGAAGGCCTCCTGATTCATATAGGCGAGCATGAGTACCTCGCCGGTGTCATGAGCCTGTGCAATGGCCGGGACAAGCCCCCCGGTTTTTTTAAAATCAAGCGTTATCATGGGGTTTTATCTCTCTCCGCGACATCCGTCCCTTCCCGCGATGACCCGGTCGCTGCCAACGCCGTGTCCGCTCATCAGGGTATGCCGGTTCATCGTGGGCGGTACCCGACGGTCGTGGCCGCTGCCGGCAACGAAAGGGAACGCCTGTAATATTTAAAACCAAAATTTTTACATTTACCGCTCATGTTCAATGAAGTCAAATACATTTAAGCCTGCTTTCCCATATAAAGACGGGAATGTGCTTCCGGGAGTTTACATTCCGTTCACCATTGACTATAATTTATAGTTTCTGATGGATCGATATCGTCGAATACCGGGTGGATGACCATCTGCCAGCCCGCTGCGGGAGAGGGAGCTTTGGGACGATAGAGCCAATGATGACGAATCACAAACAAAATTCAGAGATACGGAAAAACCGGACACGCCGGGAGCGCGGCAGCATCACCCGGAAGGTGATCCGCTGGCTGTTCATTCTGGCGGTGCTGGGCCTGATCGGAGTTTCCGCAGCCGGCGTCGGTCTCTACCTGCATCTCAGCGGAGACCTTCCCAAAATAACGTCTCTGGCCGACTACCGACCCTCGGTAATCACCACCGTATATTCGGACGACAATCGGAAAATTGCGGAGTTTTATAAAGAACGGCGAATCGTTCTGCCGTTGTCGAAAATGCCCAAAATGCTCATTGAAGCGTTCATCGCCGCTGAAGACGCACGGTTCTACAAGCACAAGGGGATTGACTTTCTGAGTATCATCAGAGCCTTTTTTAAAAATCTGGAGGCCGGTACGATTGTACAGGGCGGCAGCACCATTACCCAGCAGGTGACCAAATCTTTTTTGCTGACCCCCGAACGCAGCTATCGGCGAAAAATGAAAGAGGCGATTCTGGCTTATCGGATCGACAACGTGTTTACAAAAGAAGAGATACTTTTTCTTTACCTGAATCAGATCTATCTGGGCCACGGCGCCTATGGCGTTCAAGCCGCTGCGGAGAACTATTTCGACAAAGCCGTTGAAGATCTGAACCTTGCCGAATGTGCCATACTTGCCGGTTTACCACAGGCACCCAGCCGGTACTCTCCCTTTCGACATCCGAACCGCGCCAGGGAGCGGCAGATATACACCCTCAATCGCATGGTCACCGAAGGTTATATCACCAGGGCCCAGGCGGCCGAAGCGATGGACATACAACTGGACATCATGCCCCGAAAAAACTGGTATATTGAAAAAGTGCCGTCCTACACGGAGCACATCCGGCGCATGCTTGAAGAGATTTACGGCCCGGAAATGCTCTACACCGGGGGGCTTCAGGTGTACACTGCGGTCAACGTCGATATGCAGAAGATTGCACGGGAGGAACTCAAAAAGGGCCTTTTCGACCTGGACAAGCGACAGGGATATCGCGGCCCGCTCATGCATCTAAAGCCGGAAGAGATCGAATCCTTTTCTTCGGAACTGCAGGCGGAGTTTGACAAAGCACCTTTGGCCGAAGGGCAGAATGTCAAAGGTGTTGTGATTGAAGTCGACGATCCGGGGCGCGCCGTTTATGTTCGGATGGGAAACAGCCGGGGGCGCATCGATCTGGAAACAATGCGCTGGGCGCGTCGGCCGGATTTGGAGGTGGCCTACTATGAGCAGCGGATCGATCGGCCATCCAATGCCCTCAAGGTCGGGAATGTCATCGAAGTGGCTGTCAAAGGCCAGGCGCCGGAATCGGAGCTCTGGACCCTGAATCTGGAACAGCAGCCCATCGCCCAAGCCGCCATGCTGGCCATTGAGGAGGGCTCCGGAGAAGTCAAGGCCATGGTCGGCGGTCTGGATTTTCAGAACAGCCAGTTCAACCGGGCGATTCAGTCCAGACGCCAGCCCGGCTCCGCGTTTAAACCGATCATTTATGCCGCCGCCCTCGACAAACAATTCACGCCGGCCAGTATTATTATCGATTCACCGATAGTGTTCGAGGACACCGAGCGGGCCTTTGTCTGGAAACCCAAAAACTACAAAGAAAAATTCTATGGGCCCACGCGACTTCGGGAAGCCTTGGCCAAGTCACGAAATGTCGTCACGATCAAACTGCTCAGGGAGATCGGGATCGATTATTTAATCGACTATTCCCGAAAGTTGGGGATTACGGCCGAGTTGAGCCGGGACTTGTCCATCGCATTGGGATCTTCGGGTATGTCGCTGCTGGAACTGGTCAACGCCTATGCCATTTTTGCCAATCAGGGATATCGGGTGGAGCCGGTCTTTATCCGACGGATTCATGACCGGAACGGGAAGCTGATTTACGAGGCCGATCCCCTGAAGGAAAAAGTGATCGACAAAACCACCGCGTATATTATGACGAACCTTCTGGAGGGGGTTGTCAAACGTGGCACCGGTCATCGGGCTAAGGCCCTCAAGCGCCCGACCGCCGGAAAGACGGGTACGACCAACAATCTCTTCGATGCCTGGTTTGTCGGATACACGCCTCAATATATTACCGGGACATGGGTGGGATTCGACGATGAACGCTCCCTTGGCAAGGGGGAGACCGGCTCACGGGCGGCCAGCCCCATTTGGCTCGGATTCATGAAACGGATTCATGAGGGGCTGCCCATCGAAGTCTTTCCGGTTCCCGAAGGGATTGTCTTTTCCAAGATCGATGCCGAGACCGGACTATTGCCGATTGCCGAATCGACCGAAACGATATTCGAGTGTTTCAAGGAAGGCACCGCTCCCACCAAGTACACCAAAGCCCCCGACAAGATCAGCGAACCGGAGGAGTTTTACAAGACCCTGATGTAGTATCGTTCGGGTGACCGCTATGGGAAGGGTATGACGCGTGAGGATTCATCGGAATCGCTATCGGTATCGACTGAGAAGGTCGTCTTCCCGTTTCGATTCCGATACCGATAGCGATCCCGACGCCGAACATATCGAGGCCTGTAGCAGTTGCCATAAATGTGTTCCGATTGAAGGTAGGGTCCAGGGTCAGAACGGAATTCTGAAAATCGCTATAAGCGCCGTCGACGTAAGGTGTTATCCTATCTCTTCCGCCATTTCGGATTTGGGAATACCAGCCGTTTGGTGGCCAGTTTCCGCGGCCAGACGATTTCCTGCTGTTGGTCGATCCACTGAAGGACCAGCATTGCCGGTTGGTTCTGATTGGTGAGGCCGTTGCCGCTTTCGAAATTAACCCTGCCGTACACCGTCGCCATGCTCGTTTTGGCCAGCGCCCGCCGCAGATTCTGGGGTGTCGGCGTTCCGGTCCGGACCACGGCGTCGATGATGACCTGCATGCCGGCGTAAGCTTGTGCGGTGCGGTAGTCCGGCATTCTGTCGTACCGCTCACGGTAGGCTTCTGCTAAATCGGTGACACCGGGATAGGGCGCGTTGGGTGTCCATTGGGTCAACACGCATAAGTATTCGGCGGCATCTGCGTCTTTCTGGAAGAGCTCCGGGTCGCCGAAACCGGCGGCTTCACCGATAATCAGCTTGGCATTCAGGCGGAGCTCTTTCACCTGGCGAAGCACCAGAGGTGCATCTTCCCGGGAAAATAAAAGGTACACAAGCTCGGGGGACTTGACTTTTGCTTTTGCCAGAAGCGGCCTGAAATCCCCGGAAAACGCGGGGAACCCCGAGATGAGAATCGTTTCGATGTCCCGGGCATGCCACAACCGGAGAAGCGTTTCGCTTCGGTACGGACCGAGCCGCGAGTCGTCATGGAGCACCGCGGCGGTGCGGATTCCCCGGGTCCCATTGTCGATAAACCCGGCGAAAGCTCCGATTTGCGCCTGAACCGGGAGGCTCAACCGGAAGACATAATCCCATCCCTGGCGGGTGAGGCTGTCGGCCGAGGCGGTGGTAATCAAAAATGGCACCTGATCGCGCTGGGCCGCCCGTGCGATTTCCCAAGTTGCCGGTCCGGCAATACCACCGATCAAGGCCGAGACCTTGTCCTGGGATAGTAACTGTGCGACAGCGGCGCGGGCTTGTGCCGGATCGCCGCCGGTGTCGGCAAAAATGAGTTCCAGTGAGTCCCCTTTGAGGTTTCCGTTACGGCGAAGTTCCTCGACCGCAAAGCGGAAAGCCTCCGACACCTGCTCTCCGATGGTCGCCATCTGTCCCGACAGCGGCAGAACGATACCGATGCGCAAGGCCCCCTCGGCGTACCGGGGAAACCCGGACATGGCCACCGCCGCAACCACCGTCCACACAGTGAAACCGATTAAGGTCTTTAATTTTTCTGAACAAGATCCCATCATCGATTGAATTCCTTATTTCCGATTGCAGTTTGTCCCGGCAGAGTGCGGTACGGGGGGCCGAATGTCAAGAGGGGATCGATTAAGGCATTTACTATCCAGAGAAACATCCACACCCTGGACCGTGAGTCAGGTTTCGGAACGGAATTCTGAAAATCGTTATAAAAGCGTTTCCCTTCGTCTCTCCTGAACCGCCATCTCACCTCCGGTCATCTCCATCTATCGCAGGTATCGCACCAAGCGGACGGCTCTCTTCAAGGGAGGGTTGCCCATATTTGTGCCATCTGATAGTGTAACCTGATGATTTCATATAATCTTTTCAGGGGCGGGGACACAGAAACGGATTATGTAAACCGCGCTTGGCGAATTTGCACTGAACCACACCGACATCCAATCCCGTCTTGAAGCGGCCCGTATCCCTTCCAACCATGACCCATGCGTGCCAGAGAGGGGCGTGATGCTCAAACTTCGTACCATCCTGCTCATGTTGTCGTTATTTGCTTTTCTGTCGGCATCCACGGGGGGCTACTTGTATTATTCCGCCCTGCGGGAGGCCGCCCGGACCGAAGCCGAACGGCAGGCGATCACCCGGGTGGAGCTGATCCGGAAGAACCTGTCGTCCATGCTGCTGGAGAACATCCGCCCGGTTCGGGCACTGTCCCGGATGGATGAAATGCTGGAGCTTCTCGTGCGGCCCAGCCGAAAATCCCTGGACCGGGCCAATGCCGTTCTCGATATTTTCAAAGATTCCCTCGAGGTGGATGTCTGTTATCTGATGAACCACGAGGGCAACACCGTGGCGTCCAGCAACCGGGATGCGCCCGACAGTTTCATCGGTAAGAATTTTGCTTTTCGCCCCTACTTTCAGGAAGCGATGCACAGCGCGCCGGCAACCTATCTGGCCCTCGGGGTGACGTCCAACAAGAGGGGCGCTTACTACAGCTATCCCATATTCGAAAAAGGAGAGGACATTCCCATCGGACTGGCGGTGATCAAGGCGTCCATCGATCAGATTGAAAAGGAAGCCGGCTTCAGCGAGGATGAAAGCGTCCTGGTGACAGACCCGTCGGGGATCATTTTTATATCGAACCGGAAAGAATGGCTGTTTCAATCCATCCGGAAGATTACCCCGGAGGAAGACATCCGGATTTCCAGATCCCGCCAATTTGGTGCCGGCCCCTGGAACTGGATCGGGCTGACCTTTCACGAGGACCAGACTGCCAAGGATGCTTCCGGCACTGCCTACATCGTGAACCAGTCGCAGATTGACCGTCATCCCGGATGGCGGCTGGTTCACCTGCGCAGTCGCAAGGACGTGGCCCGGATCATGTCCGATCCGTTTGTCGAGGTTACCGGACCGGCGATCCTGGCCCTGTGCTTTCTGGTGGGGTTTCTCGTATTCATGCTCTACCGGAAGGCCAGCAACGAACTTCTTCAGCGGAAATCCGCAGAAAGGGCCCTGCGACAGGGCGAAGAACGCTACCGGTCATTGTACCACCACACGCCGGCCATGCTTCACTCCATCGATACCCAGGGGAAACTGGTGAGTGTCAGTGACTACTGGGTGGACGTCATGGGGTACCGGCGGGACGAGGTGATCGGCCTTCCGTTAACCGACTTTTTCACAGAGGTGTCACGAAAATATGCCGAAGAGACGGTATTTCCCATGTTTTTCGAGAGAGGCGTCTGCCGGGATGTCTCCTACCAGTTCCGAAAGAAATCCGGAGAGGTGATCGACGTCCTCTTGTCGGCAATTGCAGACCGGGATGAGGATGGGCGGATCACCCGGACGCTGGCGGTGTCCATCGATGTGACCGAGCGGAATCGCGCCGAAGAGGCACTCCGGCAGGCCAAAGAGGCCCTCGGTCGATATTCCAGGGACCTCGAAGTTCAGGTTCGAAAACGGACCCATGAGATTTCCGGCCTGCTTCGGTACACGCCGGCCGTGGTGTATATGAAGGACCGGCATGGCCGATTCACTCTGGTCAATTCCCGTTTCGAGGAGCTGTTCGGTGTTGCCGGCGACAGCGCGCGGGGGAAGACCGACATGGAGATTCTCCCCATCGCGGTTGCCGATCAATTCCGGTGCCACGACGAGAAGGTGCTCGAAGAGCGCCGCCCCCGACAGGTGGAAGAGGTCATTCCCCAGGATGACGGGCCGCATACCTACCTGTCGGTAAAATTCCCCATCTACGATGAGTCCGGTGCCGCCAGCGGGGTGTGCAGTATCTGTACCGATGTCACCGTTGTCAAGAAAGCCCAGGATCAGCTTCGGCGGCTTTCCGGCAGCATTATGTCCCGCCAGGAACAGGAGCGGGCCGCCATTGCCCGGGAACTTCACGATGAACTGGGGCAGGTCCTCACGGCGCTTCGGATGGATGCCGTCTGGCTGCGGGATCGCCTGAACGAAGGGGATAGCGCCGGGTCCGAACGGGCCATGACGATGTGCCGATTGATCGACAGGACCATAGAAGAGGTCCGGGGGATCGCTATCCGATTGCGGCCGGGGGTTCTGGACACCCTCGGGCTGGTCGATGCCCTGGAATGGTACACCACCGATTTTGAGCGGCGCACCGAAATCTCCTGTATTTTTGAGCACAACGGCGTTCCGCCGGTGCCCGACACTCTGGCAACGGCGGCCTACCGGATCGCCCAGGAAGCCCTGACCAATGTGGCTCGCCACGCCGATGCCGCCCGGGTGAACGTGGATCTGATGGGGTCCGACGGGTTTGTAGTCCTGTCGGTCTCAGACGACGGCAACGGGTTCGATATACAAGTCCTGTCCGAAAACGAGGCGCTCGGCGTGGCGGGGATGCGGGAGCGGGCCGGGCTGGTCGGGGGCGATGTGACGGTTCGATCCCGGCCCGGAGAAGGCACCCGGGTGCAGTTTCGGGTGCCGGTGAAAGGAAATCAACGCTCATGATTCGGGTGCTTCTTGCCGACGACCACAGTATTGTCCGGGACGGGCTGCGTCGGATTGTCGAAGAAAGCGGGCGCATGGAAGTGGTCGCCGAAGCCAAGGACGGGCACGAAGCCCTCCGGAAAACCCGTAAGGCGTCCCCCGATGTGGTGGTGGTGGATATTTCCATGCCGGGGTTGGACGGGCTGGAGGTCATCTCCCGCTTGTGTTCTGAATATCCGGATCTGCCGATTCTCGTGCTTACCATGCACGAAGAAGAACAGTATATCGTACGTGCCATTGAGGCCGGCGCCAAAGGGTATCTCACCAAAAAGTCGGCGCCGGAGCAGCTGGTGACTGCGATCCGGAAGGTGTATGACGGCTTCCGGTATCTGACCGAGGAGGCGGCCGAAGTATTAGCCCTTCGCCTGGCCCGTGGGACCGAGGGGCGATCGCCCCTGGACTCTCTGTCCACACGGGAACTCCAGGTGTTGCGCCGCCTGGCCCTTGGCCATACCAACCGGGAAATCGCCTCTGCCTACAACATCAGCATTAAAACCGTGGACACCTATCGCTTCCGCCTGCTCAAGAAACTCGGCCTTCGAAACAATGCGGAGCTCTCCCGTTTTGCCATCCAGAACCGTCTCATCGAGGCATGACCCCGTCAACAGGATTTCTTTGTAAGAAATTTTCTGACAGAAAAATCAGAAATCGGCCCATTGACGGCGATTTGTATCGGGGATATAGATCGAGAATCAGGAGGTCTTTATTTTTTAACAGACGCGGTAATCATAATCACTCTCCATTGGACCCCACCCTTATCCATACAAGGAGCAAATCATGAGTCACAGATGCACACACGTCGGCATCGGTATGGTTGTTTTGCTCGTGATGGGTCTTTCAGTGTATTCCAGCCCCGTACCCGCAGCGGATCCTCTTATTGTCGGCATTCCCCACTCCGAGAGCTACACTTACGCGACCATGATGAGACAGTCATTTGACATGGCCCTGACCAAAATAAACAAAGAGGGCGGCATCAATGGCCGGCCGTTGAAGCTGGTGTATGCCGACGACCGTGGTGAGCGGGATGCCGGCGAAGCCGCCGTTCGGCAGCTGGTTTCCACCGGCGGTGCGGTCATGCTCGTCGGCGCCTATCAGAGCAGCAACACGGTCTATATGGGGCGGGTTGCCAATGCCATGAAAACACCGTTTCTGGTCTGTACCGCCGCCGACGATCGCATCACCCAGCGGAAATGGCGATACGTTTACCGGCTGAACCCCCCGGCCAGTGACTATGCCAAGGGCCTGGAGGATTTTCTTAAAAACCGTGTAAAACCCAGGTCGATGGCGATTGTCTATGAAAACAGCCCATACGGCACGGGGGGTGCGATGCAGATGATGTGGTTCTGCCGGGAGAACGACATCGAAATCCGGGCCATCATCCCGTACCACAAGGAACGCGCCAGAACGGAACGTGTCGGGGCCTCCTATTTTCAGAGACTGTTGGCACCGCTCAAGGAAAACCCCCCGGATGTGGTGTACATGGTGTCCTACCTCGCCGATGGTGCGCTTTTGGTAAAAAGCCTGAAACAATTTGGTGTCAACGCGTTGCTGTGCGGCGGGGCCGGCGGATTCACCCATCAGAAGTTTATCGACAAGGCCGGGGCAGCGGGTGAATATCTGCTGACCGCCACCCTCTGGTGCCCCGGGCTGCCGTACCCCGGGGCGGGAGACTACTACGATCGGTACCGCGAAACTTATGGCGTTGCCCCGGATTATCATGGTGTGGAAGCCTATTCGGCATTGCTGGTGGCAGCGGACGCACTCCGCCGGGCGGCCTCCACAAAGCCTGAAGATGTCTTGGCAGCGCTGGATAACACCGACACGACCACCCCGTTCGGTCCCGTATCCTTCAACGACTACGGGAAATTCGAGCGCCAGAACCGGGTGCCGACCATGGTACTTCAGGTCATTGACGGAAAATTCGACTGTGTTTGGCCGAGGGACCTTTCGACGGCGGCATTCCAGATGCCGCCCGGATGGCGAAGGTCCCCGTAACAACCACCCTGTCCTGAGAATGACGGTGATTGCGGCGTGGACATGTACATGTCCACGAAGAAGGGAGGTGGACGAGAGCGGATTCACGAGGTTGACGGGTGGTCTATACGAAGCCCGGTCTGCGCGGTCGGGCATGTACCTATAAGTATCGCCGTTCCTTCGAACGGCGTTATATGAACAAAAAGGAGGACTCACATGAACAGGAAACACGTTGCACTGGTAATCGGTATGTGTGCCTTATTGGCGGTGACCACGATCTTCTCCGGCGATGCCTTCGCAAAAAAACTCGTCATTTTCGGCGGTGGCCCGGCCGGCGGCACCTTCCAGGTGGTTGCCAACGGGATCCAGGTCTACAAGCCCGTAAAAGCGGAGAAGGATTTTAGGGTTAAGGCGCAAACCTCCGCCGGGTCTGTCGAAAATCTTCGTAAGACCGACGCCGGACGGCAGCAGATGAGCGTCGTCTATTCCGGCCACGTGTGGCTGGGCCGGAACGGAAAGATGAAAAACGACCCGAAGAAATACCAGAATGTCATGGCCGTGGCCTGGCTCTACGGCGCGCCGGCCCAGTTGGTCGTCAAGAAGGGATCCGGGATCAATAGCACCAAGGACCTCGTCGGAAAGAAAGTCGGCGTCGGCAATGCCGGTTCGGGCGCCTTTGCCAACTGCGAGCTGTTCTTCTCCCACATGGGCGTCTGGGACAAGATCGAACGCAACGCCATGGGCTATAACGATGCGGCCGCCGCTTTCGGCAACAATCAGCTCGATGCCTTCTGGCTGTTTACCGCCTTTCCCAGCGGCGCGGTGATCATGGCCGCCCAGACCAACGACATTGAGATGGTCAACCTCGGCGCCGATGCCCAGATGTCGGGGTTCTTCGAAAAATACCCGTACTTTGGAAAGCTCGCCGTACCGGCCGGCACCTACCGCGGAGTGGAAAAAGATGTGCCGTCCTTTCAGGACAGCGCGCTGTGGGTCGCCAATTCCAAGGTTCCCGCCGATGTCGTGTACCGGCTATTGGAGATTGTATACGCTGACGCCGGCCTCAAGCACATGTACGGCCAGAAGAAGACCTTCAAGAAAATGAGCCTGGACACCGGGGCGACCAATATCGTCACCCCGTTCCATCCAGGTGCCGAAAAATTCTGGAAGGACAAAGGGAAAATGTAGTTCGATGTCCAGGGTGTCCGGCCCTGAATCACCATAACCGGACAAACCGTTGCTGCGCGTGGTCCCGGCCGTTTCCGGCGGGATCACCCGCAGCCCGGTTTCGAGTTCCCCTGCGGGAACGGTTTGCAATCTGAGCGTGAATTTGTAAATAGATACAGACGGGTTCGGTGCACCCCTGTGGCGCTTTCTCAGAAGCCGATAGAGCTCTCCGGACTCATTGGTGCAGGCCCAACGGACAAACAAGACGACCCCAAAAACAGGCAGGCTTCGACGTGTATGAAAAACTGAACAAATACGAAAAGGTCATTTTCAACATACTATCCCTTGCCCTGGTCCTCTTCTACTCCTATTCGGCGGTGCTGAAGCCGGCGGCTACCCAATACCACCGGGGCATCTACGTGATTATCACCTACGTGCTCATCTTCATGACGTATAAGTCGAAGCACATGATTACGCGGGCTCTCGACTTCGTGTTGATCGCAGCCTCCATTTTCAGTGTCGGATACTGGATCGTCTATTTCGAGGCGATCAACTACCGGACCGGCGCGGAGACACCCTTTGACATGGCCGTGGCCGTCATCGGCGTTCTGATCGGCATCGAAGTGGCCCGGCGGGTGGTCGGCACCGTATTTGTAATCATGGGGGTTCTCCTGCTTCTCTTCGGCGTCTACGGCGCCTACATGCCGGATCTCATTGCCCATGCCGGCGACACGTTCCCGGGGGTGTGCACCAGTATCTTCTACAAGAGCGACGGCGTGTTCGGCATCATGGCCAATGTCCTGGCCACATACGTGATTCTGTTTGTCATTTTCGGCGCGTTTCTGGAAGAATCCGGCGCCCAGCGGTTTTTCATCGATTTTCCCCTGGCGGCCGTCGGGCATCGGATCGGCGGACCGGCCAAGGTGGCGGTCATCGCCAGCGGGTTGTTCGGATCGATTTCCGGAAGCGCCATTGCCAACACCGTGTCGACCGGCGCCTTCACCATTCCGATGATGAAAAAGGCGGGCTTTCGCCCTCATATCGCGGGGGCGGTTGAACCGGCGGCATCCATTTCCGGCATGTTCATGCCGCCGATTATGGGTGCCGGCGGGTTTATCATGGCCGAACTGACCGGGATGCCCTACTCCTGGATCATGCTTGTGGCGATTTTTCCCGCCTTCATGTACGTCTTCAGCGTTTTTACCATGGTGCACTACGAGGCCAAGATGTACAACATCCGTGGTGAGCGGAGCGAACACAGCGCCAAGGAAATCTTCAAGGCGCAATGGCCGTACATCCTCCCCCTTGTGGTGATCACCATTTTCATGCTGACCGGCTTTTCGCCAGCCTATTCGGCCATTTTAGGGGTGGCCACCTGCATTGTCGTCGGCTGGAAAACCAAGGATACGCGGATGGATTTTACGTTTTCCGTTATCATGGGGCTCATGGTTCTCGGATCGATCCTCGTGGCGATGCTTAAAAAAGCCGGCGGCATGGACGCTGCAGCCATGGTTGGGAAGGTATTCTCGGGAAACCTGGTCATTCTCTATGGGATCGTCATTTGCGTCGTGATCGCTTTTTTGCGGAAGGACCGGTTCCAGGGCACCATCACGGAACTCAAGCGGTTTGTCGAAGCCTGCCGAAAGGGGACGGAAAGCAGCCTCAAGATCGGTGCCACCGTCGGTGTGATCGGTATTATCATCGGGGTGCTCACCTACAGCGGTCTTGTGCTCACCTTTGCCGACATCGTGATTGAACTGGCCGCCGGAAAGCTCTGGCTGACCATCCTGCTGGTGGCGCTGGCCTCCCTGGTGCTCGGCATGGGCGTTCCGGTGACGGCCGCCTATCTGATCACCGCCGTGGTGGCGGTGCCCGCCCTGACCCATTTGGGCGTCAACGAGATCGCCGCCCACATGATCGTCTACTGGCTGTCCCAGGATTCCAACATCACGCCGCCGGTCTGTATCGCGGCCTTTGCCGGGGCAACCATCGCCAAGGCGAATATGTGGCGAACCGCCTTTTCGGCGTTCAAATTCGCCAAGTTTCTCTACCTGGGACCGTTTCTCTTCGGTTACGTACCGGGATTTTCCCTGGACGGCAGTGCAACGGACATCATCATATCCTTCGTGCTGATTATCATTGGGACCTATGCTTACTCCTGGTTCCTGTCCGGGATATGGATTAAAAGTCTAAAAAACCTGTTCGGAAAAAAGGCCACCGCCTGAAAAAAGGATAACTCCCATGCTGCTTCCAAAAGTACACATCAAGAAAATCCTCTACGCGACGGATTTGTCTGAAAATGCCCTCCATGCCGCTGCCTACGCCGTCAGTCTGGCAAATCTTTATGACGCCGGTCTGACGATCCTTAACGTGGTCGAGGACTCCCCCCTGCTCGATGAGAAGATCATCGGATATGTCTCGGCAGAAAAGTGGGAGGCGATCAAAAAGAGGAACGAAGAAGATGCCCGGCAGACGATCATCAGCAAAGCCGGCGGCAAGGCCGCCATCGGTGACGCCCTGGAGAACTTCTGCAAAACCGTTCAGGAAGATATGGTCGACTGTACCTTCCGAACAGACGACATCCTCGTGCTCCGGGGAAATCCGGTGGAAGAAATTCTGAAACAGAGCGAAGAGAATAATTGTGATATCATTGTCATGGGCACCCACGGGACGGGGTCCTTTGCCGATGCCATGATCGGCAGCACCGCCCGGCGGGTGGTCCGCCGCAGTCAAAAACCGGTGTTTGTGGTGCGATTGCCTGAGGACTAGTTTACCGAAGTTCTTCCCCTTGTCATAAATAAAACCCCGCCGTTCCGGGAAAGCCTCGGGACTGCGGGGCTTTTGATTTCGGCGTCGATACCGATACCGATACCGAACCCGATACCGATGATGTCGCGGGTAGTCGATCTATACCTCTTCCAGCAATCGATACGGGACCCTGAAAATCGCCCAAAGCAAAAGAAATTGTCAATGGAAATCTATTCAGCGATACGGATCCGTATTTCGCCTTTTTCCAGGCGGGAATCGGTAACTGCGTCGACAGATTTCAGGTTGAACCGTTGCTTCAGCGTGGTGAGGTTGTCGCAGCGATGACCCTGCAACCGCGACACGTTCGACGGATGAGCCGCCAGGACCAGCCGTGACCCGGCGACATCGTAGTGTTCGATCGCTCCGGCCGCCGTGTCCAGAAAAATTTCAGACCATACCAGATGGCCGAATGCCGGATGAATCGGGCCGGCCAGAACGGCACCGGTCAGATCCGGGTCGGATGTGACGTGTAGACCCATACGGATCACCGGAATACCGGCGGACCGGAACATGAGAAACAGTATTTTCGTTCGGGTGACCGCCTCATCCAGGCGCAGCGGCCGATATTCCCCGGTTGTGTAGGCCTTCGCCAGGGGGCTTCCCGCCACCACCACGGTGGGGTAAATGCGCACAAAATCCGGCTCCAGGGCGGTGACCGCTGTCCCTGTGAAACGGGCATCTGTTTCGGATTCCCCCGGCAGGCCGACCATGATCTGAACGCCTGCGGCATAATTGTATTTTCGAATCCGCTCCATGGCGATACGGGTATCCTTCTCGCGATGGCCCCGTCCGGAAAGATATAGAACCCGGTCGACCATGGACTGGGCACCGACCTCGATGGTGCGCACCGGAAACGGACGGATCCAGCCCAGCGTGCTTTCGGTGATCGTATCCGGGCGTGTGGAAAAGCGGATGCTGTCGGCCGCACCGGCCGCCACAACCGTGGCTGCTTCCCCGAGGAAAAATTCCACTTCCCGTCGGGAAAGCCCTAGAAAATTTCCCCCGAAAAATGCAATTTCAACCGGCGATCGATCCGGTTTGCAATGGGACAGAAAACGATGAACCTGTTGTCTGACGGAAATGGATCCGCCCCCCGTTTCCGGGGCTCCGGTGATGGCGGATTGATTGCAGAAACTGCACCGATGGGGGCATCCCCTGTGGGGAATAAAAATGGGGATGACAAGGGGTCTGGGCGCGGGTTTTCGGATGCCGCCGTCCGGGATCCGAATCGTGATCGCTGTGTGCTTCCCGGGAGCAGCCATCGGTGGGGTTGCCATGTACCGGTACCGTGGTGTTGGATGTTATCGAAACATGATGACGTCAATGGCCCTCATCGGTGTCCTCGCCGCCGTTTGTGCCAAGCGCCGCCAGCGCGTGTTTCGCGGCATTTTGTTCGGCCATCTTCTTGCTTTTTCCAACACCTTCGGTGTGAATGTCGGAGAGATCAACGGCGACGTGAAACGTTTTGTCATGATCCGGACCGCTTTCGCCAATGACCCTGTAGACGGGAATTTCGCCTATCGAGGCCTGGGCCGTTTCCTGGAGGCGGCTTTTAAAATCATAATTTGCGGCCGGGGCAAAGATGGCATCGAGAGCTTCGGACAGGTGCGTTTGGATGAACCGGAAGGCGGCGTCGTATCCGGCATCAAGATAGACCGCAGCAATCAATGCTTCGGCGGCGTCTGCCAGAATGGACTGCTTGTCCCGGCCTCCGGATCGTTCTTCGCCTTTTCCGAGCAGAAGATGGGCGCCAAGATCAAAGGCCTGGGCCAGCCGGGCAACCTGGGATTCATTGACCAGATTTGCACGAAATCGGGACAGCTCCCCTTCGTTCAAATCGGGGAATCGCTGCATGAGAAGGTGGCCGACGACAAGGTTCAGAACGGCATCTCCCAAAAATTCCATCCTCTCGTTGTCTCTCAGTTCCGGCCGGTTCTGTTCATTGACATAGGAACTGTGACTCAACGCTTCGACAACGAACTCTCTGTTCGAGAATCGATAGGCCAGCCGCTTTTCCAGTGTTTCGATATCCGTCAGGTCCATCAGGGCATCCTTCGGAAAAGGCGTTTGTTACAGCAACGAGATGATGTTCTCATAAATGGAATAGGGAATGTTCAAGTCCCCGCGACCGGTGCCCATCCGGACATCCGGATTGATGTTACCGTGAAAATCGCTACCGCCGGTTTTGACCAGGCCGATCCGTTGGGCCAGGCCTGCCAGCCGTGCGGTGGTGGAAGAATTGTGTTGGGGATAATACACTTCCATACCACCGAGCCCCATGGGGACCAGCGCTGCGATGAGTGCTTCGAGTGACGGTGCATCCATTTCGGAAATCAGTCCGGGATGGGCCAATACCGCCAGGCCGCCGGCCTGCTGAATCACCGCAATGGCGTCTGCGCACGGGGCGCGATATTTGTCCACGTAGGCCGGTTTCCCGTTTCCCAGGTAGCGGGCGAAGGCCTCGTCGATACTCGAGACATACCCCTTTTTCAGAAGACCCGCTGCGATATGGGGACGGCCGAGCTGACCGGTTTCAGCCTCCTGCCGGAAATCCTCCATGGACAGCGCCACACCGAGCTTCCGGAGTCGTCGGAGAATCCTGGGATTCCGTTCTTTCCGGGCCGCCTGAAGCCGTTCCAGAACCCTGTTTAATTCGGGATCGTCCATCCGGAAACCATATCCCAAGATATGGAGGCTGCCGGAGATGCTGAATTCCGCTGGTGGCGCCGAACTGATTTCGACACCGGACAGAAACTTCAGAGGGGATGGAATCCCGGTCGCCAGAACATCCCGACAACCACTGACGGTATCATGGTCCGTTAGCGAAATGGCCCCGAGATTGAGACTCAGGGCCATATCAAGAATTTCAGCTGGAGTGAGGGAACCGTCGGATGCAGAGGAGTGGATGTGAAGGTCGATTATTGAGCCGGGCTCACAATCCAAGTGCTCTTTCCTTCGCTTCCTCTTTTGTTTTGCAGTCGATGCACTGGGTCGTCACTGGACGGGCTTTCAGGCGCTTCATGCTGATATCTTCGCCACAGACGTCGCAGATGCCGAATGTTTCGTTTTCGATTCGGTCCAGCGCTTTTTGGATTTTCTTTATCAGTTTGTTTTCGCGATCCCGGATGCGAAGCATGAAATTCCGGTCCGACTCCAGGGACGCCCGGTCGGTCGGGTCCGGAAAGTTCTCCTTCGGTGCGGTCATTCCGGAGACCGTATCATCGGCCTGATTGAGCAGATCTTCCAGTCGTTTGCTCAAAAGATCTTTAAAATACTGAATGTCCTTTTTCTTCATAATGAAATCCGGTTCAAGAAAGTGTGAAATTTTAATTGTAAACAAACCCGTATAGATTAAATTTTAAGATTTGTAAAGTCTAAAATGTATCTCTCCATCATGTGACCGCATGCACATATTTTTCAAAGGTTTTCATCGAATTTACATTGAACATACGGCAGTCATGTTCAGGCGGAACGATTTTCCGGAGCAATCCGGTGAGCACTTTTCCGGGGCCGATCTCGACAAAGGTGTCCACCTGCTCTTCGAGCAGACGGTGCATCGAATCGAACCATCGGACCGGACTGCAAAGCTGGTCCGCCATGTTACTTCGAATCTGGTTCGGGTCGTCAGTGTCCCGGGCCGTCACGTTGTGTATGACCGGACTCGCAGGCGCCTGAAATTCTATGGTCCCCAAAAAATTCCGGAACTCGCCCTCTGCCCCCCGTATCAACTCGCTATGCCAGGCCCCGCTGACCTTCAGCGGTACTGCCCGGGCGCTTTGGGCTGCAGCCTGCCGGGACACCGTCTCGACCGCGTTCGGTTCTCCGGAAATCACAATCTGGGTTTCCATATTGTGGTTGGCCACGGAAACGAGACCCACCTCCCGGGACGCTGCACACAGGGCATTGACGGCGTCTATCGGCAGACCGACGATGGCGCACATCGCTCCCGGGTGCCTGGTGGCTTCGCGGTGCATCAGGATACCCCGTTTATGAACAACGCGAATGGTATCCTCCCGGGACAGCACGCCGGCGGCGGTCAGCGCAGAGTACTCGCCCAGGCTATGCCCTGCCGAGATATCCGCACGGACCCCCACCTGCTCAGTCGCCGCCAAGGCTGCCAGGTTTACCGCGGTTACCGCCGGCTGCAGGTTCACCGTGGCGGTCAAATCCTCCATGGGCCCTTTGAAACACAGTTTTGACAGGTTTATTTTGGTCACTTCTTCGGCCATGTCAAACAGGTCGCGAACACTATCGTACTCCTGGTAGAAATCATGCCCCATGCCCACGGACTGGGATCCCTGGCCGGGAAACAGAAACGCGATTTTACTCAACACAGACTCCTTCCGTTTATCTCTCGTTGTCCAGATTGAACATTCGTCGTGTCACATCGAGATACAGCGATCGGTCTCCCAGGCAACCGTTGCTTTTTAAAAACATGGTGGGATCGTGAAGCATCTTGTTGATCAGGGCCTGCTTCATCCGATCGAACGCTTCCCGGTCGGTCTCCGAAAAATGCTTCAGACCGCCAAGCGTCTTGTCGATCTGCTCGTCGATGATATCTTCCATTTTCCGACGCAGTGCCACAATGGTGGGTACCACGGCAAGACTGTCGCACCATTGGCTGAAACGGATGGTTGCCTCCTCGACGATGCGCTCTCCCTTTATGGCTTCCCGGTTCCGGTCCTCGATATTTTCGTCGATGATCTCCTTGAGATCGTCAATGTCGTAAACATAGCAGTTGGTGAGCCGGTTGATTGCCGGATCGATATCCCGGGGCACGGCGATATCGATAAAAAACAGGGGCCGGTTCTTTCGACGCCTCATGATGGCACGGACATGGTCGCTGGTGATCACCAGATCCGTGGCACCTGTGGAACCGATGATGATGTCGACATGTTGCAGACTCTCGGGAATTTCCTCGAGGCGGATCGCCCGACCTCCAAATCGGGTGGCCAGTTCCAGTCCCCGTTCAAACGTCCGGTTGGCAACCCAGATAGTACCGGCATGATGACGGATCAGGTTTTCCACCGCCAGTTCGGCCATTTCGCCGGCACCCACCAGAAGCACCTCCTTGCCTTCCAGGGTGCCGAAAATTTTCCGTCCGAGTTCGATGGCGGCATAGCTGATGGATACGGCATGGTCCCCGATACCGGTTTCGCTGCGGACCCGCTTGGCGACAAAAAAGGCCCGGTGGAGCAAGCGGTTCAGTATCACACCCGACGTCTTTTTCTGGGTGGCTGTCCGATAGGCGGATTTGATCTGTCCGAGGATCTGGGGTTCCCCGACCATCATTGAATCGAGGCTCGAGGCCACCCGAAACACATGCCGTATGGCATCTGCGCCCTCGTGAACGTAAAGCGCCGGCTCTACATCATCCAGCGGTACCCGGTTGTGTTCGGCGAGGAACTGTTTGGCTTCCGCGACACAGGTTTCCCGGTCGTCGGTGACAAGGAGAAGTTCCACCCGGTTGCATGTGGACAGCAGCAGAATCTCCTTGAATTCCGTCCGTTCGTGCAGTTCCTCAAGGGCCAGCTCGGTGTCCTCTTCGGAAAAGGCAATGCACTCCCGAAGCTCCACGGGAGCGGTATTGTGGTTGAGTCCCAGTAATATGATCGCCGCCATGATGGTCGATGTCACTGTCTGCAGACGATTACCGTCGTCTCAACCCGGGAGCGATCCCCCGGGGGGCGATAAACGTCTAAAATGTTGTGAATTGCCCGTGGTGCCCCTTCATAAAGAAGTTGACGCCGAAAAACGTGAACAAAACCACGCAAAAGCCGACGATGGCCATGATTGCCGCCCGCCTGCCTCGCCAGCCAACCGTCAGCCGTTCGTGAAGCAGAACCGCATAGAGTATCCAGGTAATACCGGACCAGACTTCCTTGGGGTCCCAGCTCCAGAAGCGGCCCCAGATCGCTTTTGCATAGACAAAGCCGGTGATAAGACCGATGGTCAACATGGTGAAGCCAACGACGATACAGGCGTAACCGGTGGTGTCGAGGAGTTCGAGAGACGGCAGGCGGCTGTAAAAGAACCCGCGCTTTTTAGCCTTGATGGCATGTTCCTGAAGCAGGTAGAGCAGACCCACGCCACAGGCCAGCGCCAGGGCGGCATCGCCGATGAACACCGATACAATATGGATTATGAACCAGATGCTGTTAAATATGTTTTGCGCCGGTATCGGCGTTTCCGGAAGCCGGGTCGACAGGATCGTGACCATGGCTGCCAGGGGGGCTGCAAAGATGCCAAGTATCCGGATTTTGTATCGGAACTGGATGACCAGAAATACCAGAGCAATGGCCCAGGCCGCGATGGAGAGGGCGTCATACAGATTTGTGGCGGGCAGTTGACCGCTGGAGACGGTGGCGTAGAGAATTTCAGCGCTGTGAATTCCCACGCCTGCAATCAGCAGGTAAATCCCCGCCCGATGAAAGCCATCTTTTTGAATGAAAAGATACAGCAGATAGCTTACCGTGCTTGCCAGATACAGCAAAATGATGAGATATCGCAGGTTTTCCATGGTTTCCGATCGCTCTCAAGATGTCATTCAACATCCGGGTTGCTCCGGGTATTTCTTCGGTTGGGGGCGTTCACGAAATCACCGAATGAGCGGGTTTTCCCACCCGCATTAAATCATCGAAATCGAATCCTTCTCCCAGAACGTCCGCCAGAAGTGTGTTGATACTGGAGACATCCTCCTTCCGGATCATAGCCACCAGGTCTCCATCGAGGAGTTTTTCAAACAACGGTTTGTGCGCCTCCGGGGCGTGGGCCTGACTGAGCAATCGCTGTCGGACGGCCTGCATGAAGGAAAGCAGATCGCCGTACTCTTCTCCGTATTGGACTTCCAGTTCCCGTCGAAGCTTCTTGGCCATTGCCGGGCTGCTGCCCGATGTCGATATGGCGATAATCAGGTCACCCCGGTGGACGATGGACGGCAGGATGAAATTGCAAGCATCCGGGACATCGGCAATGTTGCAAAGCATCTTCTGGCGCCCGGCGTCCCAGCTGATCTTGCGGTTCAGGGTGTTGTCGTCTGTAGCGCCGATGACCAGGAACTTGCCGTCCAGGTCGGACGTTGTGTAGGCTCGCCGCTCCAGTCGGATGCGGCCCTCCTCGGCCAGCTGTTCGATACGGGATTCGACCTCCGGGCTGACCACGGTCACACGGGCACCGCACTCCAAAAGGGTGGTCACTTTTCGAAGGCCTACCGATCCTCCACCGACAACCAGGCAGGTATGGCCGTTGATATCAAGATTAATGGGATAGTATTTCATCGGTCACGTGTCGCTTTCTGAATGAACGGACCCCGAACCGTAGACCCGCTCGTTATCGTTAGAGTCCAATTTGCATGAGATCTTCGGCAAGATACAGCTCACCGGTGAAGGTTTTTCGGCACTCTTTGCGGACATCCACGCCATCGCACTCGGGATAGAAATGCGTTAAAACGAGTTTTCGGACATTCGCCGATGCAGCGATCTCACCGGCCAGGGATGGAGACAAATGCCCGGCAACCTTTAACGCATCGGGAAGCGCCGATTCACAAATCAACACATCGGCTCCTTTTGCCAGGGTGATCAGGTTTTCACAAACATCCGTGTCTCCGGAATAGACGACAACGCGGCCGTCGGACCCGGTGATCCGGTACCCGATGCTTTCGGGTCGATGCGCCATGGGGAGCGTCTCGACGGTAAATCCTTCGAACACCCGTCGATCGTTACCCGTGGTATTCAGTTCGGTCAGGGTCACCATCCCATCCGGAAGATCGATCCAATCGCCGTAAACACCGCGGAGCCCGGAAAGAAAATTATTGAATCCTGTCCCGGCCAGTATCGTTAATGGATCCCGCCGCCGCCCGGCATCCGGATATTTGGTGGCGAACAGCAGGGGCACCAACTCGCCGGTATGGTCCGGGTGCAAATGGCTGTACAGCAGATGGGAAACATCGAATATGGTGGTTCCGGTTTCCAAAAGCCGCCGCATGGTTCCCGGACCGGTGTCCATGACGAGGACGTTTCCGCCCGCGACGACTTTCACGGAACAGGAACTCCGTCTTACCGAAGGAACACACGTGCCAGAACCGAGGATCGTGACGCTCGTCGCAGATGACATAATCAGGAGTCCAGCCCAAAAAACGATTTCTGAAAAGCGGCCATGCCGCTTTTGCCCTTTCCCGGCCCGGAGGTCTTTTCGAATGTATCGATAATCCAGTTGGCGACAACCTTTTTGTCTTCTGTGTCCAGGGAGGCGGGCAGTGCCGTCATATGAATTTCCGCCCTGGACATCCCCTTGTGTCCGCCAGCCGAGCCCATTTCCCCAAAGCTCTGTCTGGCCACCTTGCCGGCATCTTTTCGGATGCCGTCGTTGCGCATGATGATGATGAGTTTCCCGTCGTTGAATCCGGAAACGATGGACCAATCCACACACGTGAGGCGCATGAAAAAGTCGGCCAACAACACACACACATCCGGGTTGTTGACGGCCCCCAGGTGGACAAATACCCGGCCGTTGCGAAGTTTCATATGGTCCAGGGCCGACCTGAAATATTTTAAAAAGTCGAAGCTGATCTCCGCCTGTTCGATCCGACGGGCCAGGTGAATGTTGGCGCGACGGAACAGAAATTGAAAGGCTTTCAGATCCTCGATGACGGTCTGCCGTTCGAAGTTGCTCGTGTCCGTCTTGATGGCAATAAAAAGTGCGGTCGCGAGCTTCGCCGACGGGCTTATCCGGGCGGTCCGAAGATATTCGGTGAGAATGGTGGCCGTGGCGCCGTAATTCGGACGGATGTCCATGTATGGGGCGCGGGCATCGGTTTTCGGATGATGATCAATGATGGCAGCCGGTTTGAATCCGGCAAACCGTTCGTGGTGGTCCGGCTGCGAATCGACAAAGATCGTTTTATTGAATCGAGCCTGCTTAATGCTGTCCACATAGGCCATTTTGATACCCAGCAGCCGAATCATCTCCTGGTTATCCGGACGCTTGATCACATTAACGTGGGCAATGGTTACCGATGCCACTTTCCGCCACAACAGCCGCTTGACAGCCATGGCGCTGGCGATGGCGTCGGGATCGGCATTTATCAGGACAAGAATGTGGTCTTCGCCGGAAAATTCATTCAGAAACCGGCTGAGTCTTTCGGATCGGGTGATCTTCATAAATCTGCCTGGGTTCGGATAAGATCAACAATCATAAGGACTGAGGCCCCATATTTCAATAGCTTTTGTGGCGACCCCACGTCAAACGAACGGTGGGCGCGGGATCATCGGCTTTCCGAACGGCATTCATTAAATGTATTAAAATCACCATGTTTGCATGGTGAAAATTTATCGACGCGAATCACTTCAACCCTTGACATGGATTTCCCTTGTTGTTACTCACTACACCTTCGGGCCGAGAATCCGCCTGAGTAACATCCCGTCCTTTCCGTTCCCCATGAATTGTTGGTGCCCGATGAAACGTTCCGCTCTGCATGGTTTTTAATTACAAAAAAAACCGAGCCTGGGCTGAGCATCTGACCATTGTGATGCAGCTTGGCTTGACCATGGCCGGCTGTATCGTGTTCTGCTTTTTTGTTGGGTACTACCTGGATAAATGGTTGGACACCACGGGCGTGTTTATAACGATCTTTACGGTTCTGGGTGTGTTGGGCGGCGCCAATGTGGCCTACCGGCAGATCCTGGAGATCACCCAGACCACGGACAACGACGACGATACGCACCCTGGAAATGGAAGCGATTAGAGACACCCAGAAACGCTATGGATCGGCTGCGATGGCCCTGGCCATTTTTGCCGGGCTGTTTTTTATCATTGCCGGGTACAAGCCGATTGCAAAGGGCCTGATCCTGGGGACCCTTTTTAGTGTTCTCAATTTTGTGCTCATGGGCGAGACCTTGGCATTGCGGGTGTCGCCCTCGCGGGCCAGAAGCTCGGTGCTGTCCATGGGAACCGCCATGTTTCGGTACCTGCTCCTGGCGCTACCGCTGATCGTGGCCGTCAGGAATGACACATTCGATCTGGTGTCGACGGTGATCGGAATCTTCATGATTCAGCTGCTGGTGCTGGGTGATCATGTGGCGGGGGCATTGGTGTCACGTCGAAAACGGGACGATTAAGGAAGGGGTTCATGCAGGATCTCGGTTTAATTCATCAGTTGCTCATCCAATTGGGCGGGTACACCCTCACGTTCAACCTGGAGGCCATCGTCATGGCCTGGATCGTTATTGCCGTATTGCTCTTTCTCGGGATTTACACCACCCGGAAACGGGCGATCCTGCCCCATTCCATGCAGGTGTTCGGTGAGTTGATCGTCTCTTCCCTGTACAAATTGACCGAAGACGCCCTCGATGAAAAGCTGGCCCGGACCTATGCGCCGCTGGTGACCGCACTGTTCATGTTTCTGCTACTGTCCAACTGGATCGGCATGGTTCCGCATCTTCACGAACCGACCAAGGACCTGAATACACCGCTGAGCCTGGGGATCATGGGCTTTGTGATCGCCCACTATGCGGGGATCAAATCCAAAGGGTTCAAGGCATATGCAAAAGAGTATTTCGAGCCGATCTTTTTCATGATGCCACTGAACCTGATTGGAGAACTGGCAAAGATCGTATCCATCTCGTTTCGTCTCTTCGGAAATATCATGGGCGGTTCGATCATCATACTGGTCGTCTCCTTCCTGACCTACAGCATCATTCTGCCGCCGTTTCTCAACGCGTTCTTCGGCATTTTCGTTGGTGCGGTTCAGGCCTTTGTGTTCACTATGCTGACCGTTGTCTACATCTCGGTGCAGGTTAAATAGATATGGCATACGATATCTCAACGTGGGTAAACCTGGCAGCGTTCACCGGCGCGGGCATCGCCATGGGGCTTGGCGCCGTCGGGGCGGCCATTGGCGAGGGGTACACCGCTTCCGAGGCCAGTGTTGCTGTTTCGCGAAATACAAAGCTCTCGGGCGATGTCTTCAAATCGATGCTGGTGGGCCAGGCTGTGGCGGAATCCGCATCAATTTTCGCACTGGTGATTGCCATCCTGTTACTGTTCCTGGACGTGCCCAACCCGACCCTGGTCAAGGGGGCGGCCCTTTTCGGAGCCGGGCTTTGCATGGGATTTGGGGCGATTGGATCGGGTGTGGGGTCCGGATTCCCGGGCGGCCAGGCCTGTAGAGGCATGGTTCATCAGCCGGCGATGGCCAGTCGATTGACCACGAATATGCTGATCGGTTCGGCGGTCTGTCAGACACCGGCGATCTTTGCGATGGTCGTTGCGCTGATTCTCATGTTTGTGGATTTCAGCAGTGCGCCGCTTCAGCCCACATGGGCGGCTTTGCTGGGAGCCGGGGTCAGTACGGGTCTGGCGGCTATCGGCAGCGGCATTGGCGGAGGCCTGGCGGCGGGCGCGAGCTGCGAGGGTGTCGCCCGATCACCCGAAGCGGTCGGCCCTGTGACGACCACCATGCTGGTGGGACAGGCCGTTTCCCAAACCCCGTCGATATTCGGTTTGCTCATCAGTTTTGTTCTGGTGTTTAAAACGTTTCCGGAAACCGCGGCACTGCAGACCGCCATGGCACTTCTGGGTGCCGGGCTCTGCATGGGGTTCGGCGGTATCGGTCCGGGTATCGGAAACGGCATGGCCGCCGAAGGCGCCGTTCGATGGGTCGCACGACGGGTGGATCATGCCGGCGATCTGATGCGGACCATGCTCGTTGGGCAAGCGGTTTCCCAGTCGACAGCCATTTATGCCATGGTCATCAGTCTGGTGCTCATTTTTGTGGTTTAGATGAAATTGGGTTTCGGCGGGGCGGTTGATGACAGCCCCGCTCCGAACAGAATGATAAGGGTAAAAACGAATCCAGGAGGAGAAAGATGGCAATCGAAGGTGCAGATATTGTCAAAGCAGCAGCATTTTTAGGGGCAGGACTGGCCATGGGGCTGGGGGCTATCGGGCCCGGCGTCGGCGAAGGAATGGCCGCGGCAAAGACGTGTGAGGCCATCGGCCGAAATCCCAAGGAAGCCGGCTTGCTGACCCGTACCATGCTCGTGGGGCAGGCGGTTTCGGAATCGACCGGTATCTATTCGCTGGTCATTGCCCTGCTGCTCCTTTTTGTTGTGTAACCGTCGAGCCAACCCTTACGAATTTTCCGAAGATTTCGGGGGACGGTAAATCATGGAAATCGTTGACAACATTGCACTGATCAGCATCAATGAAACGATGTTGGTGCAACTGGCGTCCTTTTTAATCTTTCTTTTTATCATCAATCGCATCATGTTCCGGCCATTGCGGAAGACGATGATGGAAAGGGAAGAATACATCGATGGTCTCAAGACGGAAATTGTCGAAGCGGACCGATCCCTCGATGACGTGAAACAACAGATCGAGGCGTCGGAGTCGGCTGTGAGGCAAGAAGCGTTTCGCATGAGGGAATCCCTTATGGACGACGCCAATGCCCAGGCGGACGGCATATTCGATAGCGCCAGAAAAAACATCGACGAGCAGAGGGCCGAAGCCGAAGGTTATGTAAAAGACCAGTTGGCCGAGGCTCAAAAGCATCTGGAGGCAGAATCCCGAACCCTTGCCGCATCCATCATGGAAAAGGTTCTAGGACGGAGAATTGCAGCATGATCTTCAAGAAGACAATCCGTTTGCTGTTGCCCCTGGCCGGATGGACACTGGTGTTTTCAGTCCAGGACGTCTTTGCGGCCGAAGGCGGCTGGAGACCGATTTACGATGTCGTGATGATCTGGGTAAATTTCGGCATCCTGGCCTTTCTGCTGATCAAATTCCTGCGGCCGCCCCTACGGGATTTTTTTGAGACCAAGAAAGACGAGGTGGCGGCTGAAATACGCCGGATCGAGACAGAAAAGGAAAACGCTGTGACACGGGTCAACGAAGCCCGGGAACTGCTGGCCGACCATGAAAAACGGCTGGAGCGGATCAAAGCCCGAATTCTGCAGGAAGGGCAACGGGCAAAAGAAAAAATCATTGAAGATGCCCATGAGCAAAGCCGGATCATGATGGAAGAAGCCAAGCGGCGCATTGACAACCGGATTTATCAAGCGTCACAGGAGCTCCGGGGGGAGCTGATCGACGCCGCCATCGATATTGCCGCACATCGGTTGCCCGAAGAGGTTACCGAGGACGATAATCAGAAATTTATCCAGAATTATCTCGAAGCCGCCGTTTGAGCGGTGTGTACCCCCCCCTTTGCCGCCCGGTCGTCGTGACCGGGCGGTTTTTTTTTGCTTTGTAAGCCCGGAGAAGTTATCCTTTTCAGGGGCCCCCGGGCAAACCCTTCGACGTCGCTCAGGACAGGCGGGCCCACGGGCCAACCGGCCAACGGGCAGACGGGCCCACGGACCCACGGAAGGAACGAACATGCTGATCGATAGATTTCTGACACAGGGCCGGGAATTTCTGGGGAGCCGGTATCCAATTATGTGCGGCGCCATGACATGGGTCAGCGATCCGGGCCTGGTCAGTGCGGTGGGAAATGCGGGCGGATTCGGGCTCCTGGCTGGGGGCAACGCACCGGCGGAGATCCTCCGACAGCAGATCGAGGAGACCCGACGCTTGACCGATCAACCCTTTGGCGTAAACATGATCACCCTGGCGCCGGCGTATCGGGAACATCTTGATCTCGTTTGCGATATGGGTTTGGATTTCATTGTGTTTGCCGGTGGCATACCCCGGAAAAGTGACATTCAACAGGCCAAGGCCTGCGGGGGGCGTGTCGTCTGTTTTGCCCCCACGGCACCTCTGGCGCTGAACCTCATCGACCGGGGTGCCGACGCATTAATCCTTGAGGGCTCTGAGGCCGGAGGTCACATCGGACCGGTCGCGCTGTCGGTCCTGATTCAGCAGATTTTGTTCGAGGTCGACTCGGTCCCCGTGTTTGTCGCCGGCGGGATCGCCACAGGACGTATGATGGCCCATCTTCTGATGATGGGGGCTGCCGGGGTACAAATGGGCACCCGGTTTATCATGTCCGAGGAGTGCAAGGCCCACCCGAACTTCAAGGAAGCCTTTCGGAAAGCCAAGGCCAAAGATGCCGTGGCCACCCCGTCGTTTGACAGCCGCCTTCCGGTGATCCCGGTTCGGGCCCTAAAGAACGCAGGAACGATCGAGTTTGCCAAGCTGCAGATCGAGCTGCTTCAAAAGCTCGATAGTGATCTTATTGACCGCAAACTTGCCCTTTATGCCGTTGAGAATTTCTGGGTGGGCGCGCTCAAGGACGCCGTGATCGACGGCGACATTACAAAGGGTTCTCTCATGGCGGGGCAATCTGTTGGGCTGGCCGATGAAGTCAAGCCACTGAAGGGCATTATCGATGAAATGGTCGAACATGCGGAAGCAGAACTCAAGCGGCTCAAGGGGGTCCTATCCACACGCAAACCGTGAAAACGGTTTGGCATAACCTGGGCGGAAGCTCTTGCCCGTAAGAGACACTCATTTAAATTGGAATATGGAGGCGTTAAACATGGCAGAAGCAAAAGGATTGATGAAACCGGTAAAGTTGAAAAATGAACTGGCACAGCTTCTGGGAGCAACAGAACTTCCCAGGACAGAGATCACCAAAAAACTATGGGACTATGTAAAAGCAAATAAGCTTCAGACAAAGAGTGAAAATGGGAAGCCTGAGAACGCAGGCAAATTCATTGTGGCGGATGCCAAACTGCTCCCGATCTTCAAAAACACAAAATCCAAAAGCAAGTCCGGCAAGGTCACCGACCTTACACAGATGAAAGAAGGCCAGACGATCAACATGATGCAGATGGCCGCTGTTGTCGGCGCAAACATAGAATAGGCCTATAGTGTCGAGGGTCGCCGGGACGGCCGCCGAAAAGTGTTGGACACCCCGAACGCTTCAACCTCTCGAGCCAAGACGGGCTTTAATCGACCCTGTCCGATGCCATTCATTTTCAAAGAAGGAGAAACAGAGATGGGTGATAAGGGGAAAAAAGACAAAGGCAAAAGGGAGCAACAGAAAAAAGCCCAGCTTACTCCAAAGGAAAAACGAAAAGCGAAAAAAGAAAAGAAGAAATAAACAGCCAGGGGCGCTTGGCACGAAGAACACGCCACCATGAAACCGAGAGTACGACGAGCTCAAGCCCGAACCCCGGACGGGGGCAGGATGTCGCTTTATCAGCATGGCCGAGATTTTTCGATCCAGATCAACGGTCAGGAACTGATGAACAGTCGCCAGCATGCGTCGGAACAGGCGTTGGCCCGGCTGGGCTGTGCCCATCTGGCAGGTCGCAAGGCGCCCTGCATACTCATCGGAGGCCTGGGCATGGGCTATACCTTGCGCCAGGCTCTCGATCTGCTCAGCCCACGCGCCAACGTGGTGGTGGGGGAACTGTCGGGTGCTGTCGTCGAATGGAATCGTCAGTTCCTCGGGGAACTCAACGGGCAGCCGCTGAGTGACGAACGGGTGGACCTCCAAACAGGTGATATCGTCGAGATGATCTCTGGTTCCAGGAGCAGATTCGATGCCATCCTGCTGGATATCGATAACGGTCCCGGCGAAATGGCAGCTTCAGGCAACCGTCGTCTGTACGGTCCTGAAGGCATTCTGGCCTGTCGACGGGCGCTGCGCGACCATGGTTGTCTGGCGTTGTGGTCGGCCGATCCGAGTAAAAAATTCGAGCAGCTCTTGATGCGTTGCCGCTTCCACGTGTGCCGCGTCCGGGTTTCCGCCCACAAGGGTAGTAAATCGCAATCTCGGTTTGTGTGGGTCGCCTCGGAGGACAGCGGTATCCTCCCCCGCGGTGGCGTCAGGCCGCGCGTGCACCTCAAAAACGGGTCGAAGGGAGGTCGCCGGCCGCCCCGAAAGAGACGTGGGTAGCCGGCGGCGGATGCCCGCCCCGGGTGTAAACGGGGACATCGCTGCGCATCTTTTGTGACGGTTGTTTGCCTTGGAATATCCCGTTCCATTTCAAGTCTATAATAAGGAGGAGCAACGATGAGAAACTTGATTTACACGCTTATCGGAATCGTTCTGTTCGCACCGCTGGCCGGTGCCGACAGCGGCATGATTCGCACAAAAAGTGTTCATGATGTCAAGGTCACGGCAGACCGCCTCGAAAGCACGTTAAACGCGAAGGGCATGAGGGTGTTTATCCGGATAAACCATACGGAGGGTGCCCAAAAGGTTGGAAAAACGTTGCGCCCCACCGAAGTCATTATCTTTGGCAACCCGAAGGTCGGCACACCGCTTATGCAGTGTCGTCAGAGCGTGGCCATCGATCTTCCCCAAAAAGCGCTTATCTGGGAAGATGAAACCGGGCAGGTCTGGCTTTCATATAATGATCCGAAATACCTTGTGGAACGTCATGGGATCACAGGATGTACGGAAGTCATCCATAAAATTGAAAACGCGCTCAAAAACTTCGCAAGGGCGGCCACAATGCCTTAAAAAAGGTTCTTCTCCAAATTAGTGGGAGAAGAGGGGTCAAGGATTCAAGGGTTCGTTTTCTAACGATTTAATGAGTGCTTTCAGCATTCTTTCGATCTCTGCGATGTCTCTTCTTACCGTCTTTAATCCACCGGATGCGGCAACGTCCCGTCAAATTCGACTATATGGTGCGTGCGCCTGGTTGATCGGACTTGTTTCTTTGGTCGTGCTGAGTTTGGCCGCCCCGGTTCTGGAACGGATACCTGTTGAAACAGACCTGGAAATGATTTATATCCCCACGCGTTTAGTGGCTTTCGGGTTAATGGTCACCGGGTGTTACAGGGCACTGACCGGAAAGAAAACATCCAAAAACGTCGAAGACTATGAAGTTTCATATGCGCGGGTAATCATCGGCGTCATGTCTGTCCTGCTGTCACTCCTGATTCCGGCAACCATTGTGGTCGCATGTTTGTATTTTCTTCAGTGGATAGGAGTTGAACCCAATAAGATATTCTGAACAAGCGTGAGATGCATTTTTGTGAGTGAACCTATTTATGCCAACGGCTATAACATCCGATTCATAATACCGGATCGCCAAGGACAGCATTTCATACTGGGAAGAATGTCTCCCCGTGGCGGATATCGATCCAGCGATCGAGCAGGCCTTCCGCGGCAAGTTCCTTCCGAAGATCTTCCGGCGGAAAATGGACCGGTTCGTCTCCCAGGCGGAACGTTCCCCAATGGGCAATCATCAACTTTTTTGCGTTCAACTCCTTGAATGCGTGAACCGCTTCCTTGGGGTCCATATGGCTTTGGGCCATAAACCATCTGGGTTCGTAGGCACCCAGGTTAATGATGGCCAGATCGATGGCGTAATCCCGGCCAAGTTCCTCGAATCCGTCGAAATAGGACGGGAACCCGGCTAATAGTCGGCAACCCATTGTCGAAACAACGGGTCCACCAGTTTCCAGCCGTTCCCGTCATTTTCGATCAGGTCCAGGTCTACCAGTTTTTTCTGGGCCGACTGAATCCCACCAATGGACAGCTTGTGGCGGTTCATGAACTCGGTGGACAACAGTTTTTGCCGGGGGTCCGCAGCCAGCGCCCGCAGTAGCGCGATCTGGCCTCCGGACAATCCCTGAATAAGCGCCTCGAAGCCGTACCGTTCGGACGCCAGGAGCTTTGTAAAGCCGGCTTCCACCGATTTTTCGGTCACCCTTCTCTTGGATTCGACGAACACATAGTACGCCAGTGCCTGAACATAGTAGGGGTTCCCGGACGTCCGATGGAACAGCAGGTCGCCCATTTCTTCGCTACATTCTGTTCCGCCTTTTCCGAATTCTTCCATTAAAAATTCAATCAAGTCTTTTTTGGGTAGTGCTTTCAGGGGGTACATGATGGCGCTCTGGTAAAAGGGCCTCTTTTTCCGGTTGAACATGTCGAGCAAAATCCGGCGACGGCTGCCCACGAAGAAGTAGGATGCCTGGTGCTCCTGAATATGTGTCCTCAGCAATCCTTCCACCGGAGTTTTTTTCAACTCGGTGATTTCCTGGAACTCGTCCAGGACCACATGGATGCCGGATTCTTCCCGCTCGATAAACCGGCCAAGTTCGCCCATTACCTCTTCAAGGCGTTCCATGCCGGACAAACCCGGTGAGGTGGCCTCTACGCTGAGAACAACCCCGTCTTGGGCCGAAGGTTTAAATACCGGGCGGAATGTCTTGAATATCTTAAGATATCGAACGCCCTTTTTCAGCAGCGATTCCCGGCGGTGCAGTATGGTATATATGCTCTTGGCAAGCCTCTGGGCAACATCCTCGGGCGAGGTCACCATAAACAGATCGATGTAGAAGGGTATGATATCCTTTTCGGCCAGCTGGGCCTGCAGCCTTCTCACCAGGGACGTTTTTCCAAAGCGGCGGGGAGAAAAAACGACAACATTGGCCTTGTTTGTTGCGTGGAATCCCAGATCTGAAAGTTCCTCTGTACGATCACAAAAGGGTGCCGCAGGGGGCAAGACTCGGAGCATGAAGGGGTTCACCATGGCAGATTCCTTATCATCATATTAAATTATTCGCCCTAAATAATTTAGTTTGATGAGGATGTCAACGCCTTACGATACGTTCTCTTTTTCCTGTATGACGCCGGTGGTGTAATTGGCGATCCTGCGGGACAGGCGTCGGGATAGAAACGGGTTGGCTTTTCCAAGGTTTCGCAAGATGAATTTGGACTCTTGCTCGTACTCGGCGATTTTTTCCATGCTCCAGGGGGGCGGCGGGGGCAAAAGATTCACGATCCGATCGGCAAGCTCGACCATCCAGACTTCCAAAGGCTGGGTCCGAATCCGTCGGGCGGCGTCAATAATCCGCTGTTTTCGATTTTTGATGTCATAATTGTGGCTGAGCGCCTGAACCCCGTCAGCCACGTCCCTGCCAAAGTGGGCATCGAGCTGGTCGTAGCGGATATCGGTATTTTCGAGCACAGGGTGCAAGAGCGCGCATTGGATCGCGAGATTACCGTTCCAGCCGGGTTCGTTTGAGAGAACTGTGATGATTTCCATGGCGACCATCGTCGAATGGACGATAACCGGACGATCTGTCCCGGGAGTTACCTGACCCCGGTGAGCCTCTGCGGCAAAACGGTATGCCCGAAGATATGTTTCACGCGACCAGGAAATCATGGACGCTCCTTTTCGGGGACGGCCCGGTACACGCTTGTGCCTATCTGTGTCACCCGGAAAACGCCTGTTCCAGAAGATCTTGAATCTGCGTCGGTTTACGCTCCGTCAGTTCCTTCAAAAGCTTGGCATATGCTTGAAATAAAGCGTCCGGCACGCTTGGTGATCCGGCCATGGTCAGATTCCCAGCAGGTGTTGCGCATTTGCACCGCAGATTTTCTTCATGTCCGATTCGGACACCCCGGCGGAGTTCAATTCCTCGAAATAGCGGGAAGGTCTGAGCAACGGAAAATCCGTTCCGAAGAGGATTTTTTCGGCACCCATAATTTCTATGGCAACGGTGTATATGGCCGGCTCGTAGAGAAAAGGCGATGCCGCCGTATCGAAGTAGACATTGCCAAGCGTCTCTTTTACTTCCTTGCGGAGGAGATGATAGAAGAACACACCGCCGCCCCAGTGCGCCAGGATGATGGCATTGTCCGGAAAACGGGTTGTCAGTCGGTATATCTGGGCAAGGGTGTTCGGGGATTTGCCGGGATACTGATGGCCCACCGGTTCATTGGTGTGAATCATCACCGGGACACCCCTGCTCTGACTGACCGCCATGATTGGTGCCAGCCGATCCAGGGCGTTTGTGTCCATGCCCGACTCGTAAAACGCCAGTTCTCCAACCCCGGAAAGCCCTCCGTCAAGACAGCGCTCCACCTCTTTTGCCGCGTCTTTGCCAGCTGGATCAAGGCAGCAGAAACCGATCAGTCTGTCCGGGAATCGGCTGATCGATTCCAGGATGTAGTCGTTCGTTTCCCTGGCGACATCGATGTCCTGCCAGGGAAATCCAAAGACCACCGAACGGTCGACCCCTTCGGCATCCATCACCGCAATGGATTCCTCGGCACTGACGAGGGTCGATTTGGGGGAGTCATACAGCAGTTTGAATGCAGACTCGGTTGGAAAATAATTGTGGCGGTTATCCCGGATTTTTTTCGGAAATACATGGGTGTGGATATCGATGATCATCCCAGTACTCGAATTCTGATATTGTATGTTCCTTCGGAACTGTTAAAAGTGGTTGTTATAGCCGTTGCCGAAACCATGTTCCGACAGGTTTCCAGAGAAGGTTCGAGCCTCATGAAACGGAACAGCCTTTTGAAAGGCCCTATAACCGGCCGGACCTGGATTGCCCCTTGAGGAACTTTTCAATACCATACAGTATATCATTCGAAGGAGATTTGCCCAATGTATTTTGATCAGCCGGGAAAATCAAACACCGAGGAGACTCTTATTCGGGCGTTTGAACAGGGACACAAGCTGGGACTGGATGAGGTGGTTGTGGCGTCGACCACCGGCACGACCGCCTATCGCGTGCTGGAAATTTTCACCGGGTTTGCCGTCACGGTGGTTACCTATCACTGTGGATTCCGGGAACCGTTCCAAAAGGTGATGCCCGACGCGATCCGAATGGATCTGGAATCAAAAGGCGCGGCGGTTGTTTCCGCTACCCATGCCCTTTCCGGGGTGGAGCGATCACTGTTTAAAATGTACGGGGGGCATTCCCCGGTCTTGTTGATCGCCGACACGTTGCGGCTGTTTGGCCAGGGCACCAAGGTGGCCGTGGAAGTTTCCATCATGGCCGCCGATGCCGGCGCTCTTTCCGGAAACGACGTTGTGGCCATCGGAGGATCCGGACAAGGCGCCGACACCGCACTCATTCTAAAGCCGGTCAACCAGTCAGACCTGTTTGATATGCGAATACGCGAGGTGGTCTGCAAACCCAGAGCATTCTAAAATCTATCTTACTATTTCGGAAAGGCGGGCAGCCTTCATTTTCAAGACAAGGCGGCCGAAAAGAAGAATGCCGGGTAGCTCCGGAAACCGCCACGATTGCAATTTGTCGGCAAGGTGCCTAACATTCTGACGTCAACCTTGGTGCCGGCGAAAAATCTTCCAACGGAGCCGGGAAGTAACGCATGTTTTTTATTATCGGTGGCATTTCCCCAAAGGTGAAAACCCTGGATCAGAACCCCAGGCGATGCCCCCGGTGCGGGCTCAACCAGGCCTTCACGAGCCGGGTGGATCATTACCTGAACCTGTTTTTTATTCCTCTGTTTCCTGTAAAGCGGGGCGAACCGGTGCTGCTGTGCCGGAGCTGTACCTATACTTCCCAAGATCCGCCGTTCAGAGGTGGCCATGGATACACCTCGCGGGCTTCAAACTGTTCCCATTGCGGCGGCGATCTGAAGGCAGATTATGCATACTGCCCATTTTGTGGCAAGCCGGTCTGAACCGATGGTGCGATGGTTAGCGCCAAGTGTCCAGTTGTCCGCAGAATCCGTAACGGTGTGATGAGTGTAGAAATTGGCGGGATTCTCAGAAATACCCGAAAACAGGAGACCGGAACGGCATGTGGTGCTGGTGGCACCGGAGATTCACTGGAACACGGGAAATATCGGCCGCACGTGTCTTGGCACCGGTGCGAGCCTCCACCTGATCGAACCCCTGGGCTTTTCTCTGGGAGACCGGGAGGTAAAGCGGGCCGGCCTGGATTATTGGACAGACGTCCAGGTCTCCGTGTGGGAGGATTTTAACGCATTCCGTGACGTTGTCGCCCCCCCATGCGGGAGAAATTGCGTTGTTTTCGAAGCGCGGCGGCTGCAGTTTTTGGGACATTCCCCCACGGCCCCGGATGTTTCTTGTTTTCGGTTCGGAAACCCATGGGCTTCCGGCAGACATCCTCTCTGCATATCCGGATGCCGTCTACCACATACCGATCCGCCGGAAGATCCGTTCCTTGAATCTTTCCACCGCTGCCGGCATCGCGCTCTATGAAAGCCTTCGCAGCTATCCGGACTTTCACCAATGGCTGGCGGCGGGGGAATCCTGACATTCAGGTTGCCAGCGGAAAGAATATCGTTATGCTCAAGCATACACTTGGAAATCCGTCAGAATTTGGCGACATTCTTCATCATCTCAATTGTCGGGTGGGGCTGACCGCGCTTTCGCTTTGGAAGGGCGAGAGACCCCGGTTTGACGGATACCGGCTTTATGCCGGTTTTGAGGGTTTTCTGACGAGGGAAACACTGGACCGGGTTGCCGCCATCGAAGATGAGCGCGAACGGCACCGGATCAAGTTCGCATTTATGGATCATTACCTGCAGCGGCATCTGTATTCCCACGATACGGAATTTAGAGCCTGGAGTAGCTCTGCCGCCGCCCATGTGAACGGGCAGAAGATTTATTTCCGGGAGGTGATCCCCTGGTGTCAGAAGTCGAGCACCCGTATCGAGCGATTGCAACTCCAGAAGGAGACGACGGCCCTGTGCCGGTTTCTTAAGCCATTTGCGATCAACTATTGGAAGGAATTGCTGGAATTGTTGAAGGCCGATTTTGGAATCGACGCTTACATCGATTTTTGTCAGGAAAAGAAGGGCATCGATTATCCTCTCTATTATCAACGAATTAAACAGTTTCTCAAAGACTCCGAAGGCATCTACTTTGCGGCTATGGAAAAATGGAGCCGGAATCGTTTCGGGCTGCCCCTTTCCGACCTTACCCGTTTCGATGCCATTAATCTTCTGGGGCTCAGTGAGTTCGACAGGCTCTGTCCGTCTACGCCCGCGTGGGACTATCTTCCTTTTTTTAAACATTGGGATATGGATCCCCAATCCATGGAAGGCTTAACACTGTATATGGGTACGGAGACCAGAAAAAGTGCTCAAGCCATGAGTTTTATCGTTCAGGTCCCAGAGGAAATCTATCTGGTCATGAAGCCCACCGGTGGCTGGATCGATCTGGAAACCCTCTGGCACGAACTGGGTCATGGGCTGTCGGCAGTGTATACCTCCCCCAAGCTGTCCATGTCGGACCGTAATCTCGCGGTGTCATTCAATTTGTCGGAAGCCTATGCCTTTCTTCTTCAGAATCTGACCCTGACCAGACCTTTTCTCACATCGATGGTCGGCCTAACGGATGCGGCGGCCGCGACACTCGAATTTTATAAGGAGCTTAAGGATTTTTCCAGCTTTCGCCGATACTGTGCCAAATTTATTGCAGAATACGAAATGTTCGACGAAGGAGACCTTTCCAAGGGGCAAAATTATGCGGATCTCATGAGACGGCACACCGGCTTTTACCATCAACCCGACAGTCACCTCTTCGACCTGGTACCCGAATTTTATTGTCTGGATTATCTCCTGGGGTGGATGGCGGAGTCTCTCATGCGCGAATATTTCAGCAATCGATTCGGTGCAACGTGGATGTTCCGGGCTGAAACCGGCGAGGTGCTGCGGGGAACCGTCTGGACATATTTGATTTCATGGAAGCCCACGATCTGGGCCGGCTTTCCATGGCGCACCTCTTGGCTCGATGGGAGGCGCTGTTTGATCGGTGATGACCACTACCCCGTCCGGGCTCAATATGGGGCGGTCGGATTGACAGGGACGGCGGCGTGGTTATTTTATGAGTTAATTTATTTATATAAATTTAGTAATGAAAATTTTTAATCATAAATGGAGCGGGAATGAGATTCGACAAATTCACCATCAAGTCTCAGGAACTGGTTCAAGCGGCACAGCATTCTGAAGGTCCTCATGGAGTTACGGGGCTCCCAACGCATAACAGATCCGAACCCGGAGGAAAAGTACGATGCACTTGAAAAATTCAGTCGGGATTTGACCCACCTGGCGCGCCTGGGAAAACTGGATCCAGTCATCGGACGGGATGAAGAAATACGGCGAATCGTTCAGGTTCTGTCCCGGCGAACCAAAAACAATCCCGTACTGATTGGAGAGCCGGGTGTGGGGAAAACCGCCATCGTGGAGGGACTGGCCCAGCGGATCGTGGCTGGAGACGTATCGGAGTCCCTGAAAAACCGTCGACTGGTGGCGCTGGATATGGGCGCCTTGATCGCCGGGGCTAAATATCGCGGCGAATTCGAAGATCGCCTGAAAGCGGTGATCAAGGAAGTAGAATCGGCGGAAGGGGAAATTATCCTGTTCATCGATGAGCTTCATACCCTGGTGGGGGCCGGCGCTGCCGAAGGGGCCATCGATGCCTCAAACATGCTCAAGCCGGCGTTGGCTCGGGGAACCCTTCGATGCGTGGGCGCCACCACGCTGAATGAATACAGGAAGTACATCGAAAAAGATGCTGCGTTGGAGCGGCGCTTTCAACCGGTATTGACCCGAGAGCCGACGGTGGAGGACACCATCTCCATACTTCGTGGACTCAAGGAAAAGTACGAAGTCCACCATGGGGTTCGGGTTAAGGATTCTGCCATCGTCGCTGCGGCAACCCTGTCGAATCGGTATATCTCGGACCGATTCCTGCCCGACAAGGCGATTGACCTGATCGATGAATGTGCCTCCAAGCTGCGCATCGAAATCGACAGTCTGCCCACCGAAATCGATGAAATACAGCGGCGCATCACCCAGGCGGAGATCGAACGGGAGGCCCTTAAAAAAGAGACGGACCCGGCCTCCCGGGAGCGGCTCGACAAACTGGAAATACAGATCGGTTCGCTCCGGGAAGAGCTCCACCAGATGAAGGCCCACTGGCAGAACGAGAAGGATCTGATCCAGAGAATCCGTAGGATCAAAGAAACCCAGGAGCAGCTCGGGGTCGAGGCACAGAAAGCCGAGCGGGAGGGAGAGTTGGCAAAGGTGGCTGAGATCCGCTACGGCCGGCTCACCGATCTCGAAAAGCAGCTCGAGGAGGCCAACACACGGCTGGCCGAGTTGCAGGACAATCGAAGAATGCTCAAGGAAGAAGTCGACGCCTCCGATGTCGCAGAGGTTATCTCGCGATGGACCGGAATCCCGGTCAGCAGGATGCTGGAGAGCGAGCGGGACAAGCTCGTCCGTATGGAAGAATACATCGAAAAAAGGGTCATCGGCCAGAGAGAAGCGATTTCGGCGGTATCAAATGCGGTGCGCCGGGCGCGTTCCGGGTTGCAGGACCCCAACCGTCCCATCGGCTCGTTTATTTTCATGGGCCCCACCGGTGTGGGGAAAACCGAGCTGGCCAAAGCATTGGCCGAGTTTATCTTCGACAGTGAGCAGGCCATGGTTCGAATCGACATGTCCGAATTTATGGAAAAGCATTCGGTTGCCCGTTTGATCGGCGCCCCTCCGGGCTACGTTGGATACGAAGAGGGTGGTTTTCTAACCGAGGCCGTCCGACGCAGGCCATATACGGTGGTGCTTTTCGACGAAATCGAGAAAGCACACCCGGAGGTGTTCAACGTTCTGCTTCAGATACTCGACGACGGCAGAATGACCGATGGACACGGCCGTACCGTGGACTTCAAAAACACCATTATCATCATGACGTCCAATGTGGGATCCCAATGGATCAACGAACTGGCGAATACCGATCGTGAAGAAATGGAACGGCGGGTGAATGAAGCGCTTCGAGCGACGTTTAAACCGGAATTCCTGAACCGCGTCGATGAGACCATTGTCTTCCATAATCTGACACCGGACCAGATTGGTGCCATCGTCGATATTCAGATGGCGCGATTGGCGGCACGCCTTGAGGAGCACAACATTGACCTCGAGCTTGCCGACAGTGCCCGGATGCTGTTGGCTGAAAAAGGCTATGACCCGGCATACGGTGCCCGTCCGTTAAAGCGGGCGATCCAGAGACACATCGAAAATCCATTGTCTCTCGAAATCCTGAAAGGGCACCTTCAGGAAGGCGGCAAGATACGCGCAATCGCAGATGACGGCGAAATCGTGTTCGACCGTATCTAACTCGGGCGTTTTATGAAGCGGATCCGGTTTTTGAAACGCTCTCGTCACAGATAAGAAGAGGCCGGGCAGGATCATCCCTGCCTGGCCTCTTCTCTTCCCAATAAAACAGCAAGCGATGTGTTGAACCTTATGATTCCCTTTTGCTTGTTGAAGTAAAGCGGAAGTCCTGCTCAGCGGGGCTGCCGGCCTCGACATTTCAATCCGCCACACCAATGGGGGACAGGCCTTTCCCCTTCTGAGCGACATCGTCGCGTTCCATAAAATCGTTGTACGATTTTATTTATGGTGAGTTAGTGAAAGAAGCCGGCAAAATGTCTCTACCCCATGGCGCCGGAAACTCCAGTACGTCCAGGGTCCCTTCCGAGAAAGCCGGGACTTCCGAAGATACGCGTGGCGGATAGGTGTAGCCTGGTTCCGCAGTTTTTAGCACCCTTAAATTGTACTGGCTCCAAAGGGACATAACCACCCGGTCCACATCGGATTCACCATTTCCTTTATCGATTAATTCAAAGTCATTGCCGATATCATGGGCTCGGGCATCATCGGACCAGATTTGAAATGAGTTCATTGCCACCCAGCCTTTTGTAAAATCCGAATTCTTGGTCCCTGGAAATAAGGTGAGCAAGGTGCCAATACCGGTCTGCAGTAAAAATCCGGATCTTCCAAAGAGCTGCAACTGCTCGTTGTTTAGACCCTCCTGGGACTGCACGGCGAAGCCGGAAGACATGGACGCCTGCGTATCCCATCTTTTGCCCTGGGATTCCAGGTATAACAGGTGACCGGCTTCATGGGCCGCGACAGACGCCAGTGCGCCGGCCACGAGCATCAGTGGCCTGGCGTCTTTGAGGTGGTTCACATTGATGCCAAAGAAGTAAAACTCATAACCGGATTTTGCGTATGCCGTGTTGAATCCCGAGGCAAAGAAGATGACACTCGCAAATAGAATCAGTTTTTTCTTCATGACGTATCCACCTTGAAATCGGGTTGTGTCCAGATAGCACTCTTGTGCCGTGCCCTTTGCTTGGGCAAAAGGTGTGCCAATAGAAGAAAAAAAGATTTTTGTTATTTAAACAGACAGATATAGGCCGGTGCGGCAATTGGGAAGGCGTTTCGATACCCGTCGGCGGCGTCGACTTGTGCGACAATTGTGTGAAGACAGGAAAGGAAAAGTAACCGTATACTACTTTCGGGTTAGATGCTGCGGGGGGTTATACAATTTCTTCCGCTGTTCTTTGCCTCATACAGCGCGGCGTCTGCAGTTGAAAGAAGTCTGTCGGGAGAGATGTCTTTGCTTGGCACGCTGTGGCAGATACCGATGCTCAAGGTGACCGACGCTTTCAATGTTGAGGGGGCTTCAAACAATTCCAGATGGCGAGATCTGTCGAGAATTCTCTGCGCTAAGTGCTCTGCGCCTTCCAATGGGGTGTTGGGCAGGATCAGGGCAAACTCGTCTCCGCCATAGCGGGCGGCCAGATCACCCGGCCGCTGAGCATTTTTGGCGACCAATTGAGCCACGGCTCGAAGCAGTTCATCTCCGGCCATGTGGCCATGACGGTCATTGAAGTCCCTAAAACGATCCACATCACACAGCATGATGCACATTTCACCATCTTCCCTGATCATCCGGCGCCACTCACGGTTGAGCTGATCGTCAAATGCCCGGCGGTTGGCGATCTGCGTCAGTCCATCTATTTTAGCGAGGATTTCAAGCTCTTCGTTGGCTTTTACAATCGCCAACCGGGCTTTTTCATATGCCGTGACGTCGTTTAACACGACGATTTTTTTATCTCCGGCGCTTCCGGCCGCAATGGCCTTCATGTTGATGAATTTCCCGTTTTGCTCAAACTGCGGCATCTGTGCCTCTGTCGGGAAAGCCGCAGCCTCCCCCGCAAGGATGGATGAGACAAGGGGTCGATTTTCCTCGGTAAATAGTTCGATGAAGCCATTCCCCAGGAGCTGCTCGCGGGGAAGAGAGAAATACGTTGATGCTGCTGAATTTGCAAAAATAATTCTACCCTCTGCATTGATTTCCAGAATTCCGTCGGAAATGCTTTCCAGCATGATTTCAAAATGCCGCTTGATTACCAGAAGCTCTTCGGTGATGCCGCGAGGGTAAAGATTCTCCAGCCCGAACACCGGCATTTCAATGTCCGACTGCATCAGACTTTCCGACAGATCCAGTGCGGTGAGAATATTCTCACCCATCTCTGCCAGGGGGCCTTTGGCAATGCAGGCATTCACACCGAGTTCCTCAATATTGCAGGCTTCCTCAGCGGCGATGGCCGAAAGAACAAATATCGGGACGTTTTTTAGCGCTGGCATTTTGCGAAGAATGCGGCAGAGAGAGGCGCCATCAATATTGGGCATGATCAGATCGACAAAAATATAATCCGGCTGGAATTCCCGCAGCATATCCAGAGCCACAAGCCCGTCGTCGGCGGTCTTCACCGAGTAATTGTGTTTCTCAAGCAGATCGGCCGCATATTTTAACATGACCGGATGATTGTCCACCAATAAAACGTTTTCTTTTTTTACACGTGTCATGGCTACGCTATTTGTTTGGTATTCTTTTGAAAACCGCTGCCAGCGGGTGCGACGGAACTCTTAAAAGGGGATTTTCTACTTATAGCGCATTGTACCCGATAGGTCAAAAACATCTGTATGGACGTGCTCAGCAACCGGTACGTGGCAATAGGGCCTGACAACCGTCGCCGGGCTTAGGGATTCAGCTTTTTTTGAATGGATCGGATCCATGGTTCCAGACGGTTCCTGTGTTTCGGTGGAATCATCAACACTGGAATCGGACTGTTCGAAATAAGGCCCTGGGCGGAACAGAGATGATGCCCCTGCCGATAGCGACGGCGATTGATTTCAGTTTCGAAGAATAAGAGGACATCGGCCAGATTGCCGGAGCACCCCGTGGTGTCGATGTGCTCGATGAATTGTAGGAATACGGTGTTCACCGAGACCGTAAAATCGTCCATTTCCGCGTACCCGGTGTCGGTGCACCGGCTCTGTGACACCATGCACCGGCACCCGAAGGGACGGAACAGGTAGGCCGCACACGCAGATTTGGATAGGATGGAACATCGTGTGTTTTCCGGAGCAGTGGACTCTTCCGGCGGCTCCAGGCCCTGCATGCAGATTTTTGCCAGGCCGTTGGTGGTCATTTTCGGAATGAAACGGGAGGACCCGATATCGGCTCGGAGAGTCGCGAGGATGTCCTGATGATATGCAGCAAGATGCTCTGCCAGACCGTAGCCCTCCAGGGTTGTGAGGACGACATTGCGGGTGCAGCAGTCCGCGCATCCTTTGGCACAGGCGATCTCCAACTCAGCGGTGACTTCTTCATACACCCCGTATAGTGTTTCCAGCTGTCGCAGTTTATCGTTGAAGCGCATTGAGCACAATCCTTGGTTGCCGCCCAATCACAGAATTTGATACAAGCGGGTTCAACAGCGTCGCCTGGACGTTGCACCAAATGGCGGCGTTCATACCTTGGCAACAATAGCCGAAAGAGAGGGACCATGGCCAGCGATGTTTACTTTATCGATTTTAGAGCGACGGTAAAAGAAAATTTTATTCAAAAACTGGAGCGCCTGCTGCAGGAGGCCGGAATCTCACGCATCGTCAAGGATCGGGATCTGACTGCGGTAAAGATCCACTTCGGAGAACGGGGCAACATGGCCTTTATCCGGCCGGTGTATATCGGGAAGGTGGTGGAATGTATCAAGACCGCCGGCGGTGTCCCCTTTTTAACGGATGCCAACACGCTATATGCGGGAGCTCGTGGCGACTCCGTGCACCACCTGGAAACCGCGTTTCGAAACGGATTTGCGTATTCTGTGGTAGAGGCGCCCGTGATTATTGCCGATGGTCTGCGGGGAAAGTCCGAATCCGTTGTGCCGGTGGAGGGGCATCGACTGTCCGAAGTGTATATCGGGACCGATATTGTCGAGGCGGACGCTCTGATCTCCGTTGCCCATTTCAAGGGGCACGAGCTGTCCGGATTCGGCGGGACCCTTAAAAATGTCGGCATGGGGTGCGCCTCCCGAAAGGGAAAGATGGTCCAACATACTTCGGTGGCGCCGGAGATAAAGGAAGAACAATGCATTGCTTGCGGAGAATGCGCCGATCATTGTTCGCAAGATGCGATCGCTGTGAATGAAGCATATGCCGAGATCGATACCGAACGGTGCATCGAATGCGGCGAGTGCATCCTGATATGCCCGGAAGAGGCCGTCCAGATCCAGTGGAACCAGTCGATACCCGTGCTCATGGAGAGCATGGTCGAGTACAGCTTGGGTGTATTGAAGAATAAAGCGGACAAAGCCCTTTTCATCAATTTTATCGCGGATGTGTCTCCGGGCTGTGACTGTATGGCGATGAATGATGCGCCGATTGTAAGAAATATCGGTGTCCTCGCATCCCTCGACCCGGTGGCCATCGATCAGGCTTCCGTCGATCGGGTCAACCAGGAACCGGCCCTTCCGGACAGCTGCCTGGAGGTCAATACCGGCCCCGGGGAGGACAAGTTTCGGGGGCTTTATCCGGAGGTCGACTGGAGTATCCAGCTGGAATATGCCGAAAAGATGCGGCTCGGCTCCAGGGATTACACGCTGAGAAGAATATAGCTCAGACAGAGAATAGGAGTCCAGGGATCGCAGATTTACGATGCAAAGGATTCAAGGATTCAAGGGGCCAAGGGGTATAGTGATAGTGGATTTTAATCTCATATTTATTAAAAACAGATTACTTCAATATTTCACTCGAACCCTTGGATCCTCGACCCCTTGAACCCTCATTGAACAGCTTGACTTGTCGGAAAAGGTCCGCTTTTTCCGATGGTTTGGTTGTAAACTTAAAACTGTCAGTTAGCGAGAGCAGCTGGACCCACAACCGCTTCCCGCGGACTGGGCCTGGACCAGCCGTTCGATATCTCTGTCGTAGTAAACGACGTCTGCTAAAAGACGCGCGTTGGCGAACCAATCGGCGTATCGGCTCTGTTTGTCGAAATCGCTGGTGAGTCCGGCAATCACGTTTTCATCCACGTAGGTCTCGATCAGCACCCTGTTTTGAAATCGCCTCATGAAGTATTCGAAGGGATAGCCGTTTTCTTCGAGAGCGGACTTCAGCTTGCTCCGGCTCATGCCCCTTTCGTTTAAAAACGCGTTCATTTCCTGATCCAGTTTCGAGTCGTTCATTTTATAACCGGCCCGTTGAACTTCCTGGAGTTGTATTCCTTCGTCGATGAGTTTCCGGGCGATTTGATATTTTAAATTGTCCAGCAGTCGGGCCCCCCGGGGGTCCGAAAAAACACCTTTTCCATAGGCGGCTTCGTATCTGCTCCTGGCATGGGCCAACTCCGCTTCGAAATCGGGTCTCGGTATTTCCAGGCCGCCGACCGATGCGATAGCTGTTTTCGCCCTGATATCCGCGGTCCGACGCTCATCGGTGAGTGTGTCGGCATCGACAACACGGGCCACGGTGGCCTTGTAGCCGCTGTTTGTAATGGCCTGGGCGAGTTTTTCGACATCACCGAGTTTGTCTCGGTCGAATGTGACCGAGGCCATTCCGGAGGACACATCGACCTGAATGTCTTCGATTCCCTCGAGACCAGCCAGACTTGTTTTGATGGTGTACACACAGCCTGAACAGGTCATTCCCTCCACATTGAGCACAACTTTCGAGAGAGTTCCGGAATCTGACCCGGTTCCATAGGAAGCGACGTCGGTGGAAAGCGCCAAAGCGGCTGCAACGAAAACGGCCATCAAAACAGCGCAGGTGACAATCGTGCGTTTCATGAATGGTTCTCCTTTCAATTAAGATGCTTTCTCACAAATTAGTTAGGCGGCACGAATCGCAGGAGCTTTTTTTCGTGGCGATTCCAATGGCTCGGCAGCTCCGTTGTTCACCAGGCGGCCATCTGACATTTCCAACCGACGTCTGGCATATCCGGCGCATTCGGCGCTGTGGGTCACCATGATGACGGTTGTTCCGGCTTCATTCAGGCGTTGCAGCAGTTCCATCACCTCCTGGGTGTTGCGGCTGTCCAGGTTGCCCGTGGGTTCGTCGGCCAGCAGGATCGGCGGATCATTGACGATGGCTCGGGCGATGGCCACCCGCTCTTTTTCCCCGCCGGAGATCTGGTTCGGCAGCCGCTTGGCCTTTGTCTCGAGGCCGACCCAGGACAGGGCCTGCATGGCCATGGTCTCCTTTTCACGTCGTCGCAGTCGGACGGTGGTCAGCGGCAGCATGACATTCTCAATAACATTCAAATAGGGCACCAGATGAAAGCTCTGGAATATGAAACCGAGAAATTCTCTTCTGAAATCGGCCCGCTGTTCCTGCCCGAGGTTGTAGACGTCGATCCCATCGACGGTATAAACGCCCCCGGTGGGTGTGTTCATGGCTCCCATGATCGATAGAAGGGTCGATTTTCCCGCCCCGGATTCGCCCATGACGGCCACAAATTCTCCTGCTTCGATCATGAAGCTGACGTCGGTAATGGCCATGACGGTGGAATCGCCGGATCCGTAAGCTCTGGTTAATTGATCGGCTGTAATAAAATCCATTGGATTCTCCATAGTTAACGTGTCTCGCGATGTTTCTGCCGGAAGGCGTACCGGCAGTCGTGATCGTTTCAATTTACATGGCCTTCAGGGCGTCGTTGGGATCCATGCGAGATGCCAGAAACGCTGGATAGGCGCTGGCGATCAATCCCACGGTGACAGCGATAAGGAGCGCGCTGCCGGCCAGGGCCGGATCCATTATGACGCCGCTGGAATGACTGTCGCTCAGCAGCCGTAGACCCAGAGCCGCTCCTAGAATCCCGACACCGTAGCCGATCAATCCGGCAAGAAAGGAAACAATCCCGGCTTCCAGGAAAATGATTTGCATCACGTTGCGTTTTCGAAACCCGATGGCGCGAAAGATCCCGATCTCCTGCCGCCGTTCCCGGACGCTGCCCATGAGGGTAACCAGGACCACCAGTCCGCCGATCAGCACGATGACTGCGGAAATGCCGAAGGAAAATTTCTTGAACTGTCCGAGGGTCTCCATACGGCCTTTCACAACGCTTTGGATGGCCATGACCTTGGCCAGCGGCATGGCGCCGGAGATCTGGCGGACCATATCGGTGATCGGACAGTCTTTGCATAGTGCGGCAACTTCCACCATGGAGACCACGCCGGATTTTCCAAGCATGGCCTGGGCGGTGCCCAAATCGGTAAAGATCAACTGGTCATCCTGGGACCCGGTGGGTTGGAGAATACCGGCTACCGTGATCGGCTGACCGTCGACCATGACGGTTCCGCCGGTGGCGATGCCGAGGACCCGAGCGACCTCGGAGCCCAGAAGGGCCTGGTTGCTCCGGGGATACGCGCCGGCGACTTTCCACCAGGGTTTGAGGATCTCGGCAGCCTCGAAATCAACCCCGGCCATCAGTACGCGGCGTCCGCCCGTGTCTACACCCCCCAGTACGATAGGACCTACGGCCGCAATATTTTTATTGTTTTTGATGGAACCGATTTTCAGGACTTCTGCCTGCCGGATTTCCTGCATTTCATAGGAAACCCCGCCGAGGGTGATACCGCCGTAAGACAGGGCAAGATTGTCGGTCCTCGGGACGATGAGGATGTTTGCCCCGTACTTTTCAAGTTTCTCGTTGATATCGGCGGTCATGGCATCGACGTAGCTGATGATCGCTACAACCGTGGCCACCCCGATGACAAGGCCCGCCAGGACAAATGCGGCCTTTCCCTTACGCCGCAACAGATTCTTTATGGCAATATCCTTGATTCTCATCGATTATGCCTTTCCGGAAAAATTGAAGTATTGCCGGCCCTCGAGGATGTCGTTGACCTGGAGAACAAGCTGCTCGCCCTGGACCGTGCGGGTTAACGGGGCCGGGTTGCAGCCTCCCTTGACCTCATTGACGAGAACCGACGCAAACCGCCGGCCGCAATTACGGCAGACCATGTGGTCGCCATCCTGGTAATATCCTTTTCCGGAAGGCCAGCAGACATCACACGCATCGAATGCCGCCCGGATAATGCCATCGGAACTTTTCAGGATGAAGTACTTTACAGTGATCCCGTCCGAAGTCTTGTACTCGAAGTGGCGGGCTTGGCCGTCGTTGAATTGGCTGACCGGATAGCTGACATGGGTTGCCGTGCTTGCCGAAGGAGCGGAGGAGGAAGCGGTCGCGGAGACCGTGTTTGTGTTTCCCAGGCCGATATACGCCGCTGTTCCCCCAATCAGCAGTACAAGTGCCACAGACGCAATAATGAGGGGGGTCTTGCTCTTGTTCTGGGAGCCGAGAACCGCTGCTTTTTTATGCTTCATTTTTTCGGAATGCGTTTTCGCTTTATGTTTTTTGGACATGGGAAAGATCTCCTTAATCGTGGATCGATGGATTCAATACAGCATGACGCCTGAGAGTATGGATTGCGAAATCTTTCCAATCAGGCGCAGATAAATTGACTTTTTTTAGCGATTAAACAGGGAATTACAGATGCAGAAGGATCAACATAGGAATGACATGTGGGACAGATATGCCGGGGGCAAGGCGGATTGGAATCCACCTCCTTGCATGGCTTGTGCGGCTCGATCGCCTGAAACGATCGAAATGGTATCCCAAATGTTGTTTCCGGACACCAACGGGGTTGGAACGTCCACCCGAGATGGGGAAATCGCCACTTCGAATGTGCCGGGAAGCGGGGTCGATGCTAGGGTACAGGGGATCTCGCTGTCCGGTTGACAGCAACACCCGTGGTCCGACCGCAGCTGTGTCATGGGGCCTTGGTGGTCTGACATGGAAGGACCGTGACAGTAACACGGATGGTCTTCACAAGGTGGGCCTGCGATTCCTGCCAGTGCGGCAGGGGATGCGGCGACCAGCACCGCCATTATGATTGAAACAATCCGAATCAGCATAAGCAAACCAGTAATAGGAATGATTCCTAAATAGCTATTTTCCCCTGTTCTGTCAAGCGGAAACTAATTTGTGATGGGAGATCGTCTCCCCGCTTCGGGATCACCGAGACTATAAATGAGTAGAATGCTGACCGGCTCGGAAATTGTGGAAAATGGTGTAAAACGTCTTATCATTAACTAATTTTACGATATTTCATAAGGTGTGGGCCGGCATCGGCCCATCGACAGGAAATGTCCATGGCTCTGCATATGTGGAAATCACGCTCCATTCGAACACACACCGGCATCCTGGTGCTGATGGTGATGACCGCCCTGATGATCGTACCCGGGGTGTTCGGGCAAACCGTCCCGATACCGCAAATCCGTCATGATCTGCGCATTGCGTTGCACCCGGAGAGCCATCGGCTTGATGGACGAGACGAGCTGATTGTATCCACAAACGGATCTCCCACATTGACCTGTTTCCTGGCGGGACATGCCGATCTGACCGCTGTGGAAATCAACGCTTCCCCTGCAGAGTATCGTTTTTCCGGGGGGCGGCTGCAGATTGCGATTCCGAAGGCCCTAAGCGGTGCGCGGTTCCGTCTGACCATCGGCTATTCGGCTGTGTTTAACGATTCTGTCCCGGAAATGCCGGTGAATACCGACAACCCGGGTTACGGTGTTACGGGCATTATATCCGAAAAAGGTACTTTTCTCCTGGCCGGAGCCGGATGGTATCCGCAGATCCACTCAGAGCGGACAGCGTTTCGAATCCAGGTGGACGCACCGAAAGGTATGGTTGCCGTTACGGCAGGTCGCTCCCTGGGGCGACGGACCGAAGGCGATCGGACGGTGTCGGAATGGCAGATCGAACAGGCCGCGAAGGGACCGGCTCTGAGTGCAGGCCGCTATACGGTGACCGAACGTGACCTGGGGGATCTGTCCATTGCCACTTATTTTTTCGAAATGACCCAACCGCTCGCGAATCGTTATCTGGATGCGGTGGAACGATATATCCGGATGTATGAAGAGCTGTTCGGGCCTTATCCCTTTGAAAAATTTGCGGTCGTCGAGAATTTCTTTCCGACCGGCTATGGATTTCCGTCATACACATTAATGGGGGGTCGGGTGCTCAGGTTGCCCTTTATCATTACCACAAGCCTGGGGCATGAGATCGCCCACTGCTGGTGGGGAAACGGTGTTCTGGTCGACTACGACCGGGGAAACTGGAGCGAAGGCCTGACCTCCTACGTCTCCGATTACCTGTACAAGGAGCAGGTGTCCGAGCAGAACGCTGCCGAGCATCGCCGGCAGTGGCTTCGGAACTACGCGACCCTCGTGGATGCATCCAATGAATTTCCGTTGTCCGCATTCACAAGCCGGGTCGACAATCCGTCTAAGGTGATCGGTTACGACAAGGGTGCCATGGTGTTTCACATGATCCGTCAGACGATCGGCGAAGCGGCATTCTGGGGGGCACTTCGGGATCTTTACACTGAAAAACGCTTCCAAAAAGCCTCCTGGACCGATTTTCAGCTGGCATTCGAACGCCGAAGTTCATGCGATGGCGGTCCATGCCGTCTGGATCGGTTTTTTGACCAGTGGGTCACCCAGAAAGGGTCACCTCAGCCCGTCCTGCAAAATGTACAGCGCCGAAAGAATGCCGACGGAGAATGGCGCGTCACCGGGCGTGTCCTGCAGGATTCACCCCCCTTTGATGTCCGGTTAACACTGGCGCTCAATTCTACTGGCGGAAACGTGTTTCAAACCATATCCCTGAAAAATGCCGAAACCCGCTTTGAAATGCCGTCCCCTGGAAATCCGCAATCTCTTCAACTGGACCCCGGGGCGGATGTCTTCAGGAAGCTGTTCCCCTCGGAAATTCCCGAATCCGTCAACTCCATCAAGGGGGCTGATACGGTATTGATGGTTCTCACCGGGCAGGCCGGCGCGGATGCCAAGGACATTGCCGGATTGCTGGTGCGGTCTTTTGGTCTTAAAAATGCCGGCTGGATTTCCGAGACGGAGCTGAGTCCCCGGGTGATGAAGGCGCATGACCTGGTATTTATCGGATTGCCGAAGGACAGAACGCTGGTATCCGGCATCCCCTCTCCGGTCACCGTTGAGGGGCTAGAATTTACTGTGGGCAACCGCCGGTACAGCGCTCCCACAGACACCCTGTTTGCCGCGTTCCCTCACCCGGCCAGCGACAACCGGGCGGCCGCTCTTCTTTTCTCCCCCGGGGGAAGTTTGGATGTCCGGACCACCATGAAATTGACCCATTACGGCCGGTACAGCTACCTGGGGTTTCAAAACGGTAAAAATGTGGAGAAGGGGACATGGCCGATTACGGCCTCTCCCTTGATCTTCACCTGGCAGTAGGGTCAAAAAGAGGTTTCCTGGATGTCACCGCGAAGACCGCCCGCCGCCGCCGAAGCGATCGACGTCGCTCCTGGCGCAGTGACGGGACACGATGGCGCGGCAGGTAAAAACGGAATAACATCAGATAGTAATATCTGGAAGAAAGAGGTGGCGTAAAGATGAAGAAGCGTGGTTATATCGGCTTGACGAGCATCCTATTGGTCGGTTTATGTGCAGCATTGGTAACTGCTGGATTACGCGTAGAAAATCCTCAATTATACGATCTGTCCGGAAAGAAGTCGATTTCTCTACAGCAGCTGTCCGGTGAACTGAAGAACAAGAACATTGTTCTGGTCGGCGAACATCACAACAATACCCGACACCATATAAACCAGCTTGAGGTGATACGGGCGTTGGACAAGGCCGGTGCGCAGGTCGCCATCGGCATGGAGATGTTTCGAAGCGACAGTCAGAAATACCTGGAGCGGTGGGTGGCCGGAGAAATGTCGGAACGGGAATTTGAGAAAGTCTATTATGCCAACTGGAACTACGATTGGGCCCTGTACGCTCCGATTCTTCGATATGCGCGGGATAACAACATCCCGGTATTGGGACTCAACGTGTCCAGGGAGATCACGAGTCAGGTGGCACGCTCCGGTTTCGAGTCCCTGTCTGACGAGCAACGGGGAAAACTCAAGGATGTGGCCTGCCGGGTAGACAAGGTATACATGGAGTTCATCAAAAGGGCGTACGGTGCCCACGCCCACGGAAATATGAATTTTGAACACTTCTGCGAGGCACAGCTTGTCTGGGACAATATCATGGCGATTAACTCCCTCGAGTATATCCGGAAGAATCCCGGCAGCACCGTCGTTGTTGTCGCCGGAAACGGCCATGCATGGAAGGGCGGCATCCCGACCCAGCTGGACAACAGATCTTTCGCGGATTACGCCGTCATTCTTCCGGAAATACCCGACGTGGTGGAGAAGGGAACCGTGAGCCTCAGGGATACGGACTACATCTTTCTATAGTAATAAAATCGCTTCACGATTTCATTTTTAACTTGATAACTCCCTGTAGCTTGTTGCAGGGTGTCCTTTGGTTCCCTCTCCCCGCGGTGGGAGAGGGTTAGGGTGAGGGGGTTAAGAATAGATATCCTCCCCTTTGATACCCCGCAGCTTGTTGTAGCGAAGCGGAAATCCCGCCCTGCGGGGCTGCGGGGCTTCATTAAGGCCGACCGCCATGAACTATTGTACCCACTGTGCGACCCCTCTTGTGCAACGTGTGCCATCCGGTGATGACCGGCTCCGACATGTATGTGACGCCTGTGGCACCGTTCATTACCGGAACCCGAAAGTGGTGGTAGGCACAATTCCCAGGTATCGTAACAAGATTATTCTGTGCCGAAGGGCTATCGAGCCGCGCTATGGGTTCTGGACCCTTCCGGCCGGGTTTCTTGAAACGGGAGAGAGTCTGGCAGAGGGGGCCAGGCGTGAAACGATGGAAGAGGCCGGTGCCCGGGTAGATGGCTTGATTCCCTACGCCGCGTTCAACATTACATTTGTGAGCCAGATTTACTTCATGTTTCTTGCCGACATGGTCTCTTCCGAATTCCGGGCCGGCCATGAAAGTCTGGAAGTCCGGTTGTTCACCGAAAATGAGATTCCCTGGAGCGAGATTGCCTTTACCGTGATTCGAGAAACCCTGAAACGGTACTACAGGGACCTCCAGGATGGACGCTTCGAGTTTTACATGGGCGACATTCAGAGAAGGGCGTGAAAACAATCACCTTTTGGGGACACAAGGGTCTCCACTCTGCCCACATTTTTGTGCGCCCCACCCCACGGTTCTGCTCTAATGACCTTTCGAAAAAGCCACACCCTGGACCATACCTTCATTCGGACCATATTTTTGGCAGCTGCTATAAACAATTGATTACAATAAGTTGTTATATTCCACCCCTCTGTGGCGAGTCCGGCACAGAACGTGCAGTAATCATTCCCTGGTGAATCCATAAATCCGCGTGTTTCCGGAAGGAATTCCAATGGACCGGTTCTTTTGTCGAAAATGTGGTTTTACACAAACCGGTACCCGGATCGGTGAGATTCAGGTGCATTGCCCCAAATGCGGGGACCCGCTTCGGTATGAAAAGGATGTTTGGCCCGCTGTCGAAGGAGAGGTGCACGTCGCCGGCCCGGTGCCCCCGGGGGAGAACCGCTACCCGTTTGAATTTTCAGGCAACGCAAAAGAATATTTCAGGATCTGGATCGTAAACCTGTTTCTGACTGTCATCACCGGAGGGATTTATGCCGCGTGGGCCAAGGTTCGCACCCGACGGTATTTATATGCCAGCACCCGCCTGGCCGGCCACAGCTTTGACTATGTGGCCTCGCCGACGGCCATTCTCAAAGGCAACCTTATCCTCGGCTTCGGGTTGGCGTGCTACTTTTTGACCCGTTCCTACAAGCCCGAACTCATGGGCGCCGTTGTTATCCTGGCCTACATTGTACTGCCTTTTTTGGTCTGCAAATCGCTGCGGTTTTTTGCCCGAAATTCGATTTATCGAAACATTCGATTCCGTTTTGCCGGATCGCTGAAAGAAAGCTACAAAACCTATTTTCTCTTCCCCATTCTGATTCCACTGACACTTGGCGTGATCTTTCCCTTTTGGGGATATCTCAAAAAGAAGTTTTTCTTTGGGCACCTGGGATACGGCACGTCCGATGTCGACTTCGATGCCAGGCCCGGGGTATTTTACAAATACTATGCCCTTGCGTCCATCCTGATGATAATTCTCGTGGCCACCGCGATATTTTTCTTTATGTTCGTTTTAACCGGTTCTGCCATCTTTGCCGGAGAGGTGGGCGGGGATGGGGACCGCCCATCGAACGTGTTTTTCTATATCGGATTCCTCATGAACGGACTGTTTCTGCTTTCCGCCAGTGCGGTCCAGCAGTTCGTTTATGCCAAGCTGAACAATTACTGCTTCAACCACACCCGGCTGGGGCGGGTGCGGTTTGAGAGCAGCATTCGAGCGGATGAACTGATATGGATTCGCCTTACAAATATCTTCGCGATCATAATATCGGTCGGCTTGCTGATCCCGTGGGCAAAAATTCGAAGAACCCGATACATCCTTTCCAGAATCACGATTCTGACCTCGGGAAGCCTGGACGAATTCGTTTCTGAGGACGAGCATGATGTTAGCGCACTGGGAGAAGCGGCCACCGATTTCTTCGATCTTGAAATCAGCTTATGACAACATTCACGGGAACCTACTTTGACGGAAGAACATCTGCCGGAAGGCATGTGTCCGTATCTTTCAACGGATCGACCGTATCTGTCCGGAACGACGAGGACGGGTTTTATGTGGAAGTGCCGCAGGAGCAGGTCGATATCACGGCCCCGCTCGGCCGGACAACGCGGGTGATTACATTTGCCGACGGCGCACGGTTGGAAACAGACGATCACGCGGCGGTATCCACCCTCGAACAGATGGTCCGGAAAAATCGGTATGCGCAGATGTTGGATGCACTGGAGCGTCGCTGGCCGCTGGTACTGGCGAGTCTGGCGGGGATAGTGGCGGCGGTGCTGGTGACGATCCATGTGGTCATCCCGGTGATGGCGGACAAGGCATCCCGTCTTGTTCCGGCAACCATCCTGGACGGGGCCAGCAAGCAGACGCTAACCATGCTCGACGCACGTTTTTTTGGCCCGACGACCCTGGACCGTGAAACCACGGCGTCCCTTGAAAAGATCTTCAACGAACTATTAGCGGATGTGGGCGGCGCTTCGTTCAGTTACCGTCTTGAGTTGAGAAACAGCCCCATCATCGGGCCAAATGCATTTGCCCTGCCTTCCGGGACGATTGTTGTGACAGATCAGCTCGTGGCGCTCGCAACAGACGATCGTGCGCTTGCCGGTGTCCTGGCCCATGAGCTGGCACACGTGGAACAGCGGCACGGGTTGCGCAGTCTGTTTCAGAATGCCGGCGTGTTTCTGTTGATCAGCCTTCTGGTCGGAGATGTCACATCCGTCACGTCCATGGCCGCCACCATGCCGACACTCCTGATTGAATCGGGATACAGCCGGGACTTTGAAGAAGAGGCCGACCTGTTTGCCGGTGAGTACATGACGCAAAAGGGCTGGGGCACCCGGCCGTTCAGAGATATCCTCCAGTCTATGGCGAAAGAGGTCGGCGATTCCGATGTTCCCTCCTTTTTCCTCACCCACCCCGGTACGGATGACCGCCTCGCGCATTTACGAAATCTTGACGATCCGTGATGGAGCAACGGCACCGTTATCGGTATCGGAATCGAGACGGAATGGCCAACTTCAAAGGCGATTCCGATTACGATCAACGTATCACCGCAAAGTTAATCCGTTGAAAGTCAAGAAAGAATTTTGGGTTAGGTCATGCCCACAGCCAATGTCAGATTCG
>CAFBRK010000142.1 GCA_903231505.1 Olavius algarvensis associated proteobacterium Delta 3 | reverse complement strand
GACTCAGATCGCAATTGAATCATGCTCCCATGTTGGTTGAAAGAGCATGCGTCATGGAGCTAAAGACGGCTCGATAAAACCGGTTCGGGCAACAGCCCGACAAG